>CAZUAH010000254.1:0-19017 GCA_964617665.1 uncultured Pirellulaceae bacterium
TGGAGTCCCTCAAAATGATCCCCAATCGTGAAGAGAATCTGGGCCGCCGGACCTGGCAAGTAACCACGAATCTCGTGGTAAACATCTCCGTCCATCACCAGAATATCGCCCTGGGGACCGGCGCCGGTCGCACCGGTGTTCGGCCCGTAGCAGAGGTCAGTGTCGATGGTCCAGTAGGTTCTGTGTTGTGGGATGTCGTCGAGGAAACCGCTGGAGGCGATCAGATGCGGCTGCTTCAACGCGGCCAACGGGACGGGCGTAAGGTCGGGTTGGAAGGCCTGGTGGCGGATGTACAGCAGGTCACCTTCGCTTGAAATGATTCCCCCCTTGAACCCTTCGATCCGCGTGTTGCGCGCGCCAAGGACGGGGAACCCGTTCTTGGCGTAAGGACCACTCATCTGGCGGCGATGGATCACTTGACCGGTCGATGGATCGAGGCCGTAGACGACGATTCCGCCGTCGAGGAAAGAACTGCGGCCTGCCGCGAAGTAGGCGACCCCGTCGCGAATCATGACCGCTCCACTGATGGGCCAGGCGGACTCAAGTTGGCCGTCGGCGGCCATCAACCGACGGGTCGGCAAATCGCGGAACTGCCAGGCCAATTCGCCATTGTCAGCACGAAGAGCATAGACCCCGCCATCGCGGCAACCGAGCAGCAGCAGCCCTTGGTGAAATGACGGCGGGCTGTCGATACGTCCGCAGGTGGTGAATGTCCAGACCGTTTCACCAGTCTGGCGCGACAGAGCGTACAGAACGTGGCTGTCGCGGGCGGCAACGTAGACCAGGTTGCCAACGATCGTGGGTGCCGTTGGGCGTGACGGGAGTTTGGTCTCCCATACGCAGGCCAGCTTGCCGCTGACTGGCGTTGGTGTCGCCCCGCTCCGAGCACTGTTGTTGCGGTAGACGGGCCAGTCCGCTGCGGTGCTTGAAGTCATTGGAGCGGCTCCGTAGGCGGTGCCCTTGAGCAAACCTTCGTGCCGGTCAATGGGCATGACCTTCCCGGCTGCTCGGTTTGTGCTGTACAAAGCGTTGAAGCCCGTCAGCATGGTCCCCTTGAGACAGGAACAGGAAAATGGTGACGAGTAGAGCATTCCGTTACACGGCAGCGGCCCCAGACCGCAGGTTGCCCGCACCCAGGGGCTGGGAAATTCGCCTTTGCCATCGAGCGTCACGAAGTCCGAACCGCCCGTCTTGGAATTGATGAAATAGGTTTCCGTGATCCGGTTGCGATAACAGCGGTCGTGTCCCATCGGCTGGTGCATCTCTTGCGTGAGCCGTCGTTTGACCTCCCCGGTGTTCGCATCGAGTCCGGTCAGGAGCCCTGTCCACACGAGGCCGTTCGCGACGAAAATATCTGATCCTTTCATGTAGTTCTGGACGTTCTTCGCTGTCCACACCAGCCGGCCATCGTCTAGGCAAAATGCTCTTACTGCGTCCAATGTGGAGCAATAGATCATGTCGTCCGTGAGCACCAGCGTCGGATTGGTATTCGTGGGGGATCCCATCCGCGGAGCTTTGCGATTCCCTCTCGGCTGTCTTGCCGTTTGCCCCGGATACGCAGCCGACTCCATCGCCCACAATTCCCGGCCAGTGGCGGTATCGCAGCAGATCACATGAGACCGCGTGCCGTATGCCAGGTGAGCGTGCTTCACTGCGAGCGTACCACCGACGTACCCGCCTTCGGTGCCGATTGTCTTTTCCCACACTGCTTCCCCACGATCGGTCCTCACGGCTTTCAGCGTGACGACTCTGGCGTCCGGCTCATTCCGTTCGCCGTAGGGCCGCCCCACGACCGCATACGCGATTCCGCGATCGATTACGAACTCACGGGTCTTGGCAGTACCGGCCAACGTTTGCAGTACCTTGCCGCTGGACGCGTCCAGCACACTAATCGGTTCGTCGTAGCCAAGCGTGCAGTAGACCTTGTCCTCGATAGCTGCCGCTCTGCGTTGGATCTGTGTTGGGACAAACTTGACGTAACTGTTTGTTGCGTACCAGCTCTTCAGTGGCCGTCGCCACAGCTCGCAGCCGTTGAACGCATCGCGAGCCACCAGGTGAAACCGCGCGGCGAGTTTGTGGTATTCGATCGATTCCAAGTCTTCGATGGTGAATAGTCGACCACCCGCTGAGAGCATCGAGGTCACCGTTACCCACGACATATGCGAGCGCCCCCAACGCGTTCCGCCCGTCCACTGAAGCCGCTCCGGCGGCCCTACCCGGTCGGCCGAGACACCGTTGTTGTCCGCACCGTGAAGGTACTGGTTCCATTCGTCGATGTCGTCGGGAACGGGTTTTGTGAACGTCACAAAACCGTTCCCGATGCGGGATACGGGATGCGGGATGCGAGTTCCTTCCGGGGCGAAGATCACTCCTCTCGGAGCCAATACCCTCTTCAGTTCCTCATCTCGTATCTCGTGCCGCGTATCTCCTATCACGATCAGGTTGACCAGATTGTCGATGTAAGGCAGGCTCTCTCCACCCAACCGCGATACCGAAACGCGGCCGTATCGGCCCGTTGCCTGTACGCGTATTCTTAGGGCACGTATGCGGCCAACGTCACTTTCTAGCCCGTGGACCGTGCAGTTCGAATCTGCTGCGTCATCATAACTCGCATCGCCACCGTTCACGACAACGATAATGCCGCCGGTGATTCTCGCCTGCTTGATGGCGTCAGCAATCTCACCGGCGGTTAGGGACGACACCCCAAAACTTGCAGCCAACACACACGCCAGGGCCATTTTCATCTCGCTAGTCAGTACGGTGTTACGGCATCTGTTTTTCATATTAGCGATCCTTGTAACGCGCCATCCGCTCGGTTCGGTCTATTGTCAAACTCATAACGCCTCGACTTCCGTGAAATAGGCGCCGCCCGCTTTGCCGGCCTTGTCGTAAAGGAAGGTTCGCAGTTCGGTCTTTCCGGCGGGGAGTTCCAGCTCGAAGACAACGCCTTTGGACCCTGGCTCGACGGCTGTTTCCATCTCCTGCCCGGCGATTTGAACCTTGGCGCGGACGGCTTCAACGGGCTTGTCGGCTTCGATCGGCCATTGCCGGAGAGTCAGACGGTAGCGGCCGGCCTTCTTCACGTCCACCATCCATGGGCCCGTGACGCGCGGGAGTCTCTTGATCGAACCGAAATTCCACGGCGGGTTTCCCGTCGGCATGTACCAGTCCTGGCTGCAAAGCGTGGTGGGATTGTGCGCGGGATTTCCCAGGTCGATCGACACGGGTGTCATACGAGGTGACACGGAATCCCAAAAACCGGGATAAAGGGCGCGCAGTTCCTCGACTAGTTTGGGATGCGCGGCAGAGATGTCGTTCCGCTGGGCCGGGTCTTGATCAAGGTCGTAGAGTTCTTTCCCATCGATCAGGCGCCAGCGATCTTTCAGCACGCAGGAATACTCCCGCGCTTTGGGCGCCGCTCTGAAATAGGGGCCGCCCTGAAACTGAACGACGAGATGATCACGATGCGCTGGAGCGTCCGGGTCTTTCAGTTGGCCAGCAAAGGAGATGCCATCGAGGTGATGCGAGCCAGGGAGCGAAATCCCGCACAATTCCGCTAGGGTCGGCAAGACGTCGACGTGGGCGGCGATAGGCGTGATGTCGCGACCACCGACCAGTCCACCGGCGGGCCAGAAAATGAAAAACGGCACCCGATGCCCGCCCTCATAGATCGAAGATTTCTTGCCGCGCATCCCCGCGTTGAATCCTCTGACCGCTTCGCTGTTGAGCCTGTCCTCTCCGAAGGCCGCTCCGGCGGCGGTCCCATTGTCGGTCATGAATATCAGGATGGTATTTTCAGCGAGCCCCAGAGTTTCCAGTCGTTCACGGAGCAGGCCGAGGTTGTGGTCAATGTTCGCGATCATGCCATAGAACTGCGGCCCAGCGCCCCAATTCGCTTTCCCTGCGTAGGGCTTACTCCATTCGGGATCGACTCGATAAGGACCGTGCGGTGCATTGGTCGCCAAGTAGAGAAAGAACGGCTTGTTCTTGTTCTCTTCAATGAATCGGATCGATTCAGAGAACCAAACGTCGGTGCAATAGCCCTTGAACTTCTCGAACTTGCCGTTCCGCTCGTAGGTGTCATCGAAGTAGTCGTTCCCCCAGTAATCCGAAGCCTGACCAACGCCACCGCACCGATGCCAAACCACATCGTGGAAACCTCGATCCTGCGGCCGGTGAGGTGCATTGTCCCCAAGGTGCCACTTGCCGATCATGCCGGTGACGTAGCCGTTATTGGAAAACACGTCGGCCACCGTTCGCTCATCAGTATGCATCATCGTGCGCCCGCTACTGGTACGATAGGCGCCCGTTCGCCCTGGATAGCGACCCGTCATCAAAGCCGCACGCGTCGGGGTGCAGAACGGGCTGACGTGGAAATCGGTGAATCGCACTGACTCGGCGTACAAACGGTCCAAGTTGGGCGTCTTCAGAATCGGGTTTCCGTGGCAACCTAAGTCACCGTAGCCCTGGTCGTCGGTAAGCACCAAGACAATATTGGGTCGTGACGAGGAAAGCTCCGCGGCAATGGCGTAACCATCAAGGGCTAGGACACAGGCGATAGCGAGGAAGGAAGTACGAAACATTGGAATACTCTCTTGTTCTGCGCAGTACGTTGGCTCAGTAGATTTTCATCTGCCGCTCGCTCGTTACGGGTTGCGGGGCTACTCTGCCGCCTTGGTCTTCTCCCACGCTTTGTAGGCGCGGTCGAGCTTGGCGGGAATGTCGCCGCTTTGCGTGTAGCCCATCGTGCCCAGGGGGCCTTGATAGTCGATCTCGCGGAGCATGCGAACCACCGGCACCATGTCGAAGGTGCCTTCTCCCAATATCTTGTGCGTGGCCTTGTCTGTGTCGGTACCCTGGATGACAACGACCATCAAGTAGGGCTTTGCTTTTTTCAGGTCCTCGCGCAGCTTGTCGAGATCCCGATTGCCAACGGCCTGCCAGTGGTGCAGGTGGAACATCACGCCGACGTTGCGCCGATCGACGGCCTTGGCGATCCGCACATTACCGTCGATCGTTTCGATCCAATTGCCGATGTGCATGTACGGCGCGACGCCGCCCAGGCCGTACTTCTCCGCATCGTCCGACATTTCGCGCAGAATCTTCACCGCCATCTCGACCGCTTCGGGGTCTTTTCGGTCCAGCTTCTTGCGGCTGGCGACCGACGGGATCAAAACGACCTGCGTGTCCTCAAGAAGCGGCAGGTTGTCCTTGATCACCTGTGGGTACGTGCCGTCCTCGATATAGAACCGCGCATGGATCGCAGTTAGTCGCATGTCGTGCTTCTTCAGCGCCGCAAGATAAGCCGGCAACATCTTCCACCGGTTAGGATCGTCCTTGAGCGAGAGCAGCACGCCGCCATAGCCGCAACGGGCGAGGACGTCGATTTGCGTGGCCGGTTCGCTCCATTTGTACTTGTAGAACCAGTTGGTCATCGCGAAATGGTGGTCTTGCCACTGCAAGTCCTGCACGAGATCGACCTTCATCGTCTCGTCGGCCGGCAAGGCGGCCGGATCGGAAGCCCACCCACAAACTAGCAGCACGGCAAATGTCGTCGTAAGGGGTAATCCGGTCATCGGTGCCTCCTGGGAGTTGGCGGTCTCGTTGTGGGCGGGTCTCCTTACCCGACCACCGTGTTGACCGAAGGTCTCCCGTCCCGCCAGCTGAGACCTTCGATCTGTGACGTGGGGCGGTCGGGAGACCGCCCCGGACGCATCAGACCTCGCTCTCCTTCGGCACGGCAAACGGCTGACGATACTCGCGCGTGAGCATGGCGTCGGCCGCCGCGTTGCCGACGAATTGTTCTTTGTCCGGATCGAATTGGAGCCAGGGCCCCACGGTGAGCAGCGTCTTTTCGATGTCGACGCCGTTGTCGGCCAAATGCTTCTTGGTTCGCTCGAACGAGTCTTTCGGGTCGTCGAACAGCTTGTGCGATGCGAGTTGGTCGAGGATCTCTTGCGGGGCGGCCTGTCGTCCGAGCCGATATGAAATGTTCCCCAGGTGGCACAGCCCGGCCGAGAGGTGCCCGCCGAAGACCTCCGCATTCAAATGTTCGCGGTCGCGGCTGTGGACCGCCTCGATGAAATTACCGAAATGGTCGTCGCTGGGGCCTGAGAATCTCTCGACCAGCTTGCCGTTCGGATCAAACTGCGCACTGCTCCCGGCGGCCATGCCAATGTAGCCTTCGCTGCCGGTGAAAACCGCGCCGCCGTGTCGGTGAAACTTGGGAGTCGGCAACCCGCGAACTTCCTGCACGAACGTGACGTCGCCGAAATCATGCACGGCTACCTGCGTGTTGGGTGTCTGAGCGGAATCGGAGTACCCGACCCGACCGCCGTAACACATCGTTTCCCGAGGCAACTTCGTTACGCCCAGGCCGAAGCGGACCAAGTCGGCTCGGTGCACGTCGCTGTTGCCAATGTCACCGTTGCCCGTTTCCCAGAACCAGTGCCAATCGTAGTGGAAGTTGCGTCGTGTAATCGGGCTCGTAGGCGCCGGCCCGCACCATAGGCTGTAGTCCACGCCATCGGGCACCTTGCCTTCGACGACCGCTCCAATCGAACCGCGGCGCTTGTAGGTAATGCTCCGCGCCAAAGTGACCTTACCCAACTTGCCTTCGGCCATGAACCGGGCCGCCGCCTTGCAGGTTCCGTCCGAGCGATATTGCGTGCCGACCTGGCAAATGCGGTTGTACTTCCGCGCCGCTTGCACCATGCGCCGTCCTTCGCTGATGTTATGACTAACCGGCTTCTCGACATAAACGTCTTTGCCCGCCTGCATGGCCCAGATGGCAGCCAGCGCGTGCCAGTGATTGCAGGTAGCGATCGAAACGACATCGATCGACTTGTCGTCGATGATCTTTCGCAGGTCCTGGTACGCGGCCACCTTCCGCTTCTGACGTTTGCCCACGGCATCGGCATGGCGTCGGGCACGGTTCATGTCCGCGTCGCAGATCGCCACCACGTCGCAATCGCCGCGCCCGGCAAAGGCCCCGGCATGAGCCGGCCCTCGGACGCCCGTCCCGACCACTGCGACCGACAACCGCTCGTTGGCAGAAGCTCTCGTCGGCTCCTCGGCGGCAGAAGCAGCCAAGCTAGGTCCGGCCAGCGCCGCCGTGGCGGCAAGGATCGAATCCTCCAGAAACTGACGTCGAGTGAACATGAATCGGCTCCTTGTATCAGCCTCCGACGGGCATGCCCTTGGTCCTGTCGAGGTCGATCTAGTCGACGCGCCCAAGCCACGAGCCCAGTGTATCACAATGACGCACCCCTTGTTGGCTCCGGCGTGCCCTCAAATCAGAATGACTGGTGCGGCAGGTGTGTCGGGTCCAAGCAGGTATACGCAAGTTGCCAGACTGCGGAGGTGCCCCACGAATAGCATTGAGTTTCGGGCCAATTCCATACATACTGACAAACTACGATACCGCGACAGCGTGCAGGTTTTTTTTCATTGCTCTCCGTATTGGCTGCTTGCGACCCCTTTCGACTCGCCCACCAGACCGACGAACCTTGACGAAAAGGGGATCTTGCGGGAGGAGAACGGGGCTGACAGAAGAATGACGGGACGCGTGGTTATGATGCGTGGCGTAGCGAGAACGAAAAGGGGAACTGTCGTGAAGAGGGTTGGAGTCTTGTTGATGACGGCCTTCCTAGCGACACTTCTGGCCCCTACTGCCGTTGCCCAGATCCTCGCTCCCACCGCGGCCGTGGCCAACACTGAGTACGCTTCGTTGGTCGGGCCGCGGCACCTGATCGACCCCGCACGTCTGAACAACTCCAACCGGCATATTCCTGTCGCGTGGGGAGGGAATTGGCTTGCCGACGACAGGTTGCCTACCCATGACAACTGGGTCTACGTCGACCTGGGCGCCCCCTGTGACCTCGACGAGATTCGCGTTTGGAACTACCACGAAGACGCCGGGCCGGGGATTCCGGAACTTAAGGGGCGCGGCGTTAAAGCCTGCTCCGTATGGGTCGCCCCCGACGGCGCCGCTCTGCCGGAAACCGGGAAGCCGACCGGTGAGGGTACGGCCGCGTTTACCACGGCCATGGGTTGGACCCAAGTTTGGGCCGGTGAGCTTGTTGCGGGGCCGTCCACGGTCGCCCAGGTGGCCGATATTGGCCCGACCAGCGTGTTCGACGCAACCGGGCAGACCGGCATCCGGTATGTGGGCATCGACATCGGTAGCCGTTGGGGGCGAGATCCGTACACCAACCACGCGCCGGGGCTGTCGTACATCCAGGTGACGGGCAAGAGCCCCATCGCGACCGACCCGGTTCCCGCGAACCGACGGACAATCGCCCAAGACGCCTTAGTCCTGTCCTGGACGAAGCCTGGTTCATTTTCGCCATCCGGTTACGAAGTGTACTTGGGCCGCGATCGCCGCAAGGTCGCCGTTGGAGATGCGTCACTGAACGTGACCAAGTCTGACGCCGATGGTGAAACCACGAACTCGCAATTCACGCTTATCTCGGCCCTGGTCGACGGCGCGAAGTACTTCTGGCGCGTGGACCCAATCATCGATGGCAAAGCGATCCCGGGACGCACGTGGTCTTTCCGAACGAGGATTCGGCCGGAAAGCCTCGGGATTGACGAGATCGTATTCGTTAAGCGGAAGCCCTATTCTTCCGATCACAACTATTCCGTGGTGCATAACGGGACCAGTGCCGACCGATTCCTGGCCGAAAACGGAATCTACATCTACGATCTACGGACGAACCGGGCGCGGCCCGTCGTCACCGCCGCGGACATGCCGGGCGAAACGGGGCTGATCGGCAAGTTCAGTCTCTCCTTCGACGCCAAGCGGGTCGTCTTCGATCACCGGCAAGATGTCTCGTCGGGATTCCGAATCTGGGAAGTGAATACTGACGGGACCGGTCTGCGGCAGCTGACGTTCCCGCCGGCGGACGAGATGGCCAAGGTTGCCCGTTACGGCAATACCGGTTTTCACACGGATGACATGCACCCTTGTTACCTGCCGGATGGCGGGATCGCGTTCACTTCCTCGCGTTGCGAGCACGGCATCCTCTGTTTCACGCAGCCTAACGTAGTGACGGTTGTCCTCCACCGCATGGACGCCGATGGCGGCAATTTAACGCAACTGACGCAAAGTCCCGTCAGCGAGTTCAGCCCCGCCGTTCTCGACGACGGCCGAATCCTCTATCACCGTTGGGAGTACGTCGATAAAGGCGCTCGGGTGGGAAAGACATTTTGGGCCATAAATCCCGACGGCTCGAAGAGCGAGGAGCTATTCGGGCTTTCCGATTCGGAGTACGCGACAGGCGCCTTCATGTACCCCCAGCCCGTTCCCGGCGACAAACCGCTGATCGTATGTGCCGTGGGGCCGCACTACCCGCAGGGAAACAGCGTGGGGCCAATCAAGCTCATCGATCTATCGAAAGACAATCGCACCTCGGCTCCCCTGACGAATCTCACCCCGGATGTCGACGTGGCGCCGAACCAAGGCGGCTGGCTCTTCGCCGGCAGCAACTCGCAGGTCGTCAACGACAACGGCATCGGCGGCCTGCTCTATACGCATCCCTACCCCTTCGGCGAAGGGCAGTTCCTGGTCTCGCACAAGGAGAACGCGGCGGACCATTACATGGCCGCGGGCGCCTACGGGCTTTACGTGATCGACACGGCGAGCAACAAGGCGTTCATCTATGAAGACGAGGACGGCACGGTATCCTGCTGGCATCCCACCCCGTTGTCTGCCCGAGAGGTACCGGAAGTGATCCATTCGTTCCGTTCCGCCGACCTGCAAGAGAGAGGCGAGGCTCTGTGCGTTGTCACGAACGTCTATGAAGGCATGGAGGGAGTCGAGCGCGGTTCGATCAAGTATTTGCGGATCAACGAGGCGGTCCCCCAGTACTGGGACACCAAGCGCAAGTGGAGCCCGAACTATCATAGCGCGCAGTGGTCGGCGGCGTTGTGGCCCCGCGTGCAGTGGGGGATCGTGCCGGTCGAGGAAGACGGTTCCGCCCACTTCATCGTTCCGGCCGACCGAAATATCTTCTTCCAGGCCCTGGACGAAAACTACATGGAAGTCCAGCGGGAGCGGACCTACGTCAATTACCGGCCGGGCGAGACTCGAACCTGTATCGGCTGCCACGAACGCTCCCGCAAGACGCCGGACCCCGTGGCCGGCGACACGCTGCTTGCACTAAAGCGTTCGCCAAGTACGCCGGGCTCGCAGCCCGGGGAAACCGATCCGCGGCAGGTGATTCACTATCCGTCCGACATCCAGCCGATCTTCGACGTCAAATGCGTCTCGTGCCATGGTGCTTCGGCACCGGACGCCGACTTGAGCCTTGTCGGCACCGTTACGCCCCTCCACAACATTTCCTTCGAGCAATTACGCAACCGAGAATTGGCGGGGCCAATCGTCGCCGAATTCGTACATCACACCGGGGCCGACCATGCCAACCGAAACGGCGCATACTTGCCGCCCAAGAGCCTCGGTTCTCACACGAGTGCTTTGGTGTCGACGCTTCGCACCACGGACGCCCGCGACCCGCACTATCAGTTGTTGTCGCAGGCCGAGTTGCTGAAGATCATTCGCTGGGTGGACACCAATTATCAGTTCTACGGCACCTACTACGGCCGGCATCACGGAGCCCACCAGGCCCATCCCGATTTCCGGCAAGCGCCGACGTTCGACGAGGCGATCAGCCCTCGGGCGCCAGATTGGCACAACTAACGTCGCAAACCGACCGCCGCCGAGGTCAAGGAGGCCAAGCTGGTCTTCGACAAACTCCCCCACGGCAAACCTCGCACGTGGCCGGAAATCTACGCCCGGGAAACCGTCATCATGTCTCAGTGGCCCGACGCGCGGGAAATCAAGCTTCAGGCAATCCGCATCGGCCAGTTGGGCGTCACGGCGATGCCGAACGAGGTTTACGGCAGCACGGGTTTGCGGGTCAAGGCTGAAAGTCCATTGAAGCCGACCTTCAACGTCTCGCTGGCCAACGGCTACGCCGGCTACCTGCCGCCGCCGGATCAACACAAGTTGGGCGGCTACACGACCTGGCGAGCCCGGTCCAGTTGCCTGGAAGAGGAAGCGGAGCCCAAGATCGTCGCCAAAATACTCGAACTGCTGAACACGGTGGCCGACCGTCGAAGCGACCAGCCACTGATCCCCGCGCCCTAGGATCGCGCGAAAAGCAGTTCTCACATTCTTAGCTACCGTCGCCAGACGGTGGATGGGCGATTCCCCACGGTCTGGCGACCGCAGCTACGGTCGAAACACCGAAGCGGCAATTGCCGGCTACCGGAGGAGTTCCAGGGCTTCTCGGCCGGGCATGCCAACGTCGACTCCAAGTGCCTTCGCCTGGGAGGTCACTGCGGTCACTTTGGCGTCCAACATCTTGTCGAAGTCACCCGCGGGAATGATGGCGCAGGCTTCGCCAAACCGCTCGAACGTATCGATGTTGAGGTAGCTGCAACCGGCCACTCCCTTTGAGCCTTTGACAATCAATAGGATGTGCCCCAGTTGGATCGACTCGCGCGTTAAGCCGTTCCAAAACGGATCGTCGGAATGGGCTACTCGTTCTGAGTCTGCATCGCCCGGCGGCGGCACAGGCCACCTCTGGTGCAGGTTCTCCAATCGCACGCGGGGCTCGACCGTGAAGATCGCCTGCCGAATGCTGGAGGCCTTCCCCTCCTCGTAGTAGATGCAGAGGATCGAGCCGTCTTTCAGTTCCACGAGACCGGGATAGGCGCCCCCGACGGTGTCGATCTGATGCGGCCGGCCCCAACTGGCCCCGTCATCCACGGAGATGGTGACCGCGGTGCCGGGATGCCGGTGCGCCACCAATAGAACGTTCTTCGACGTTATCATGACCGTGGGCGCGTCGCCGCGGTGGGGCAACTGAGTTGCCTTGCTCCAGGTACGACCCTCGTCGTCGGAGTACGCCTGGTGCATGCCGGGGCGCATCAGAATGATCAGCCGCCCGTCGGAGACGCGCGCAATGGACGCTTCGCAGAAGCCGTAGGAGAACACCAGGGACGCCTCGGGGTCCACCGGAGAGTGCCGCGTCCAGGTGTGGCCGAAGTCTTCGGAATGGACGACCGACGTGACGTAGTGACCGGCCACTTCTTCATAGTAGATCGGCAGCACGACGTGCGGTCCTTTCAGTTGGGCCACCGGCCCGGATACGAAGATACGGCGGCCGATGCCGGCCGTGTCCTGATAGGGCGTCGTGACGACCTCAGGATCGCCCCAGGTCTTGCCGCCGTCGGCGGACCGGACAACGTACGTCTCCGCCCTCCGCTTCCGCTTGCCGTCCTCGGTGTAGTAGACGCTGTCGAAGAAGGACGCGAGCAGATCGCCGTTGGCGAGTTGGGTCACGTGGGGGTCCCGGTCGTCCTCGGGTGTGTCCACGACCAGGATGGGATCACTCCACGTTTTGCCTTCGTCGGACGAGCGGAGCCCATAGACCGCGCCTCCTCGCGGCAGATCGTCGCGCGGGTTGGAAACATGGCCATACCCGGCGTAGAAGACCACGTACAAGTCCCCGTTGGCCATCCGGCACACGTCAGGGAATGCCTCGTAGTTGCCCCAAGGGCCCTCGCTGGTAATCGTGCGAAACGTTTGGCCCGAAGCCATGCCGCAAAATCCTAACGCCAGTAAGCCGAACGACAGCAGGTTCTTCATCGCACCACCCTCCCAGGAGTTGCGCCGGTTCACCGGCAGGTATTCCGAACGTTGGAATCCACGGTTTTCGGGAGGGCGAGGCTCCGGCCGAGCCGCGTGGCGGTTCCAGAAGACCGGCTCAGCAGGAGCTTCGCCCTCCCAATTCCCGGACACCTTCAGACAAATGATAAATGACAACAAATCTGATTGCCACCGATAGGTTTCCCGCCCGCGTAGTCCAATCGAAGGTGATCCGCAAGAAAAGGAAGATTCTTGCTCGAACCGAAGATATGCTGTTCTGAAGGGGTTGCGTTCTGGCCAAGCGGGCGCGTCGTGAATCAGAGCGACGCGCATTGAGCAATCTCAGAACGTGTTTTGAAATGTGAGCCGTAGGCGCTAGCCTCGGGCGTAGTCGCGTTAAACGTTGGGGGAATGAAGCCCGCGGCTAGCGCCGTCGGCTCACGAGATGGATGATTGCCCATTTCAAAACACGTTCTCAGTATGAGGAGGCATGCAGATGCAATGGCGGTGTGGTGTTTTGGGATTGATTCTGATTGGAGTGGTTGCGGCCACGAGTGAAGCAAGACAAGGTCCGGACTGGGTGTGCGTGAACGAGAAGGCGGACTGGCAGGCGCGCGATTCGCAAGGCGAGTTCGTGTATGACAACCACCTGTGGGTTCTGGGCGGATGGTACACACCGAAAACACCCAATCCTCGCGATGTCTGGAAGTCGCCGGATGGCAAGCAGTGGACCTGTACGGTCGAGGTGGCGCCGTGGGAGCACAGCGATCTGTCGGTTTCATTGGTTTTCAAGAACAAGATGTGGTTCATGGGCGGACGCAAGCTGCCGGGGGCAGAAAACAGCAACAAGGTCTGGTCGTCGACCGACGGCGCGAAATGGACCCTTGAGACGGGCGATCCCGGCTGGTGCGCGCGGGTGGCGCCTTCGTTCGCCGTCTTCCGGGACAGGATGTGGGTCCTCGGCGGCACGGAGAACTTCTACGATCACAGCGACGCGATGATCAAGAACGACGTCTGGTCCTCGGGCGACGGCAGGAGTGGCGGTTGGAGGCCGAGCACGCCGCCTGGTCGAAACGGGCACATGCGCAGGCCGTCGTATTTGACGACAAGCTGTGGATCATGGGCGGTGGGCGTTGGCACCCGGAACACGTCGCGGTCAACGACGTGTGGTGCTCGGAGGACGGCGTGAACTGGACGCTGATTACCGACGCAGCCCCGTGGCAGCCGCGGTTGTGGTTCTCGGCGGTTGTCTACCGCGACCGGATGTGGGTGCTCGGGGGGTGGTCAAAGGAACACGATAACTTCGGGGACGTCTGGTACTCCAGCGACGGCAAGAATTGGACGGAACTCAAGTCCGACGTGATCTGGAAGAGCCGCCACGAACATTCGGCGTACGTATTCAAGGACAAGATCTGGGTTGCCGGGGGCCATGCACGCCCGTTGAACAGCGAGGTGTGGAATATCGAGATTCCGCAGGAGTGGTTCGGGCAAGAGTGAGTTGACTCGTCACGTTGATTCGAGCGAAGTGCGGCGTTATTCTGGACGGAAGTTTCGCATCCAAGCCGGCTGCTGCGAAGCAATCCCAACGCTCAATTCACGTACCAGGAGAATGCCCAAATGATCAATCGACGTGAAGTCGTCCAAGGAATTGGAGCAGGAATCGCTGCTGCGAGTTTGGCTCCCTCCAGTTTGTTTGCCAATACGGCCGACCGTGGTAAAGTCAAAGTCGGCGTTATTGGCCACACTGGCCGCGGAAACTACGGCCACGGTCTCGACGTCTGCTGGCGGGCGATGGAGGACGAAGCGGAGATCGTCGGTGTGGCCGATGCCGACGACGCGGGACGGGCCGCGGCCAAAACCCGCCTGCGCGCCCCGAAAGCCTTCGCAGATTACTTGCAGTTGCTGGACGAGACGAAACCCGACATCGTGTCCATCTGCTCGCGGCATCCCGATCAGCATCGCGACATGTTTCTCGCCGCCGCGGAGCGGGGGATCCACGCATACATGGAAAAGCCCATGTGCCGGACGCCCGCAGAGGCGGACGACATGGTTGCCGCTTGCGAAAAGCACAACGTCAAGCTGGCCGTTGGCCACATCACCCGCAACAGCCCGAGACTGTATGTCGTGCTAGGTCTGATTCGCGACGGAGCGATCGGCGACGTGCTAGAGCTGCGGGGGCGCGGCAAAGAAGACGCTCGCCGCGGCGGCGGCGAGGATCTCTGGGTGCTCGGCAGCCACATCATGAATCTGATTCACGCGATCGGCGGCGATCCGAACTGGTGTTTCGCCGCCATGGAGCAGGACGGCCATCCCGTGACCAAAGCCGACGTGGCGCCGGGGAACGAAGGTCTCGGGCCGCTCGCCGGGGACACCGTTCACGCCGTCTACGGTCTGGACGGGGGCCGCACGGCGACTTTCGATTCGGTGCGCGGCGCCGGCACGGGTAGACCTTCGCGGTTCGGCCTGCAAATCTTGGGTTCGCGCGGCATCATCGAGATCCTGACCGGCTACCTGCCCCAAGTTTGGATCTTGCAGGACCAAGCCTGGTCGCCCGGCCGCAGCGGCAAGAAGTGGCAGCCTGTTTCCAGCGCCGGCATCGGCCAACCCGAGCCGATCCAGGGCGACGCCCGTCTGCTGGGCAACGTCGTCGCTTGCCGCGACCTGATCCAGGCGATCCGTGATGACCGTCAGCCCGTGTGCGATGTCTATCAAGGCCGTTGCACGGTAGAGATGGTCAACGCGGTATTTGACTCGCACCGGACCGGCGGGCCAGTGCAGTTTCCGCTGAAGACGCGCGAAAACGCGTTGGGGTTGTTGTGAAGCGACCCGGCCGAACAAACAATGATCCAACTCAGAGGGGCATTCAGGAACGGTTCAGAATCAAACAAGATCCATATCGGCCCCGGTACAAATTCGGCGTAGGCGTCCTAGAAGGCCATGACAAGCGATACCACCAACGCGAAACTTCAGTTCACTAGCGACAATGCCTCGCCGATTTGCCCGGAGGCATGGGAGGCGGTCGAACGAGCCAATTTCAGTCCGGAAACGAGATTTGCACTCCCCTATGGAGATGACCCGATCACGGCCGAGGCGACGCGACGGATCCAGGAAGTCTTCGAAACGGATTGCGAAGTGTTCTTCGTGTTCAATGGATCTGCCGCCAACGCGCTCGCTCTGACAAGTATGTGTCAGTCCTATCATGGAATTGTCGCTCATCCAATTTCCCATGCAGAAATCGATGAGGCCAACGCTCCTGAGTTTTTCACGGGCGGAGCCAAGCTGCTGCATATGGACGGCGCCCAGGGCAAGATGAATCCTCGGGGCATGACAAATCTGCTCACGCGTGGCCACGGCATTCACTCGGCCAAGATTCGAGGTGTTACGATCACGCAAGCCACCGAAGTTGGCACCGTCTATACCTTGGACGAATTGCATGAGCTCGCTGCCTTGAAACACAAACACGCCGAAATGGATCTCAAGTTCCATATGGACGGCGCGCGTTTCGCCAATGCCCTGGTAGCCTTGGGCAACGTTGCGCCCAAGGAGCTTTCTTGGCAGGCGGGGATCGACGTGCTCACCTTCGGCGGCACCAAGAACGGATGCCCGGGAACCGAGGCGCTGGTCTTTTTCGATAAGAGTCTGGCCAGAGATTTTGCCTGGCGGCGCAAACAGGGCGGCCAGCTTGCGTCGAAGATGCGCTATTTGGCCGCCCCTTGGATCGGAATCCTCAAGAATGACGCCTGGCTGAACAATGCCCGGCATGCCAATGACCACGCACGGAAGCTCGCCAGCGAGTTGACGGCGTTTTCCGAAGTGACCTTGCCGTTCAACGTGGAAACCAACGCCGTGTTTGCGCAACTGCCGGATGGTCTGGCTGCGGCACTGCATGCCAGCGGCTGGCAGTTCTACGAGTTCCCAGCCGCCAACGCTTGGCGTTTCATGTGCACCTGGAACACCACCGCGGAGGCAATTCAGGCGTTGATTGGAGACGTTCGACAGATTCTGACCGAATCAGCCGCGTGATCGTCGAAGCTGTAACCAAGGCGCTTCGATGGCACCTTCATTGAAAGACGCATTCGCCCTCGGCTCACTCCACACCACTCAAGATGAAGCAAAAGACATTCTGTCGGCGATGAAACGGACTTTCGTCTGGTGGTTGCGCATCGCCTGCGATGAAGCCTCCCCATTCGGCCGCCTTGTCGCCCCAGTGTCCAGCCTTCACCCGTCTAATCGCCTCGTCCCTCGGATCCCGGTACGTGTTGCCCTGAAATGTGAGAACCGGGCTGCTGAGGCTCATGCCATCGCCAGGTTCCACAAAGCGAAAGGACAGCGTGTTGGCTTCCATCAGGCGCGAGGCGGGGATACGGATCGAATAGTCCTTGCGGGCTTTGGGTTGAAGGGCGCCGACAACTTCATCGTTGAAGAGTACGTCCACTTTGCCGGCGGGCGCTCGGGGAGTGATCCAGTTGGTGGCAGGGCTCACGCTGAAGGACAGGGTGGCGTCGGCCTCGAACGACAACGAGTCGTCGCCATTGACAACGACGAACACCCGCGAGCACACCTCATCGCTGGCGGTGCTTCTCACGCTGAACCGCAGAAGGCCATCGGAGAGGGAGGTTGAATCCACCGTCGTCTCATAAAGTGCGCGATAGAACGGTCGGCCGATTTCTCGCATTGCCTTCCAGTCCTTGCCGTCCGTTGTGTATTCTAGAGTTTCACCGGGCCGAGGCTGTACCACGTGAGCTTGAACCTTCACGCGTCCCTTCCATGGCGCACCCACGCGGTGCGATACGATCGCAACGCGCTGTCCCAATCCCTTGTAGAAGCAGTTCAGCTCCTCGCCGGTGACTCGGTAGATCAGATATCCCTGCGGTGAAAGATCGGGACATAGTTGCTTTGCCTTGGGGTTCCACCAGCAGCCGGACAAGGCCCCGCCGGTGCGGCACGGAACAGGATTCTCCTTGTAAGACACAATGTGGTCGTCGCCGACCAGTTGAAGTCGCACGTCATACCGCGTGGCGATTTCACGAAAGTCGGGGCAGAATCGAGTCAAATCGCTCTCTGCTGTGGTGACAACAAAGGAGCCGGGTGTGCGGTTGGCCATGTCCTGCTTCAGCCATTCGACATGCATCGGCTGGACCCGGTTCGTGGGGTACTCCAGTTTCCGACCGTTTACCGGAATCTGCCGCTCGCCGAGGTGATACCCGAAGTCGACAGATACGAAGTGGGTTTTGCCATACTCAAACGAAAAGAAATTCGGACCAAGGTATTCCCAATACAATGCCTTGCCGCAGCGGTGGTCTCCGCGAGGAAACTGATCGAGGCGATAGGAGGAATCCGTATGGTCTCCGGCAACCGAATAATGAGGCATGGTCAAGTGATTCATGATACCCACGTAGTTGCGGAAAGAGGCGTGCCCGGCAGCGGGCGTACCGAGAAGCGCCTTGTGGAGATTCAGTAGATCGCCGCTGTTCACAACAAAACGGGGCTTGGGGTCCAGAGCGTTGACTTCCTGCACGAATCGACGCATGCCCGCCACGGATCTGGGGTTTTCGGAGACGTGCGTATCGGTGACATGCACGAAGACGTAATCGTTCTCATCATCGATCGCGGGCTTGAGCGCGAAGTCAATTTTCGTAGCCAACGGCTTGTACCAGTCGCCCTGTACATCGCATTGCGAGGGACGAACAATGTAGACGAACACAGCGCTGGGGTCGGGCGTGAGTGTGTAGACTCCCTGCGTATTCGTCTTGACAACGGAGTAACCGTCGGTGACCGATACACCTTCGGCTCCTGACGACCGTCCCTGCTCGTGCAACACGACGCGCCCCGATATCTGCGCGGGAACCGGAGCACCGTAGTCTGGTCTTGGCATCTCCTCTTTCCGCAGTTCAGAGTCCTCCGCTCGTGTTTCTGTTCGGGTTGGCCCGTTCTCAGCGAGAGACTCACTCGCAGCCGACAACGTATGGGAACAGACCATCACGACGAGCAAGAGGCGAAGGTGTTGCGTACAGATCACGGTATGCTCCATTGCTGTAGTCCTTCCCCCTATCTTCTGTCTCGCACCAATTCGAGAAACGTCTGACCGGGTTTTGAAAGAAGCGCATCCGGACGAAGCCTTCTGACGGATCGCCTCATCAGGGCCGGATCATCGGTCAGTGCGTAGTCCACTCCCAATTCAAGGAAACGATCCGGCGCAATACCGGGTTGCATGTGGGCAGCCGAAGTGCGCACCATGATGCCGTATTCGTGGCAGATGGCCACCTTCTCTTTGGTCAGTCCCTTTGTGCAAAACGCATCGATACTTGCGGTCCGGCGGCGCACTCTGCGAGCGCGTGGCCATGAAGTAGCGGCTCGGATTT
>CAZUAH010000255.1:0-1747 GCA_964617665.1 uncultured Pirellulaceae bacterium
ACGGCCGAAGCGACCAGGTGCTGCATCGATTGTTCCGCTTTCACCCATGGGCCGCCGCTACCTGTCCAGCCAGGGCCGGCGTTCAACGTAATCTCCAGGCCCAAACGCTCTGCCTCTTCCACTGCGTGCTTGAACAGGTCGCACCACTGGTCGCTCATGAAGGCAACGAGCCCGCGGGGAATCCCAACGCTGACTTCCATGATGATGACACCGCCGATTCCCGCCGCCTGCAATGCCTCGAAGTCGGCCGTGATCCCTTCACGGCTGAGGTTGCCGTCCATGATAAACCAGTAAACCCACGGCCGCGCGGAGGCCGGGGGTTTCTGAAAGTTCACGGCCAGACTATCTTGGGCATACGTTCCTGTATGGAACAGCAATGCCGCAATCACAAAGAAGCCCAGAATCACTTTGCCCATCATGAGTTTCATCCTTCGATACCACCATTTTGAACTTGCGGAACAATCAGCATTGGGCATCCGAATTACGTGAATCCATATTCGTGCGTCCATGCGCTCGGATGTCATCTCGCAATCACCTCTATGCCGCACAAGGCCGGTGTGAGCTTGGCTACGGCGAACGAAATGTCCAGCGACTTATGCGGTGACCGTAACTCCCTGGCAGGTAGCCTAGGAGCAACTTCATTCCCGTTTCTAGGATCGCTCGTCTGAAGATAGTATGATGGTTGCGCAACAACGACGCCATTTTGCCTCAGCCGAGACGCGACTGCAACTTACGCCGCTTTCAGGACACACCTGTGCAGGACATGACTGGGAACGAGTCAATGAGCGATGCCGGCCGGTGGGTGTATTGGTTTAGCGACCCACCGCCTGCGGGCGAGGCCGGACGTGATCTGAAACGCCTGCTCGGCGGCAAGGGCGCGAGCTTGAAAGAAATGACCCGAGCCGGGCTCAATGTGCCGCCTGGGTTTACGATCTCTGTGCCCTGCTGCCGCAGGTATTTCGAGCGTGAACGCATTTGGCCTGAAGGACTGGAGGAGGAAGTTCGCCAGAACCTCCGTCGGCTGGAGGATGAAGTGGGCCGGCGCTATGCCAACGGTGCGCGACCGCTGTTCGTTTCCGTGCGCAGTGGGGCCGCTGTCTCGATGCCCGGCATGATGGACACAATCCTCAACTGCGGGCTGCATCCGGGACTTGCCGACGAGGTGGGCGATACGTCCGAATTCTGGCGAGGTTATGTAGAGTGGATCTACAGTTTTTCCAGAACGGTCGCCGATCTTACACCTGATTCGCTTTGCGAATCCGCTCGCATCTCGCCGGGTTCATATGCGGAGCGTGATTTGGCCGAACGCCTTCTCGCGGCGTATCAGACTCTCACCGGCGAACCGTTTCCCACGGACCCGTGGGAATTGCTGGTTGCGTGTATCAATGCCGTTTTCGATTCCTGGCACTGCGAGCTTGCGGTGACGTACCGGAAACGCCAGGGCATATCGGGGCTCGATGGCACGGCGGTTACCATACAGGCCATGTTTCCGTCCGAAGTCTCTGGCGTCCTGTTCACCAGAGACCCCATGTCACCCAGAGACGATTACATGGTAGTCGAAGCCGCGCGAGGCCAGGGCGACGTGGTCGTCTCCGGCGAGGTGACCCCTGACCGGTTCCTGGTTCGTCGCGAAGAGTTGACTACTGTAGAATCGAGCAATGATGAGAGGCAACAAGCAGAGGCTGTCGGGGGGGGCCCGCGCCAGCCCCCCCCGGGCACAAAACCCCCCCCCCCCCCCCCCCCGCGC
>CAZUAH010000255.1:1757-18982 GCA_964617665.1 uncultured Pirellulaceae bacterium
GGGGTGGCTCCTGCCGAGCCGTGCATCAAAGCCAGCAGACCGGCTCAGCAGGAGCTTCGCCCTCCCAATTCCTGGGCACCCTCAGTCTCCCGATCGTGGTTCTTCGGCGGCCCTTTTGGACAGGCAACAACTTGCCGAGTTGGGTGAATTGGGACTTCGCGTGGAAGAACACTTCGGTCATCCCGTTGATGTCGAATGGGCATGGGCCGACGGTCGCTTCGCGCTGCTTCAAGCCCGGACCATCCGTGGGTTGGAAACTGCTGGCGAAGCCGAAACCGCTCGTCGCGACGAAATCGTACGGCTTCGCAGCCTTGCCAACGGATCGCGTCGTGTGTGGGTCGTCCACAACCTGGCCGAGACGTTGCGGCTGCCCACGCCGCTTACCTGGGACATTGTGCGACCGTTTATGAGCGGCGACGGCGGCTTTGGCCGACTGTACCAATCGCTGGGATACAGGCCGTCGCGCGAAATCCGTCGCGACGGGTTCTTGGAGCTGATCGCCGGGCGTGTTTATGCCGATCCCGATCGGCTGTCCGAGATGTTCTGGAACAGTATGCCGACGGCGTATGACCTGGACGCATTGACGGCCGACGCTAGCCTGATCAATCGCGGACCGACGCGTTTCGATCCCGACAAGGCGAGTGGTCGTTTTCTTTGGACTCTACCCATGACGCTTTGGGCGATGTGTCGCTCAGGATCAAGACTCCGCCAGGCCAAACGTCACGCCGACCGCCGATTTCAAGAACTGGTTTTGCCACCCTATCTCGACTACGTGCATCAAAAACAAGAGCAGGTTCTGTCGTCCTTGAGCGACGAGCAATTGCTGAGCGAATTGGAGGACCGCCGTCGCCGAGTGCTTGACGAGTTTGGTGCCGAGTCGCTTCTGCCGGGATTCGTGGGATCGTTGGCCTTGGAAGCATTGCGAGCCCAACTGGTGCAACTCATGGGCACGGAGGAGGGAACGGCGCTGGCCATCACGCTCACTTCGGCTTTGGACGGGGACACGACTCTCCAACAGAACACAGAGCTTCACGACGTCGCATCCGGCAACAATACACTTGAGGAGTTTCTGGGGCATTTCGGCCACCGCGCCCACGACGAGATGGAGTTGGCGCAGCCTCGTTGGCGGGAAGAGCCGTCGCATGTCGAACAGATGATCACGCGCATCGCGAACCGCCAAGGGCCGAGCCCCCGCGAAATGCAGCAGCAAAACGTCGAACGACAGCGGGCCGCGTATGCCGACTTGCCGAATCGGCTGGCTGACTGCGGCGGAAGTTCGCTTCGAGAGAACGTGGAACGAGAACTCGAAGTCGCCCGCCGTCTGCTGCCGTACCGTGAATCGGGTAAGCACTACCTGATGCAGGGCTACGAACTGATCCGTGCCCTCGTCCTCGAAATTGGCCAACGATTCGATCTGGGCGAAGACGTGTTCTTTCTGAAACTCGATGAACTGGAACAGTTCCCAATGGATGCCGGTTCGCTTCGCGAGAGAATCGCCGTACGCAAGCTGCGCCGCGAAGCCTGGGGAAAGATGGAAGTGCCGCCGATCATCGATACAGACGACCTGGACGGCCTCGGCCTGCCGCAACCGGTGGAATCAGTGAACGAACTCTGCGGCGCGACCGTCGCCCCCGGCGTGGCAAGGGGTGTGGCCCAAGTCGTCCATCGCCCGGACGAAGCCGGCGATCTGCCACAAGACTGTATTCTCGTATGTCCCAGCACCGATCCGGGCTGGACTCCGCTGTTCCCCCACGTCAACGGCTTGGTGCTCGAACGGGGTGGCATTCTCTCGCATGGAGCGATCGTGGCCCGTGACTTCGGTATCCCGGCAGTGGTCTGTACCGATGCCACGCGGCTGATTGCCTCAGGCGATTCACTACGTGTGGACGGCAATTCGGGACGAGTGGAAATCCTGGCAAAGGCTGGCTGATGCTCGATTGGTGGAACAACCTGTGTTTGGCGATTGTCGATCTGCTGTTGGGCTGGTCGCTAAACCTGCCATCCGATGTAACGCTGCTAATCGTGGCAGGAATTTCTGCAGCTATCCTTACGTTGCTGCGTGTGCCATTGACCAATCAGGATAGACTTCGTCGCGCGGCGGCCGACACAAAGCGACTTAGGCAGCTTCGACGCGAGGCACGCAAAGTCGGCGACCGCAAGGCCGTGGAGCGTTACCGCGCCACGATTGCGCAAATCGCATTGATCAAGTTAGCCTCCGAGGGCAGACCTTTGCTTGCCGCCATCGTTCCCATAGCCGTGCTGGCTACCTGGTGTGCCTTGCGGCTGGAGTATCACCCGCCGCGTGCGGACGAACCGCTCGAATTCGTCGTGTGTACGCCCGTTTCGAACGCCGACAAGTTGGCTCATGTCGTTCCGCTAGAAGGCATCGAGTCGTCGGATCGTTGGATCCGTCGGATCGAACCCCGTGTCGACGCGGGTCCACAGTATGGCGAGGCCTGTTGGCAACTCCGCGTTCAGGCTAGCGACGAAGCGTATCGCGTCGTCGTTCGGCTGTCCGATCGGAGCTTGGAACACGACATACTGGTAGGGCAGCCAACGTACTTGGTCCCCGTGGTCAATCATTCCGAGGACTTCGTCACAGCAGTGCGACTTCGGCCGGTGCGGCTGTTTGGCGTGCTGCCCGGCGTCCGGCAACTTTGCCTGGCTCCGTGGTTGGTGGCATACCTGGTCTTGACGATCCCCTTTACGTTTCTAATCAAGAGAGTGTTTCGGATTCGCTGAATGCGTCACCCCACTCCGAAATGGCAATAGCCAAAACTAGGAGGACCTGTTATGCGATTGAGGCAAGGCGTTGCCTTCTTTTCTACAGCCGTTCTGTTCGTAATGTTCGGAATCGTGTTGGCCGCCTGGCAACTGATGGCGCAGGACGATACGACCCTGCACGTTGGCTCGTCACCACAAGAAGCGGATGAGATCGTTCGCATGGCGAGGCAGTACCTCGAGACAGATTGCGAGAAGGACAAAGCAGAATTGGCTCAGGGGCTCGCCAAGTACGACCGACAGTGGAATGAAGTCGTAGCCGCGTTGCGGCCTCGGCCGACAGTGGCAGCAACGCCGGGCTACTACAAAGAGGAACACTTCACCGTTCCAAATCTGCGCGAGAGGCATCCGGACGATCTGCTATATTTCGTCGTGCCTTCGAGTTATCAGGTTGAACGTCCGACCGGTTTGGTCGTGTTCATGCACGGCGGTGGGAAAGGGAGTCCGCGAACCGCCCCCGCTTCTTACATGACGCCGGCCGATCCGACGACTCCGCCAACCAGCCCGCGTTTGGGAGACCTGTTCGAGGCAGCCGGCATGATTGGTGTCGGTCCATCGGCTCCGTGGAACGAGAACGACCATTCGCGTTGGTGCATCCCCGAAGCAGACGACTATCTGGCGGACGTGATTTGGGAGTGCAAGCATCGGTTCAACATCGACGCGGACCGCGTTTTTCTCGCCGGACATTCGATGGGCGGCTTCGGCGCGTATCATCAAGTCCAGCGTCAGCCGGATCGGTTCGCAGCAGTGATCGCCAGCGCCGGTTCGTGGTCCCTTGCCCAATGGCCGGTTATCCACGGCACGTCGTTGTTCATCGTCCACGGTACCAAGGACGCGGAACCGGGCGTCCGCGATCGTCATACGGACATCGCGTTCGCTCACCGGGCGCATCAACTGCTCAATAAACATGGAATTCCACACGTCTTCACGGAACATCCAGGCGGTCACCCCGTCGGTTATGGGAAGTCGCACATACTGGAATTCCTGCGGACAAACGAAGATTTGCGCCGCGACCCGTTCCATTCGCACGTCGTACTCGCATCGCCAGTGGGCTACGGCAGCTCGAAGTGCTACGCAGTGCGTCACAATCGTTGGGTGACGCTCGACGAGGCAACGGAAGGTCAATTGGAATACGATGCACTAGTGCGAAGCGGCCCCGGGCACAGCAAAGACAGTTCCGTCGAAGAATGGGAGCAGTGGAAGCTGGACCACAAGACAGTCAAACGCGAAGGTGCATTAATCGACGCGATCAACTCGGGAGACAATCAGTTTCAGGTAACGACCAAGAACGTCGGTCGCCTCATGTTTTGGCTTCACCCGGCAATGGTTGATTTCAGCAAGCCGGTCCAGGTTACGGTGAATGGCGAGTTGCGCTTCGACAAGTGTGTAGCGCCTTCACTGCCCACGTTACTCGATTCCTTCGCACGGCGGCGGGATTGGGGTCTGGTCTATCCGGCCAAGATAACACTGGACCTAAGGCACGAAGAGAACGAAGCAAACGGAGAAGCAGGGATCCCGATAGCGATACGGATAGCCGACGATTGCAGTACCATGCTCTGTCCCAAGATTGTGAGCCGCGAGGCGCTAGCCGCGGGTGAAACGAGTCGAAATGTCGTTGCAGCAAGACCGGCGGCTAGCGCCGTGCCGCTCACCAAAACCATATTTCGCAATCGTGGGACAGAGCATAGGTTGGAGGCTATCAAAAAGCTTTGCCGGATGTACATGGACGGGTTCTGCCACTCGAACACCAACCTGATGTATGGCCAGCGCTTGAATGGTCCGAATGGCATCGCTGTGTTCGAGTCCCCCGAACAGATCGCCAAAGAGCAGGTCAAAGGCAAATACATGCCATACGGCTATGGCTCGGGAATCCAAGATCCAGGGCTCCTGAACGGCATGTTCCTGTTCGCGTTGTGCGATGCCTTCGACGCGACCGAGGACCCGTATCTTGCCGATCTGGCGCGACGCATCTTCAAGGGGCTGAAGCTGGTGGGCACGATCAGTCCGGTATCCGGATTCGTCCCGCGCGGGCCGCACCCTGATGGCAAGAGCTACTATCGCGATTCGTCGTTGGACCAGCATTCGCTATTTGTGTGTGGGCTTTGGCGCTACTACCACAGCCCGATCGCCAACGACGAGGAAAAGACCTTCATCCGCGACGCATTGCACAAGTTCGCCAAGCGCATGGAGAAGAACGGCTGGACGCTGATGGTGGAAGACGACAGTCGAATCGCCCACGTTGGTTGGTGTTGGCTGTCCATGACACCGCTGAATGCGGAGATCATGTTGTCGATGGTCGGCGCGGTTCAAGACGTAACGGGCGACGAACACTGGAAGCAGGAATACGAGAGGTTCAGTAACGAAGCCGATGCAAAACGTTGGGTATTGCTGGACCAAGAAGAGACTCGGCTTCCTTGCTACACGCTCTATTCGTCGCAGAACGACTACCGGTTGATCACGCTGGCCCGGCTGGAACGAGATCCAAAACGAAAGGCAATTGCGCAACGGCGCGTGCAACGCCGAGCGCAAGACATGCTCACTTGCGACTTCTTCACACATTGGAGACGCCTGGACTGGATTGGCAAGCGGCCGGAGCCGGTGGTAAACGAGTTCTTGAAGCCGCTCGGCCTGTCGGTTGATCGCAAGGCCACCGTCTTCGATCTTTGGGACGCGTTCGATCCCGAGTGGCGTTCGCCCAAGCTATCCGACGGCACGCGGCCGTGGGGCCAAGGCATGGGACTACAGATTCCGATGATGGCTTGGCAAGTCGCGTTATTGGGCGAGGATCCGAAGTCGGTGTGTGAAGCGCACTTGCAGGTCCCTAATGTCTACGAGAAAATCAATTTCAGCCGAACTCATTCGGGCTGGACGTTCAACTACGCGGTTGTGCTTGCTTTGCTGGATCTTGCCTCGAAACAGGAGATCTGACCATGTCGTGTGTAGAAACACTCGTAATCTTCCTGATACTTCTGGCCGCACCACAGGCTGACAAACTGGAAGTCGACATCCAGCGCGACGTGGCCGTGCCCATGCGCGACGGCACGATCCTTCGCGCGGATGTCTACCGACCGAAAACCGGAGGACCTTACCCGGTGCTGGTGCGTCGCACGCCTTATGGCAAAGGCGGCGGCGCCAAACGTTACGCGCAAGCCGGATACATCGCTGTGGTGCAGGACACGCGCGGGCGCTATGCGTCGGACGGGATGTGGGAATCGTTCATCCGTATGAAGACGCGCGAGGGCGAAGACGGCTATGACACGGTGGAATGGGCAGCGAAACTGCCGGGGTCGACGGGCAAGGTCGGTACGTTTGGCGGCTCGTACAATGGACTCGTACAATGGCAACTGGCCCCGCTCGGGCCGCCGTCGCTGGTTGCCATGTCCGCGCACAGTATTCCCGCACGATACACCGACCTGGAAGGCCCCGGCACGATCCGCCCCGGCCGGCGTTTGCATTGGTGGATTGTTTCGATGGCCCCGGACATGCGCCGCCGCGCGAACCGGCCCGGCACGAAGACCCGAGCTGCTTCGCAGAAGTTGTGGGTTGACGGGGCCTCGAAGAAATGGTTCGACTTCTTGCCGTGGCTCGAATTGCCACGGGAGGTGTTCGAGGACGAGACCGAATACGTCCGTCATTGGCTCAAGAACCCCCACCTCGATCCGTGGCGACTACATGAAGGATGCAAGCAGATCACCGTACCAAACTTGAACGTCGTCGGATGGCACGACCACTGCAACGGCGACATGCTGCTGGATCGGACAATGTTCGCCCAGGCGGCCACAGAAACCGCTCGCAAAGGAACGCGTTTGATCATCGGTCCCTGGTCTCACGCCGGTCGCGGATCGCGTAATCGGTTTGGCAATATCGACTTTGGCCCCAATGCCAAGCTCGACGTAGCCGCCCTGGAAATCCGCTGGTTCGACTACTGGCTGAAAGGGAAGGACAACGGCATCGACAAGACGGCCCCGGTGCGGATTTTCGTCATGGGCGACAACCAATGGCGAGACGAACAGCAGTGGCCGCTGGAACGAGCCGAACCCAAAATGCTGTATCTAGCCGGCGGCGGCCACGCGAATACTCCGGGCGGCGACGGGAAGCTTGTCGAGGCCGAGCCGGACGAGGCTGGCAGCGACAACTACGCATACGATCCGACCAAACCCGTTCCCTCGCTTCACGGGCCGGCGTTGTTCACCATTCCGACCGATCAGCGGCCTCTGGCCGACCGTCAAGACATCCTTGTGTACCAGTCAGAGCCGCTGACCGAGCGGTTGGAAGTGACGGGCAACCCGACGGTCGAACTGTTCGCCGCATCATCGGCTCCGGACACCGATTGGTTCTCGCGTCTGATCGACGTGGCTCCCGACGGATTGGCTCGCGAAGTGTCTCTCGGCATGGTACGTGCGCGATATCGGAACGGCCTGGATGAACCGGAACTGATTTCGCCTGGCGAGGTGGTCAAATACACGATCAGAATGTACCCCACGTCCAACGCCTTCTTGCCCGGCCATCGCATTCGCCTGGACATCACCAGCAGCGACTTTCCCAACTACGACCGCAACCACAATACGGCTGCGGATCAAAACGCCGATGCAACACTGGTCACGGCCGAACAAACCGTCCACCACGGAGGCGCGCGTGCGACTAGGGTTCTTCTGCCCGTGATTGAGTAGTTCGCGTCGATTCCACTTGATGAAGAAATCGAAAACGGGCTGCGCTAGAAGGCATTTCAGAACTCGTTCTTGGGAGGGCGAAGCTCCTGCTGAGCCGTATTCTTCAACGGTTTCGGCTCGGCGGGAGCCCGCCCTCCCGGTTCTGAAACCGCTGCCAATAAATGTGCAGCGATGGCGTTGTCTGTTGACTGACATTGGCACATGGCCGATACCAAACACGTCACTTCTGGGGTAGGATTTGATCATTGTCGGCGACGCCGCGGGCGTTTGTAGGTTCACTCTTCTCGAATCCAGATGGCGGGTGCCAGAAGGGAGGTTGAGGATGTGTGCGATGCGATGGTCGACGGTGGCTTTGGCCGTGGCGTATTGGATGGCGGCGACGGAGTGCGTGCACGGCGGGGACCCAGACGCGCTACGCCGCGCGGTGACGAGGTATTTTGATAGTGTCGAATCGGTAAAGGCTGGCAAAGCCTCGCCAGACGAACGCCAAGTCGAGGCGCGCGAGCAAAAGTTGGATGAACTCGCGCGAGGCGATCCGCGTGTTGCGGTCGCGAAAATGCTCGGAGCGATACGGCTGGGGCAGTTCTTCACAGCCAACAAGCAATTTGAGACGCTGCCTCGAGACTATCGCCGCAGTCCTCTGGTGCTGAAGGCCAAAATCTGGTCGTCGATCGGAGCAAAGGATGATGTCGGAGCACAGCGAGAGATGGTGCTGCTTATCCATTGGACCGGAGCGGACAAGGAGGCCGTGGACGAAAAGGCCAAGCAGGCCGCCGAATTTGTCGGCGAGGCATACGGATATCTGGCCGGTCCAGCCAAACGACCGCAGGCCGATCGTGAAAAGCACATCGAGGGTCGTCTTGCACAGACCTATCGGCCGGCTTTCCGTGGAGGCCGGCAGAAGGCTCTGAAGCAATTCGCGACGCTTGGACAACGCCAGCTTGAAGCCCGCAAGAAGGCCATGGTGGCCGAACGGAAACGGCGAGAACAAGAGCTCGCCGACATAGCCCCCAAGAGCTTGCAACTAACCAAACAGCTTGAACCGATGCAGGCGAGTTTGGAACAGCTCGAAGCGGCATTGAACGCTGAGCTGGTCAAGCAAGTTGCCCGAAGTGGCTTGCTCACGAGACGGCTGCACGACAACGATCAAGCGATCGCGAGGCTAGGTGAGCAGATTCCTCGCTTGAAGGAACGCATCAGAGAATTGCTCGCGCTGGCCAACGACACGAGTATCCCGCCGGAAGAGCAAGCGAAGCTGCGCGCCCAGGCAGCCGCACTGGAAGTCGACTTGAGGCGCATCGAGACGGAATTAGCCTCACGCCAGACTGACCGCCAAGCGATACAGGCCGAACGGGATGCCTTGGATCTTGAGATCGCCATGGTTCGCTCGCGCGCCGATCCCGAGCGCAAGATGGTCAACGAGTTGCGTGCGCAGCTTGACGTTCTTAAGCAACGCGCAAAGGAACTCCGCACGTCCCCGATAACTGGCAACTCGCCCGAGGTCGTCGCGCTGGTCGAACAGGCCACGTCCCTGGAAACGTATCTACCGGGTTTCTGGGATTCAGCCAAAGAAACGGTCCTGAAGTCTTTCGACTGAATCAGTCCGAGTCAAGCAGCGAGGTGGCGGAACGACATTTGTCAGGTAGATTGAGGCCAGAGTGGCCGGGGTTGGAGGGCGCAAGCTCGAAACCCCGGGGCTTCCCTCGCTGACGCTCGGTCCAGCCCCGGCCACCCGATCTGAACATTGATCGATAGACGCCCCGCTGTTGGCACTAGTTGCGCAATACCGGTGCATCGGGGCCAGGGAAGTCTTCCGGGACTTTCTGGGTGACTTTTCCGGTGGCTGCCCATTCGGTTCCACGTAAAAACGTGGCGATAAAAGCCACACTGCGGCACTGTTCGCCGGCGTGTCCAATCGCCGTGTGGAAGACGCGGCCGTCGCCGAAGGCGATTGTCATGAGCATCGGTTCGTGTTCGCCGCTGCCGCGTTTCGCTTTGTCGGAAAACGCAGTCGCAAGAATCTTGACGTTCTTGGCCGGTCCACGAAGCCAGCTATACAACTCGTCGTTGTAGTGCATGAACGCCGGAGGCAGGCCCTTGGTAATGGGATGGTCCGGGTCGCGTACGACAATTTGGAAATCATGGCGAGGCCCATGTCCGCCGCCACGGCCAGGCGAGTTGTCAAGCACCGCCTTACCGTCACGCCAGCGGAGATACGGACCGCTCGTCTCGTTGCGGCCGCCCCAACCGCCGATCGCGATCATCTCGTTGTACTCTTTCCACTTGGGAAAAGCGTTGTTGGCCGCGTGATAGATGACCAGTCCGCCGCCGCCGGAAACGTAATCGACCAACGCCTGCTTCGTCTCATCAGGCCATTCATCGCCCGTATAGTTACTGACCACAACGTCATAGCCCGCGAACTTAGGTTTGAAGCCACTCATATCGTTTTTCTTCGGCGGCGAAGTAGCCACGTCGACAGTGAACAACTCCGTTTCCTCCAACTGTTGCTTCAGGATCGGCGTCGTCTCTTGCCAATTGTGGTTATTCTGCCCATCAACGATCAGCGCCTTCATCGGCTGCGCCGCCGAAGCGCAGGCCCCCAGCGAAGCGCAAACGATGAAGAAAAACGTCGCCAGCCAGCATCTCGATGTCATGGAATAGTCCCTCTCGTTGTTGTTGCCGGATGTTTTGCTCCGAAGAATCGCAAGATAACGCAGTCTGCCAGTCTAACACCGAGCTGGATTGATTGGAACACGCGGGACTTCATCAAGCCGCTGTAACGGTGAAGACGGACATCACTAACGTGGCTCTTGGCTGTTCCCCGTTTCATATACCGGTCCCGGTCGACGAAAGATGTGCCAATCCTCCCCAGCCGTAGTATACCTGCGCCATGCCGAGATGAACTGCCGTTTCGACTTGATAAGAAGCTGCCCGATGTGATACGTTCCGTCACGACGGTTTTTTGCCCAGGACTCGATTCTGGTCGCCGCAGGCATGTAGCCCTCGATCCGCACGCCCCTGATGGAACCCAATCAAAACGCTTCGGCATGAATAGAAGGCGTAAACAGGATGGAACGCCAAGAGTTTCTCGCACAATGCGTGTTTGTCGATTTGGAAGTCGACGCCAAGCTTCGTTTGCGCCACTTGGGGGCCGTTTGCGGCAATGAGGAATATGAACAGGCAGGCCGGGGCTTGGACGCTCAACGCTCCCTGCGTAACCTGGACGACTTCGTCCGCAAAAGACACGCTAGGTATGTGGCCGGACATAACCTGCTTCAACACGACTGGCCGGTGATTCGTCAAATCGTGCCTCGCCTACCGCTGCTCCGCTTGCCGGTAGTCGACACTCTGTTCCTGTCCCCACTGGCCTTTCCGCAGAATCCCTACCACGCACTGGTCAAGGATTACAAGCTGGTCCGTACCGCGTTAAACGACCCCGTAGCCGACGCCCGATTGTCGGCCAGGTTGTTTTGCGACGAATGGGACGCCTTTGCGAATACCCAGGAGTCGCAGCGGGGAGAAGCTCTGTCGCTGCTGAGGTTCTGCTTCGGACAGGATGTTGATTCGCCTGAGGGGCGGGTAAACACCGCGGGTATCGTGCAGTTTTTCGATCACACTGGCGCGCAGGACATTGACGCAGACCGGGCCATGGAGATTTTCGTCAGGCATCATGCGGAACGTGCCTGCCGGACGGCGCTGACAGAACTGGCCGCCCATCCGCCCGCGGGACGCGAGCGAATCGCTCTGGCGTATGCCGCCGCTTGGTTGCCCGTGGCTGGCGGAAACTCGGTCCTGCCGCCATGGGTTCGGCTGGCCTTTCCCGAAGTTGTGACTTTGATCCAGCGCCTGCGCGAGCAACCGTGCAAGGATTCGGATTGCGAATACTGCCATCGAGTTCATAACCCGGACGGCCGTTTGAAGCGTTATTTCGGCTTCGACAGTTTCCGGGAGGAACCGCGACATGAGGACGGCACCAGCCTACAAAGAGCCATCGTGCGCAGAGGAATGGGCAATCAGCCACTACTGGCCATCCTGCCCACGGGCGGCGGCAAGTCTTTGTGCTATCAACTGCCGGCCATCGTCCGCAACTACCGCCGCGGCGTGTTGACCATTGTCATATCCCCCCTGCAGGCCTTGATGAAGGATCAAGTCGACAACTTTGCCGCTAAGACGAGCAGCGGGTCGGCCGCGGCATTGAGCGGAATGCTGACTCCGCCTGAACGCGGCCAAGTACTGGAACAGGTACGGAAGGGCGATGTTGGCCTGCTGTACATCTCGCCGGAACAGTTGCGAAACAAATCGACCATCGACGCAATCCAGCAGCGGGAGATTGGCTGTTGGGTGTTTGATGAAGCCCACTGTCTGTCCAAATGGGGGCACGATTTTCGGCCCGATTACCTGTATGCCGCTCGCTTCATCCGTCAATTGGCTGAAAGGCAAAGAAGAGACACGCCGCCGCCCGTGGCCTGCTTCACCGCCACTGCCAAACAGGATGTGATGGAAGAGATTGTCGAGCACTTTCGCAACGAACTGGGCCAACATCTGGAAGTTTTCCATGGCGGCATCGAACGAAAGAATCTCAAGTTCGAGGTCCAGACGACCGGCGACGCCGAGAAGTTTGCGCGCATTCACGAATTGCTGGCCGAGCGTCTGGACGACACTGGCTGCGCCGTGGTCTATACCGCCACCCGCAAGACATCGGAACGTTTGGCGGAATACCTGGAACGACAAGGCTGGGACGCCCAGGCCTTTCACGCAGGTTTGAAGCCTTCGGAGAAACGCGAGATCCAGGACCAGTTCGTGGGCGGTCAGTTGCGGGTGATCTGTGCCACGAACGCCTTCGGAATGGGGATCGACAAGGACGATGTGCGAATGGTGGTGCATGCCGACATGCCCGGCTCGCTGGAAAACTACCTGCAGGAGGCAGGCCGAGCGGGGCGCGACCATCAACCGGCTCAGTGCGTCTTGTTATACGGCGAAGAAGATGTGGAGACCCAGTTCGCCTTGTCGGCAATCTCTCAACTGACGCCACGGGACATCGCGCAGATTCTGCGCGGCCTGCGGCGAGCGAAACGGAGAAGCGAAGTCCTGGTGATCACCTCCGGCGAACTGTTGCGGGACGAGGATGTAGACACCTCGTTCGATAGCGACGAGACAATGGCCGACACCAAAGTGAAAACGGCTGTGGCTTGGCTGGAACGAGCTGGCTTCCTGGAGCGGAATCACAACGCCACGTTCGTTTTTCAGGGCAAGCCGCAAGTTCAATCGGTCGAAGAGACCGAAGAACGCGTGGCTAGTATGGCCTTGACGCCGATCGAGAAACGGCAGTGGCTGGAGATTCTGTCTGCGTTGATGAACGCCGACGGCCCGGAAGGTATCAGTGCCGACCGCTTGGCCGAATTACCCTCGTTTCGAGAAACGACCGGCCAAACGGCAACCCGTGGCATGGAGACCCAGACGGATACTCAGCGCGTACTGCGGACCCTGGAGAAAATGGCTGACAAGGGACTGGTCCAGAAAGGCATCCTGCTGTCCGCCTATGTCCGACACAAGGTCGCCGACGGTTCGCGGGATCGACTCAAAAAGGCCGAGCGAGTCGAATCAGCGTTATTGGAGGTCATGCAAGAACAAGAGCCGGATGCTGCCGGCGGTGGGTGGCTCACGCTATCGCTACGACGATTGAATCAGGCGTTGGTGGACCGCGGATCGGACTCCAGTCCCGACATGATTCGCAACTTACTGACCAGTCTGAGCATGGACGGTCGCGGTTTTGCTGGCAAGCAGTCCAGCCTGGATTTCCGACACTCCCACGGCGACGTGTACCGCGTGAACTTGCATCGCGACTGGTCGACGTTGATCAAGACGTCCGAGTTGCGAAAGAATGTGGCCGCAGTGGTGCTGGACACGATCTTGGGCAAGGTGCCCAAGGACGCGGCCGCTTCTGCGGACCTGCTGGTTGAATTCTCGTGCGAGGATCTGACGCAGGCTGTCCGAGCCGATTTGGTCTTGCGGGATGAGATAAAGGACGCCGTGGCCGCAGTGGATCGCGGCTTGATGTATCTTCACGAACAGCGGGCGATCGTCCTGCAACATGGACTGTCGGTTTTCCGTCAGGCGATGACGATCCGGCTGAAACCGGAATCTCGACGTAGGCGGTATACCAAAGGCGATTTTGAACCACTTGATCGCCACTATGAGGAACGGATTCTGCAAGTCCACGTGATGTGCGAGTACGCGAGACGAGGTCTCGAGTCGATGAAAGACGGTCTGAACTTGGTCCTGGCCTACTTTAGCGATCTGCGATCCGACTTCGTCGACACGTATTTTGGCGATCGAAAGGAGATCGTTCAGCGAGCGATCACGCATGAGGCGTATCAGCGGATCGTGGATGAACTGCACAATCCGGTGCAGCAGGCCGTTGTGGCGGCACCCGAAGGTGACAATCAATTGATCCTGGCCGGTCCAGGCTCAGGTAAGACACGGGCCGTCGTCCACCGAGTCGCCTATCTGGTCCGCGTCCAACGGGTGCGCCCACAGAGTATCTTGGTACTTTGCTTCAACCGCCTGGCTGCGGTGCAACTGAAGCAGCGTTTGCGGGAGTTGGTCGGCAAGGCCGGAGCAAGGGTCACAGTCCTGACCTATCATGCGCTGGCCATGCGGATGACTGGATCATCCTTTGCGGAGCGAGCGGGTGGCGAAGGAGACAACTCAATCGACTTTTCCGGTTTGATTCCCGCAGCTACCCGGATCCTCCGCGGCGAGCAGCCGGTTGCGGGATTGCCGGAAGATGAAGTCCGCGATCGCCTGCTGGCCGGCTACCATTACGTACTGGTGGACGAGTATCAGGATATTGATGCCGAGCAGTATGACCTGATTTCCGCATTGACCGGCCGAACAATCGGCGAATCGGATCACAAGTTGTCGATCCTAGCTGTGGGCGATGACGACCAGAACATCTACTCCTTTCGCGGAGCGAATGTGGAACATATCCGCCGCTTCCGCTCCGACTACCAAGCGCATATTCACTACTTGCTGGATAACTACCGTTCGACCGCCAATATCATTGCAGCCGCCAATCAACTGATCGCGTTGAATTCAGACCGCATGAAGACGGAGCATCCGATCCGGATTAACGCCGATCGGAAGAAAGAGCCACCTGGCGGCGAGTGGCAGTTGTTGGATCACGTCGGTCGCGGCCGAGTACAGATTCTGGAGATCGCGGACGGCCAGGAGGCTGTGGCCATAACGGCCGAACTGCAGCGGCTGCAGCAAGTCGAACCAAAGCTCGATTGGTCCACCTGTGCTGTGCTTGCCCGTACGCGTGAATCGCTGCACATGATTCGTGCGGCTTGCGAGCACCTGAATATTCCCGTCACTTGGGGCCTCGACGGTGACCGCTCGTCGCGATTGCACCGCGTCCGAGAGATCGCGGAATTCCTGGACCACTTGCACGCAATTCACAATGAAGACCGGACGGCAACGCGACTGACCGCGATCGCCTCGGGGCAGGCCACGGACGGCAATCCATGGCGACACGTGCTTCTGGCTGTATTGGAGGAATGGAGGGACGAAACGGGCGATGCCAAGGTCCCAGTGGCGGCATTTATCGAAAGTCTGTACGAATCGCTTGCTGAACAGCGGAGGGAACAACGAGTCGGCCACGGCGTATTCATGAACACCGTCCATGCCGCTAAGGGCACGGAGTTCGACCACGTTGTTGTCCCGGCTACGGGGTGGACGCATCAGCATGACCAGACCTCGCGAGAAGAAGAGCGGCGGTTGTACTACGTTGCCATGACGCGGGCCAAACAGACCTTGACACTCTGCACAATGCCTGGGACGCCCAGCCCTCACGCCTCGCAACTGACAGGCGATTGTGTTCTCCACCGCCCCGCAGCATCGACGGAGTCTATTCCATCGAACGTCTTGGCACGACGCTACGAATTGTTGGGCCTGGACGATATCGATGTCGGCTTCGCCGGATCCAAACCGGAGCACCATCCGATTCATGCCGGCTTGGCCGAACTGCAGCCCGGCAGCCTGCTGAAGGCACGCGTGTCGGTAAAGGGGCGAGTCGAGCTTGTCGTCGACTCGGGACTGTGCGTCGCGCGGCTATCCGCATCAGGATCTTCGCGCTGGTGCGACAAGATCGAGAACACGCGTGAAGTCCGCGTTGTCGCCGTACTGCGACGTAACAAAACCGACGAACAACCCGAGTATCGCGACCGCAGTCGCTGCGAACAATGGCAAGTGCCGGTAGTCGAGTTCGTCCTGGAATAATCCAGCGACTGGCCCACTGGCCCGAGCGGGAAACGCAGCGAAGCATTTCGGTAGCACGGGCCCCGGGCTCGTGTGCCTCGTCACGCGCCGGGGGCCATGCTACGTTTCGTATGTGATTTGGCTGCAGGTGCGTCTTGATGGAGAGCAGATGACGAGGCTGGCGGCGGACTACGGCTATCGCGACGGCATCGGCATTCACCGGGTGGTCCGTCGTCCGGAGGAGGAGGCAAAGGCCGAAAGGCTCTGATTTCAAAACCCGCTTGTCGGCCGCTCCTGTTCACGGCCTAGTTCGCCAATCTTCTTTCAGCCGTCATGCGGAAGTGTTACCGGTACGATTTCGTACAGATTGGCTATCTCACCGCCAACGGTTTCCAACACGTTTGCTCGTATCGGTGGATTGAGAAGATCCATGACGACATTCATGCCGGACGTCAAGGATCACCAGCGCCGTCAGGCGTCTGGTGCATCCGCTTGTTCGGCAATGGTCTGATCGATTTCGATACGACATGCCCGCGCCACACGGGAAGCCTGTCGAGATTGTCCAGGACGCCCATGTACTGGATTACGCGAAACCGAAGGTCATCTCCCTTTGGCATCTTGTATTTATCGAGCGGTATCGCAAACGTGTATTTGTCCAGCAAGTTCTCGGGAAGATGGAACGTCGCGGACCGCACGTGAGGAACCGTCGCGCCGGGGGCAATCCGTTTGACATTCCGACGATGTATTCCCGTACCCGTGTAGAACCATTGCTTGGTCAGATCCCTTGGAATGCGTTTCCATTTCTTTGTGGCGTCGTCAAAGTAATCCAGTTCAACACACTCGAAGTACCCAATGCCGTAATAGGTATAGACAATCTCGCGTTTCGAGACATTCCTGATCGTACACGCGATGACGGTGGGAGACACTCGGGTTCCGGTCAGTTCGAAGTCGGCGGCAGGTGCTCCTTTATCCTTGGAGCCGTCTGCAATGACCCGGATGTCGCCGACAATGTCGGAATCGAGAACTCCCACGCGGTCGGGATAGAAGGAAGCATAGGCGCTCGGCCCATAGCCCGAGATCGAAAAACTCACCACGGCGCCGGTTCGTGCAAAGGCATCGTTATAGGTGACTGTAAGCACCTCCATCCTCTTGCCCGCCCACCTGGCCGGTTCGATTACAGTCATCTCCGCCAGATTGAAGTCCACATTGGCCACGGAAGGGTCCGTAATCCAATACGGGTGGTAAGGAAAGAGGTCTTTCACTCTTGCAGTGACCGCGATCGTCTCTCCGGGATCAGGTTTGTCTGTGGAGTGTTCTTCTGCTCCGGAGACGACACCTTCCCTGCAGGGATATCCCACTGTAAACAGCAGGACCATTGCGATCGAGAATGTCTTCATGCTTTTCCTGCCGAACGACAACGATCACGCGGTGGCCGCCATGTGATCATCCATTCGATTCCACCGCGATCGGCCACTCGCGTGCATCGTGTACGCCCGACATGGGCGTGAACTTGTG
>CAZUAH010000256.1:0-18972 GCA_964617665.1 uncultured Pirellulaceae bacterium
TCACAAAACCAGCTCAGTTAACCAGGAAAGAGCAAGTTTGGCGCCCCCGAGGCCAAGACGCCAACGGAAATAGCCGTTACCGCTGAAGGGAATCTGCGGGGAGATGCCACTCGATGCGTCGACCTTGGGCACAAGGTCAGCCAGCGACCGGGCGACGTCAAACGCCACTTCCGCGTATCGCCGGTCGCCGGTGAGGCGAAACGCGGGGTCACAGAGCATGACGCGGTTGGTGAAGCGCACACCGTCGTCCGGCATTTCGGGTATGCCCATGTTGTCCAGGTATTCCAGCAGCACGCTGCGGAGCTTCTCGTCGTTCGGCCACAGACGTGATTGTTGAGCCAACTCGCCGCTGAGGTAGATCCCGGGCGAGCGGAAGTTGCCGAGGGTCGCGCTATATTCCCGATTCAATGTCAGGTCGAGCCACTCGCGGGCAAAGTCGCGGCACTTTGGATCGAACGTTTCTTCGTACGCGTTTACCCAAAAACGTCCGACGTTGTAATGCTCTCGGCCTCGACCGCGGTAATACGGATGGTCTGGTTCGCGAGCGTCGTGCTCCGCGGCCCAGATTGCACCTTGGATCACCTCTTTCATAACGTCCTTTGCCCGCGGGTAGCCGGTCAGATGGTAGTGGTACTGCAGGAAATGTATCTTCAGCGACTTGTGAAGATGATGGCTGTGCCAGGGAAAGGGGCTGATCGCCGCGCCGCCTTGGTATCCCCTGGCGGCTCCGCGCGTATTGAAGTGATTCGTGCATACGTCCATGGCGTACCGACTCACCCGCTCGCCTTCCACGTAGAAGTCGCGACTGCCGCCGCGCATGAACAAGATCCAGGGGATGAGTTGCAAGTCGTATTGGACGTTGTCAAACCAACGGTAGATACCCGACTGTACATCGGCGAGCGGCGGGCTGCCCCAGCGGATCATGCCGAAGCGCCAGAAGCCATAGTCGTGGAGGTCTTCCCAGCGTGCCACCGTCATCCGGCCCAAGGCGTCGACGGCCTCTTCCATTCGGGGATAAGCCTTTTGGTCTACCGGAGAAAGCGAGAACCCCATAAACGGCACCTTCATGGCCGCGGCGGGATCCTGGCGGACGATTACCGGCTGCTGGGTCAGCGAGTGGATCTCTTTGTGCGTGCGTTTCGAGGAACGGTCGAAGAAGAACAACGTCAACTCGTGCGTCCGCGCCGCGCCTTCGGCTGTGTGTTCGAAGGCGGGATTCGCCTCATACTCGTGCAAGGCGTGCTTGGCCGCTTTGGACCAGTTGTACCGCTCCCATTCTTTCTTGTAGTACAGACTCTTTGGAACGATGTGTTTCAGGCTGAATCCCATGGGCTCGCTGCGCGCCGGCCAGAACTCCACGCCGAGTTCGCCATCCTTCAGCGAGAATGCCTTGGGATACATTTGCCACGCATCGCAAAGAGAGACGGATACCCCGCGGCCGTCTTCCCCCGTCATGCGGAGCCAACCGTTCATGCGTCGTGCCTGCCGGGTCTCTTGGTCGTCTTTGCGCACGTTGAGGCAATCGACGTCGCTCTGATGGAAACAGAATCGAGACTCCTTCGTCCACGTGTCGCGCCAAGCGTCGTCCACGTTTTTCCCTTCAATACCGACGGCAAACTCGCCGCCGGATTTCAGACTGGGACGCATTCGTAGCGAGATCTCACGAGCACCGATCGCGGGATCGCGGATCATCCAGACAATGGTGTGATAGACGCGTACGAAACTCTCGTTCTTGAAGAACTGAAGCCGCAAGTCGAGTTGAGCTAGCCGTTTGGCATCCTTGCTTTGAAAGAATGCCAAGCCGCGAATGGTCGCGCGTTGTGATGTTGCTTCTTCGATCTTCCAGTCCACATGACCCAGCGTCACGTCACCAGTCGCTGGATCTAACACCAGCCGGTGCGACGAAGCACTCGTGTCAAGCAGCTCTTGCCCGTTGAGAACGAATCGCGGGAACAACGACTTGGAGGCGCGGAACTCTGCCTGCAAGGGGCCAGTGTCGATTTTGATCGCACCATCGACTTGCGAGGCAATTGGTCGAGCTGTGCCGCTGGTCGGTTGCACAGGATATTCGAGCCAATAGCGTCGATCCGTCGTCACCGGGAACTTCAGCAGCAGCCATTTGACAAGGCGGTGCTCCGGATCCCACCACCCGGTCACCTCGGTGTCCAAAGGCATAACGTTGCCGCGATCGTCCACGACACGTGCGTATTCCGATGCGGCGAAGGCCTTCTCTGGAAAGACGACTCCCATCGATACGGGTACGTCCTCCAAAACCTTCCGTCCTGGCGGTTCTAAGACTTCCAGAGCCATCCGGTTAGCTGCCTCGGCGAGTGCTGAAGCATCTGAGACGCTGAACAACAGAGTCACGACCACAGTGCGAATCACGTTTCGTGCTGGGACGTACCGTGTCGACTCAGGCGGGTCCCGAGTGGCGTGCTGGAAATCTGGACTTAGCACAGCTTCTTCTTTCTCACTGTCTTCGGTGCCCCCACGCAACGAACCAATCCGCATCATCATTGCCGCTCCGGATTCACCGTCGGCAGTTGCGCGTCGACCGTCTCGCGCCATTTGGTCAATCGGCGGCGCAGTTCAGTAGCCTTTTCCGAATTCTCCTTTGACAGATCATTTGCTTCTCCGACGTCTTCGGCCAGATTGTACAGTTCGACGTGTCCGTCTTCGAAAAACTCCAGCAACTTCCAGTCGCCGGCGCGTATGGCGCTGACTGGAGATGTTGTTGGATAGTAGTGAGGATAGTGGAAGTACAGGGCATCGCGATCGAGCGACGCGGTTGGATCTTTCAGCAGCGGTACCAGACTGACGCCTTCGATCTGCGCGTTGTGTTCGTCGTTGCCCGTCGCGCCCACGATGTCGCGAATCGTGGGGTAGAAGTCCGTTGTGACCACCGGCTCGCTGCAAACGCGGCCGGGCTGTGTCACGCCGGGCCAATGGAAAATCAGCGGCACGCGCACACCGCCTTCGTACAACGAGCCTTTGCCGGAACGTAACGGCGTGTTGCGCGTGACTTGCTGGCCGTCGTAGTTGTTCACAAAACCGCCGTTATCGGACGTGAAGATGACCAGCGTGTTGTCGGCGATGCCTCGTTCCTCCAGTTTCGCCAAGATTCGACCGACGTTCTCGTCCAGGCTGTGGTGCATAGCCGCGTAGTGCGCGTTGTCGTGATCCATGCCTTCTTTGATCTTCTTCTGGTAGTAGTCCACCAACTCCGGTTTGCCTTCGATCGGCGTGTGTACGGTGTAATAGCACATGTTCAGGAAGAACGGCTGGTCGCCGGCCCGATCGATGATCGCCAGCGCCTCGTCGGTCAGACGGTCCGTCAGGTATTCGCCTTCTTCGCCGAAGGACAGGCCGGGCACATACCGCAACTCGCGTGCACCGCCGAACAAGCCCCGATACGGATAGAAAAAGGTCGGCGGGCAACCCCAAAAACTGCCGCCGATGTGGACGTCGAAACCGTGGTTTTCGGGATAATGGGCCGCATCGCCCAAGTGCCATTTGCCGACGTGCGCGGTCAGGTATCCTTCGGCCTTAAGCACTTCCGCCAGAGTCGTTTCGGTCAGCCGCAAGTTGCCTTCGGTTACCGGCGGAACCAACTTCCGACGCATCCACTTGGGCGGTTCGCCCGATGACTCGTGCCAAACCGTTATGTGCAGCCGCGCTGGCGACTTGCCAGTCATGATTGAAGCTCGCGTAGGCGTACAGACGGGAGCCGCGGCATAGGCGTCCGTGAAACGCACAGCCTGTTTCGCCAATCGGTCGATGTTCGGTGTCTCGTGCAGGTCGCTTCCGTAGCAGCTCAGACCGGTCCATCCCATATCGTCCACAAGGATAAGGACTACGTTCGGCTTGGCCGCTGCTTCCGCATGTACCGAACCAAGCGAGCACAGCAAGCCGAGGGCCAAGGCAGTCAGCCCGGGCAACTTGAACAATCGAAGTCGGCGCGAAGGCCAGACTGAATGACAGTCTCTTGATTCAGTCATTGTCCCAACTCCTTTTTAAGACGTCGTTTCTGTTGGACCGTTACTCTGCAGACCATGGTACAGGCATTTGTCGCCCGCGTCACGTTGCAGTTCGGCCGAGGCTTCTTTGTCGAGATTTTTGGCAAAGCCTAGCATGCCGCATTGGCGTTCGTTATGATCAGCTTCAGTGAACCGGCGGTTGTCATTCGTAGTGCCTTGCGCCGAGTTTGAGTGGGGGCATCCGTTGGGTGCGTGTGGAGATCGAGCGAGCGTTATGGAAAAGAACATTGACTGTGTTTTGTGCGGATCGTGCGTCGTCGATATCCTCGTACATCCGGTTCCGTTGGACGTGGCGATCGGCGGCGGGCGGCTGATTCAGGTCGACCCGATTGAGGTAACGACAGGCGGAATCGTCTCGAACAGTGGCGTTGCCATGGCGCGTTTGGGGATGAATGTGGCCGCATTCAGCTACGTCGGTGATGATGAATGGGCATCCGTCATACGGCGCAAGTACGAATCTGAAGGGATCGATACCGGCCACCTGCTGACTCATCCGACCGAGGCCACTAGCACAACGGCAGTTCTGATTGATCCTTCGGGCGAACGGAGTTTCGCGCATTGCGTCGGCGCGCCGCGAACGATGGATGGAAGGATGTATCGCGACAATCTGGATCTCTTCCGCCGCAGCCGTATGACGGTGATCGGCTACTACTCGTTGATGCCCAACCTCGAGAATGATCTTGTGGATGTGCTTGCCGAGATTCGCGGTTTGGGTTGCCTGACCGCGTTGGACGCCGCGGGCGACGGCGGAACGATGGATCCGCTATCTCAGCTTCTTCCACATTTGGACATCTATATTCCTAGCCTTGCGGAAGCAACGCACCAGACCGGCGAAAGCGATCCCCGGAGGATCATCGACATTTACCGCAAGTGTGGAGCACCAGGACTGTTGGGCGTCAAGCTCGGTTCGGACGGCGCGTTGTTAAGTCCCAAGGCCGGCGAATACGAGCAAATCGATTGCGTGCCCCTCCCAGGACCAGTCGTTGATACCACCGGAGCCGGGGACAGCTTCTATGCGGGTGTATTGACGGGATTGCTGAAGGGAATGGACGCTGCCGAGGCAGGCCGGTTGGGCGCGGCAGCCGGGGCGTGTTGCGTCACAGGTATGGGCGCGAGCGCCGGCTTGCGGAACTTCGAAGAAACCGCGAAACTCGCGAATCTGGACGCGTGAGGCCTCGAGAATCAAAGTGAAAGAAGACCAATTTCCGAATACTGACTACTCGTTTGCGTAGGGAGACAAATCATGGCCGCTGATTATCGTTTTTCGTTTGGACCGTGGAACATTCACGAAGGTGCCGATCCCTTTGGGCCGACCGTGCGTCCCACCATTCAATTCGCTGACAAGCTGCCCTTGTACAAGAAGCTAGGTTTTGACGCCGTCCAATTTCACGACGATGATGCCGTGCCAAATATCGACGAGAAGTCGGCGTCGGAGGTCGAGGCGGAGGCGGCCGAAGTGCGAAAGATGCTGGATGGCGAAGGTCTGGTTGCCGAGTTTGTGGCTCCCCGCCTATGGGAAAGCCCCACGGGCGTCGACGGTGGATTCACTTCGAACGACGCGACATCACGGGCATGGGCCGTTGGCCGCCTGAAACAAACCGCGGACATCTGCGACATCCTGGGCACGCGACTGATCGTGTTGTGGCTGGCTCGCGAAGGCACCTATGTCCGCGAGTCGAAAAACGCTATCGAAGCTCATCACCAACTTGTCGACGCAATCAACCAGGTGCTGGAACACAACAAGAGCATCGAAATTGCCATCGAGCCGAAACCAAACGAACCAGCCGATCAGGCATACATACCGACAATTGGCCATGCCCTCGCCCTGGCACACAGAACGATCGACCCCTCGCGCGTTGGCGGGCTGATCGAAACGGCCCATGCGCTCTTGGCAGGTTTGGATCCATCGGACGAGATGGCCTTTGCCTTGGCAGAGGATAAACTGTGGAGCGTTCATCTGAACGATCAGAACGGGCTGAAGTTCGACCAGGACAAGTCGTTCGGGTCGGCCAACCTGCGCGGAGCGTACAATCAGGTTCGCGTGCTGGAACTGGCCGACTACGCCGAAACGGGCCGATTCGTGGGCTTGGACGTGAAGGCAATGCGCACGCAAAAGGCGGACGCAGCGAACAAGCACCTAACAAACAGCCGTGAGGTGTTCTTGAAACTCGTCGACAAAGTCCGCGCGTTCCCGAAGGACGTGGAACAGCAATGCGTCGCCGACCGCGACTACGAAGGGCTTGAACTGGCCGTTCTTTCGCACCTGATGGGCGGTTAGTCGCTCTGCGAAGAAAACCGCGGGCGCAGTGGCTAACGCCTCGAAAGAAGCAAATCTCCGCTCTTGCGACATGTCATCCTGAGCGAAGGAGATCTCATAGAAGACAGGTTCTTCCCTTCGCTCAGAATGGCTGAAGTCCGGGGAGCATCGAGTATGAGGAGAGAAGTCGTGAGTTATTCGTCACGCGTCGCATTGAATCTCACCGCGTTGTGCCTATCTATCACATGCACTTGCGCGGCGGACACTTGGCCGGGTTGGCGCGGAGCGGCGGGACGAGGCGTGTCGCCAGAAACGAACTTGCCGTCGGAGTGGGCCGTCGACAAGAATATTGCCTGGATGGCCGATCTGCCGGGCCGGTCAAACGCTTCGCCCGCGGTTACTTCGAAGCAAATCTACCTGACATCGCAGATGGAAGACAAATCGCTTTGGGTCCTGGCCATCAGTCGGAAGGACGGCAGCATCGTGTGGAAGACGAAGGTCGGCAGCGGCACGCTAGCCGCGCAAGGCCCGAAGAGTCTGTACGCGCACCGGCACAATCCTGCTACTCCGTCGCCCGTTGCGGACGAAGAACACGTTTGGGCGTATTTTGGAAGTGGTCTACTCGTATGCCTGGACGCGACAGGCAACGTCAGATGGCAACGTGATCTGGTGAAGGATTATGGTGGCTACACGATCCGTTTTGGCATGGCTTCATCGCCGCGGCTGTGGGGCGATCTACTGTACGTCGCGTGTATGACGAAAGGTCCGTCTTATGTGGTTGCACTAGATAAGACGACGGGAAAGGAAGTCTGGAAAACCGACCGGAAGCTCCCCGGCACCCAAGAGGACAGTCCTGATGCCTACTCAACACCCGTGGTACTCGAGACCAAGAATCGCAACGAACTGCTTGTCTCCGGTTGTGACCACGTCACTGCTTACGATCTGTTGACGGGCAAACAGCTTTGGATCAGCAGCGGTTTGGCGATCGACAGCCCATTCGCCCGTACCGTCGTCTCGCCTGCCGTTTCCGAAGATGTGGTGGTCGTCTGTTCGCCCAACCCGCCCGGCAGCAAGACTGACAGAGCTTTCGCCTTGCGCACGGGAGGTTCGGGCGATGTGACCGAGAGCCATCGGCTCTGGGAATACCGTCCCTACAATTCCGATTGCTCCACGCCGGTTTGCTATCAAGGTAACCTCTACATGGTCCGCGACGACGGTATTGCGTCGTGCCTGGACCTCAAAACCGGAGAAGTTCACTGGCGGGAGCGGCTGAAAGAGGGAACGTATCGGGCAGCAGTCGTGGCTGGCGACAACAAGGTGTACTTCCTCTCGCGTGACGGCACGTGTACTGTGATCGAAGCCGGCACGGAAGGAAAGACCCTCGCACAGAACGAACTACCGGGGACGTTCTACGCGACCCCGGCTATTAGCGATGGCGTTTTGTACCTACACGCCTACGGAAGGCTGTACGCCGTGGGCAAGAAATGAATGAAAGCAGCTTCGGAACTCGATTTGGGTAGCCGTGGCTGGACCGAGCCGAGTGAGCAGGCTACGGCCAGGACGTCTCATTTGGCCCTCCCGCTCATTTCTCGATGAATTGCCGCCGTTGTACAGGTAGGGCACATGGGCGATCCAACGGACACGGAGAATTCCCGCGCTAGGAAGCTGCTTCGCCGTCGCAAGCGGGCGCTAGTGGCATCGGCAGCATTGTGCGTTGCCATCTCGGTGTGCTATTGGCGTCAACCGGACTATCTGATTCCGGTGACGCTGGTGCCAGCCTGGTTTTGGCTGTTGCCGGGATTGGCACTGGCTGTACGCGGGATGAGCCGGAGGTACAAACTGTGGTCCCTTGGCGTGGTGGCGCTGTGGGCTGCCTATACGGCTGTGATGGTCGAGGAAGCTCGGAGCCTCGTTCGCATCAAGCGTTGGCCGACGGCCGAGTGGAATTTGGCCCGCGACCGGGGTCGTGGCATTCGTGTCGTGTCCCTCAACTGCGCTGCAGCGGATCGACATGCGGCTGCCGAGGTGGTGAAGTGGGCGCCGGACATCGTATTGCTACAGGAGTCGCCAAGCCGCGAACACCTGGAGAGGCTTGCGCGAGAACTGTATGGCAGTGACGGAGCATTCCTGTGGGGTGGGGACACGTCAATTCTCGCACGAGGCAGAATCCAAGCCGCCCACCCGGACCGCGCTCCGCATTTTGCGCACGCCACGGTCGAGTTGCCAACGGGAATGGCAGTGGACGTACTCAGCGTACGCCTTAGTCCGCCGGTTTTCCGTCTCGATTTCTGGATGCCGAGTTTCTGGGCCGATCATCGCGATAAGCGGATCAAACATTGTCGACAGATCCTGGATGTCCACCAGCGGATCCAAACGCTCCCACGGTCCTCGGCCATTGTCGTGGGTGGTGACTTCAACGCACCGCCGGACGATGCATCGCTAGTTCCACTTCAAGAGCGATTGTTCGACACATTCCGCGAGGCCGGACATGGCTGGGGAAACACGGGGACAAACAACTTTCCGTTTTTCCGCGTCGACCAGATTTGGGCGAGTCGGCAGTTCCGCGCGGAATCCGTAACGGCTCAGAAAACGAATCACTCCGACCATCGCATGGTCGTCGGCGATTTAATTCTTGAATGAAGCGTTCGATGGCGTGAGGGACACAAAGTGAAAGAAACAACCACGTGCTCGCCTCGTATTACTCGCGTCTCATGGGGGCGCATGGACGTGGAAGGAGTGGGCAGCGGCCGCGACTTCAAGCTCTGGCCGGGCGGTGGACGAGCGTGGGACTGGAACGAAACCGGAACTCGACACACACCCGGCATTCAACCGGCCGATGTCGAGGAGTTGATCGAAAACGGCAGCCAAGAAATCGTTCTCAGCCGCGGTATGGAATTGCGACTGAGAACCTGTCCGGAGATGGTCAAACATCTCGAATCGCGAGGCATCACCGTCCACGTGGAAGAAACCCAACGAGCCGTCGAAATCTACAACGAACTGGCCGACAGCGGCCAAATGGTCGGCGGCTTGTTCCATACCACTTGTTGAGCGGAGTGGACGCGTCTCGCGGGTGCGTGTTTGATATTCTTGCCGGCCATGTTCTTGCCAAGACAGATTTGGACAAGAATATGGTTGGCAAGAATATAAGATGCGTTTGACTGCGGCCTCGTTGATGACGCCCTCGAAAGCTGTAAGGAGATAGTCGTATGCGATGGGGAAGCCTGCGTGTCATTCCTTTGTTTGTCATAGTTGTTTCTTGCGGCCGATTAGCTGCGATGGCGGGTGAGGCTCCAGGCAATCTTGTTCGAAATGGTGCCTTCGAGGACGACACCGACTCGGACGGCGTGCCTGACGGGTGGACCGTTTCCGGCCGTCGGGACATCAAGCAGAAACTGGATTGCGACGCCGGCCGCGACGGTGGCAGCAGCGCGAAATTGTCCTGTTCCGAGTTTGCGGGAGGCACGCCGGATGCGCACGCCATGGTGTGCCAGGTTGGCGCGATAGGGGTCAAGCGAGGGAAGTGGTACCGGCTGAGTTTCTGGGCCAAAGCTCGGGGCATCGAACGTCGCAGTTGCCAAGTGGCACTGTCCAAGACCAAACCGTGGGGCAGTTCGGGGATCGAGGCGTCGTTCACTGTGTCTCCGACATGGCGTCACGTGGAGCGATTCTGCCAGGCCACGGACGATGTACCCGCCGAACACAGCCGGCTTCAGTTCTGGTACGGCAGCACGGGCACGTTGTGGCTGGATGATGTTGTTCTGGAGCCCGTCAATATGTCCATCGCATACCTTCCCACAATCTCCACCATGGGTATGCGCAACGTGATCCGCAACAGTAGCTTCGAGTGCGGCGCCGCGGGTTGGGGCAGCTATGCACCGAACCTCACGTCGTGGTCGGGCAACGTCTATCGGCAACTCGGCGAAATCGACGAGACAACCGCCTTTCATGGCCAGCGCAGCCTGCGTATCCGTCTCGGCAAGCAGGATGCCCCCGTGTTTCATTGGGACTACTTTGATGCCGTCGTCGACCCGGTGCATACACTGCTCGCCGGGCATGTCGGCTGGGTGCCGCCAGAACCAGGAAGAACATGCGTTCTGTCGTGCTACCTGAGGGCAGACAAGCCGAACGTGCCGGCGACGCTACTCGTGCATCAAAGCACAGGCGGCATCTTACGACGCTCGGTGGATGTGGATACCGAATGGAAGCGTTACACATTCCCGTTCACGTCAAGAGCCAGCTATGCCTGGACTGCCGTTGGGCTTGACCTACAGAAATCTGATATCCAAAAGGCGACGCTCTGGGTCGATGCGGTGCAGTTTGAGTTTGCGAAAGAGCCGACGGATTTCAGGCCGCGATTAGATATTGACGTTACCATCGAAACACCCGTGCTCGGCAACATCTTCGCAGACCCACGAAAAGGGATGACTGTTGACGTGTGCATGTGGAACGATGCCTCCACCGCGCGGACGGTTCGGGGACGCTTGGTTGCCACAGATTTCTTCGACCGGGAAGTATGGTCCTCGGAGGTTCGGCGCGAAGTTGGGCCAAGAGAGTCTGCTCGCGTCCAGTTCACGGAATTGCTGGCGGGACGTCGCGGGTTTTTCCGCGTGCATTGGCAGCGGGAGGGACACGAGTACGAGCTCGAGCAGACATTGCGGTGTGCTCTCATTGCCCCGTACCAGCACGCGGACTCGCCTTTCGGTATGAACCATGCCTATCCGTGGGACTTCATGCTGCAATTGTGCAAGACAGCCGGACTGACGTGGATGCGCGACTGGTCCGTCAAGTGGCATACCGTCGAACCGCAGCAGGGAATATGGGACTTCTCAAAAACCGATCCGCAAATTGATCGTGTCCTGGCCGCGAAACTCAACCCGCTGATGCTGCTGCCATTCGCCTCGGCCCCTTGGTGCAGCGACGCCGATATGGACGTGATTCGCCAGTACACTCAAGGCAACAAGTATCGCGAGTTACGTTCGGTTGTCGCCTGTCCAGCGAAAGACCCGGCCCTGTTTCGCAACTACGTGACACGCACCGTCCAGCAGTACCGCGATCGCATCGACTATTACGAAATCATGAACGAGCCGCTATACACCACCTACGCTGTCCCCGAGCGGTTCGGGTACGACATGCCCGATTATCTGCAGATCTTGCGAGACGCCTACAAGACAATCAAGGCCAACCAGCCAGGCGCGAAAGTCATCGGCGGGATCGGTACATGGGTCGATCGAGATTGGGTAAACAAGTTCATCGAGGCCGATGGGCTGCGTTGGTGCGATGCGATGGACATTCACCTGTATCCCGTGACGATTCCGCCGGAGATCTACGGCAAGGATCTGGCGAAGTGCTGGAAGAAACTGCAGGATCGCGGCGAGACGAAGCCCATTTGGCTGACGGAGTTCGGCTGTTATGCCGACGACGATCCCTACCGGTCGCCAAGCGTGATCGGCGACTCCGCCATGAGCCGCGCCAACTGGCCATCGGAGCGAGAGGCAGCGGAAGCCTTGGTCAAGACAGCCGCCGTCTTTCTCAGCCACGGCGTGACAAAGATCTTCTACCACGCCGGCACATGCGGCCCCATCAACGGCCGCGACGGTGGCGGCATTTTCTTCGAATACGGCGGTACACCCAGAAAGATGTACGTCGGACTGAATACCGTGGCCAACCTGCTTGGCCCCACCCCGAAGCCCCTGCCTCCGATCGAAATCGATGGCCGGCTGTACGCCTACCTGTTTGAAACAGGGGACGGAGCTGTTGCCATTGTGTGGTCACCGACCGATCAGTCGCTCAAAATACCGCTCGGCGATCAAGTTGCCGCGGCTGACATGATGGGAAATGCGGTCGAGCATGACGTGATCGAGGTTGGCCCGACGCCGCTATACCTGACAGCCCCAAACACCGACTCGTTGCGGACGCTATTGATGCATGCGACGCCACGCTGACCAGACGGTACACGACGGTCAGTGACACTGTGGGAGTAGTCCCCATTTACCCCAACGAATGTAGAGACGTCCCTCCTGGTATTTGGTCGTCACTCGGACGTGAACTCGCCGATTCAATACGCCATAATGTGCGCTGGCGCCGCGTGGGCATTTGCTCCAAAGACAGCGGTTTTCCGAGAATCGAACGAACACGAAATGGTTTGATCATGCGCAAATCCCAACTCAACGTCGCAGTCGCCAGGTCTCTTGTTCTCGCATGCGGATTATTCTGCTACGCGACGCCCTCCGATGCCCAGGTGGAGCGGTTCGAGCCGCGTGAGGGGGATGCGATTGAGGTGTGGCGGATCACCAACGATCCGACGGTTCGTGATCACGCCAATTACCACAATACGCAATGTTGGAGCCCTGATGGGCGCTACCTGTGCTTCACGCACTACGCCGCCAACGAACGGGAGTTCGGAGCGACGTCAGCAGCGGAAGTGCACCTGTACGATCTGCATCAAGACAAAGACATCACAGTCGACCACGGCACCGATCCCCGCTGGGCAAATCGCCACAACTGGCTGTTCTATGTCCGCCACCGGCCTGAAGACGGTTTGCGTCACGAGAAGGGAACCCATGTGATGTGGCAGAATGTGGCGACCGACCAGTCCACGCGAATCGCCTACGGTGTCCGGTTGCTGAAATACACCGACTGCGATGACCAATGGCTGTACGGGATGCAGGAACTTGCCGACCGGCGAAGGATGCCAGTGCGTATTCCGATCAAGGCAGACTCGGTGCTCGAAACACTGCCGGGCGATTGGCAAGTGGGGTACAACTCGTTGATGGTGAACCCCGCGCGTCCGATGATCGTTTCCAGGGATCATAACTACCGGGACTTCTACTACGCCACCGAAGGCACACGCGATGTCCCGTTCGTGGCTCGGCACTTCTTCGATCATGACTTGGCCGGAAGAGACTGCACGATGCCGTTTCCAGCAATGGAGGGGTCGCACTTCTCGTGGGCGGGCGATGGCTCCTATTTCCTGCTGGGCAACGGTCAGATGCGCGGCCGCAAGTGGGATGAACCGTTTCCGTGCAACGTCCATTTCTTAGCCGCGATCAGTTCCGGCGACGTCAGCCCTTGCGGACGAAGCGGACGGTGGATCTGCGGTGATGCCGGTGTGGCGCAGATTCGTGTGGCAGACCTGCGATCGGGTGACGGCTGGCCGGTCCTGGAAACCAACTCATTTCTCTGCTTTCCCACCAACCAGGACTTCTCGGGCCCCTACGACATCGACCTGAAAGGCAGTCCGGACGGAACGAAGATTGCCTTCATTTCCACGTACGACTTGAAGGATGGGCCGGTTGCGCGGATTCAAGGTTCCGCGGAAGACGTGATCCGTGTTGACTCGACCGAGGGTTTCCCCAAGCAAGGAAGACTGATCAATGCCTCAGGCTTCGGCGGTGAAGTGCTGGGCTATGAACGCAAAACTGACACGACGTTCGAGGGACTTACCCGCGGACTGCACGGTACCTCTCGGAACGCAGGCCTTCGACCCGGCAGATCGCTTGCTTCGTTCGAGGCCATGCAGATTCCGGAGCATTTGCGCGATGGCCTGCCGTTGCCACCTCGCGGGATTCGCAACGTGATCAAGGACATGGATTCACCGCTCATGCTGCAACGGTCGTCCGATCTCTACGCGGTCGTCGTGCGACTGCCCGACAGACCGCACCTGCGCCGATCCGGGGAGGAAGTCCAACTGATCCCAGGCGAGAACCATTGGGAGACATACGGCTATCACGTATTCAAAGACGGGAAGAGGATCACCAGCGTCCCGCTTCGTCCGGGCGCGTCGTTGGCCCTTCCGGGCGAAGGTGCGTACACGGCGGTTGCTGTGGAGTGGTCCGGACTGGAAAGCAAACCGAGTCTGTGTTTGGAGATTCAGGATGATACAACGTTGAACGTCTTAACTGGGGCCCCCAGTGACTTCTGTTGGACTCGCGACCAGCGGCTTGTCAAAGGCAAAGAGACAACCGAAGAGTTGGCTGAACGATCTGAAGAAGCCGTCCGGGAGACAGTCCATTTGCACGATGGAATCATCCAGCGTACGTGGTATCGCCACGGAAAGGTCGTCGAGAGCCACGACTTGAACCTGGAAGGGAAGGCCATCCGTCGGCTTTTCTACGAAGGAGGCAAGCTCGTCCGACGCGAATATCACGACCGCATCGGCAGCCACATCAGCACCGAATTGTTTGGATCCGACGGCTACATAACGGAATCCATCCAGCACGGATCGAGACCGAGGCACTGGTGGTACGAACGCGGCGTGCCGGTGAAGTATGCACGCGGGTCCCAGGTCTACATCAAAAGCGGTAAGTGTTGGTTAGTAGGAAAGTGAGGACAATGGAGATATTCTGGAAAGCCAAATCGCCCATCACGGCTCTCATGGTGTCGCTTGCCGTCGTTGCGGTTGGACGAGCTGGTGAGACGCAGGAAGCCCCCGACCGTAGAGCGGAGTACGTAGACCGCGTGACTCGCGGCGAAGGGTTCATGCCCTGGCAGGTTCAGGGCGTCTCGGACCAGGAGGTGACATTCCGCAAAGAGATCGAATCCCGCAAAGACCGGATGCTGGCCGCTCGCGTACCCGTCGAACATCCGGTGATGCTCAGCCAGGAAGAGATCGCTCAGGCGAAGCGCAACATCGAGGCCGCGGATTGGGCGCGTGCTTGGTTCGAGGGGCAAAAGAGAATGGCGGACTACGTGGTCGGCCAGCCGGACAACTACGTCGAGCGGATGATCCCCGAATTGACACCGGGTTTCGGCTATGCATTCACGTGCCCGAACTGTGTGGGTGTGAAATCTCAAGAGGCGGCATGCAATCCTGTTTGGAGCTACCGCAATCCGGACGAACTGCGTTGCCCGTCGTGTGGGCAGGTGTACCCAAGCGACGATTATCCGGAAACGGCTCGATTGGTCTGTCCGCGGTCCGGTCAGGTGTTTTCCTACTATCTGAACGTCAATGAGCGAGCGCATTCTGATGACCGCTCTGGGAAGTACGCCTATCGTTGGGTCGGCAGACCCATGCACGTCAGCTTTACCGGCCTCATTCGTGAACGGAAGGCGTACTTCATGATCGGCGCGGTCAAGAATCTGGCATTCGCCTACCGGTTTACCGGCGAAACGAAGTATGCGGAACGAGCGAAAGCGATTCTCATTCGGCTCGCTCGCTGCTATCGCAACTGGCTGTACCATGACTATTGGGACAGCATTGCGGACTGCGATCCCATGTACGCGGCGTACCACGATCGGAACTTGCCGTTGGAATGGAAGCGGCATTTATGTGCCGGCGCCTTCGCCAAAGACACGGCTGACCGAGCGGCAATGCTGCAGAACTACTGGGGAGCGGGTCGCCTTCATCCAAGTTGCGATGTCGCGACCTATCTCGTGGGTATCTGTCTGGCCTACGATCTGGTCTGCGACGCCCAGCGCGCGGATGGATCGGCCGTGTGGACCGAAGCGGATCGAGCGACGGTCGAACGGGATTTGATTATGGAATGGCTCATGGGCGCAGAGCCATTTCTCGGCGGTCCGGGCAAGGCAACCAATACAAACAACAAGGCGGGGCGAGTGTATTATCCCATGGCGGCCGTTGCCCGGTGCCTTGGGATCACCGAATGGGCGGATACCGCGTTGCGAGGATTCGAGACGCAGTGTGAGCATTCACTCGCGTACGACGGCTTCAGCTACGAAAGTCCAGCGTACACCTTCTCGACTGCCAGTTACATCGGGGGCTTGTTGGGTATAGCGGAATCACTTCATGGATTCCAGTGGCCGGACAGCTTCAGCGCTCGCTCTGGCCGTGTGAATCTGTACCAGGACGGCGGACGTTTTCATTTACTGATGCTTGCGCTGGTCGATCACTTGCTGCCCGACGGTCGCCTGCCGCCGCTGGCGGATACGCCGGTCACCAACAGACCCAGCCGCCACATTATCGACGTCGGATTCAAGCGTCTTCCGCAAGCGTACGGTAAGCTGTTCCAGGTCGCCAGTCGTTGGTCCCGGCCAACTGAATACGCTGTGCTTCACGTGGACGCATCTTCGGTCCCGACGGCCGCGAATGAAGACATCGGATTGGATCCGCCGGAGCTCTACTTCCCCTCGCTAATGACGGCTTTCTTGCGACACGGCAAGGGGCCACAAGCCACTGCGTTGTCCCTGACCTTCTCGCCCGACGGCGGGCATCGCCACTACGATAACCTTGCGTTGCTCTATACCGATCGCGGCCATACGATACTGGGCGACCAAGGATACATTGGCGACACGCCTATGAACCGATGGATCCGAAGCACGTTCAGCCACAATCTGGTGGTCGTTGATGATCAAGAGCAACTGAAACGCAAGGGCAACGACCGCCGACGCCCGAAGCTTCATCTAATGGCGACCTCGCCCAAGATGTCCGTTGTGGAGGCATCGTCGCAAGTGTATCCACAATGCGACCAATACCGGCGGACTGTTGCGCTGGTCAAAGGTCCCGGCGCAGAGACCTTTGCCGTTGACATCTTCCGTGTCCGTGGCGGTAGGAAGCACGCCTACCGCGTGTTCAGTGAATTGGCCGCGAGTGATGCATCCGAGGCCGATCTTCGATTCGACGGATTGGATATGCCACCCGAACCGCCGTTGCCTCAAGTCGGCGGCAGCACGAAGCCGGAGGATATCTTCGGACTGCGGGATGCCCGTTCCAGTGGCGATCCACCGGCCACATGGCAGGCCATCTGGTCTCAGTCGGATCGTTCCTACCGGCTGTGGCTGCTTTCCCAAGTCGATCAGGTCCAAGCGTCGAACGGTCCTGGTCAAGAGCACGGAAGGCAGATAGGCCGACGTGTGCGGTATGTGGATGCAGTTCGCGCCGGAGACGGCGTGAGCAGCGTTTTCGTCGCCATTCACGAACCAAGCGACACTGCAAACGAGTGGCCGATCCGCGCGGCCAGCAGACTGGAGGTCCCAAAGGAGGCTGGCCCCGAGGCCGTCGCCGTGAAGATCGAATCGGCGTGGGGCCGATACCTGCTCCTCAGCGATTTCGCCAACGAAACCGCAGTCGATGGAGTGCGATTCGCCGGGGCCTTTGGAGTTCTGTGTCGAGGGCCCACAGGCGGAAAATGGCTGTTCACCGTGGGCGCGTTCACACTTCAACAAGACGCCTTCGGCTTTTCCAACGCGAGCGCCCAGTGGCACGGCGCTGTGTTGAGCAACACGGAGACGGTGATCGCAACGTCGACCGACAAGCCTCTCGACTGGCCGATGCTCCCCGACAACTGCCAGAACTACGCGTTAGTGAACGACAGCGCATACGACACCGGCTTTCCCATGCAGGAAGTGGGCACACGAGCCATCACAGTCCGTCGTTTCCCGCTGCCCGAAGTAACATCGTTCCAACTGCCTGCCGTGAGATGGGTATCCCGGAACGCTGCCGAATGACGTCGAATGTTCGACGTCCGGTGAGCTACGAGGCTTCTTCTGTTTCAAAGAGTTCTTCGAGTTGATCGAAGGAGAATTCCGTCTCAATTCGACCGTGGATCACGGAGTGGCCCTCGAGGGTCTCTCCCGACCACAACGTAGCGCTCTGCAAGAACGAGAGGACGCGCGGCAATATCAACCTGCGTTGTGCATCCAGCGACCCGTCGCTCTCGATGGCCGTGCGAGCCATCCCCAGCAGATTCTCCACGGTCTGCTTGACTTGGTCGGACTGTTCCGGCTTCTCGGAGATCGCACGGCCCTGCACAACGAGTCGATTCGTCGAATTACTCCAGTCGGCGCCGATACCAACGAACTGAGTTTCGTCAAGCAAGGGGCCGACGAACGGTTTCCAAAGGTCATCGTCGATCCCTCTCATCTGAAGCCACCGATGTTCGCGGTTATCAAAGGCAATCGTCATGAGTCCTCCGTCGACGGCTGCCCATCGATCCGCCCAATCATATCGCGGCGCTCCGTCAATATGGACGGCAATCACGCCTTGGATAAGCTTTTCGCCACTCGCAAACACCAACGTTCGGTCGTCAGGAACATAGACGAATACCTTCGCTGGACCGAGAGCCGGAATCGCCGGCAACCCAAAATACTCACATTGCCGATACTCTTTCGCGACCGTGTCGGGAAGAAGCTTCAAAAGAAGGCGTTTCCAATCGTAAGGCTGTATCATACGTACCATCGAGTGACCGGTGCTGAACATCGTCCTGTGCGGCTGTTCCTCCGTCCCATTCTTGTCAAACGCTACCAGCACATCGGCGGCGATAAGCTCGGCTTTCTCGACCCTGAGCAGCAGCTCTTCATCTACAGCCAAAGCTTTCATCCATGTGAGGAGCCCCGTGTTGCAATGGTCCTTCATCGGCTGCAGGTCAGCCCGGCGAAACAGCTCCGCCGGCCGCACAACAAGGACGGCCGATCCCTTGCGGGCAATCATCGCAGGATCGAATGGCTTTCGCCGAAAAAGGTCCTCGTCGGGAGAACGCCCTGGCTGTTGCCCGGCGGGCGTAATTGTCGAGTCCTGTTTGCTTGCCCTTTCGACAATCCTGGTTGCGATTCGTGGTTGATCCGACTTGTCGGGCTTCTTCGCCACACATCGAACCGCCGTCGCCCCGACTGCAAAAAGTACGATCGCGACAACAGACGCCCACTGGATCATTTTCGTCTTCGTTGCTGAATCTCGCACCGAGCCATCCTTTGCTCGTAACATTTCGATTCTCCTCATGAGAA
>CAZUAH010000257.1:0-18962 GCA_964617665.1 uncultured Pirellulaceae bacterium
TAGACCGGGCGTCCGCTTCGTTGAAGCGGATTGCCATGCCGCCTGCCGTCGCCAACACAACTTCATCACCCGGTTTGGTCACGACGACATCAACCAACTCATCATCTTCGCGCAGCTTGATCGCGATGATACCGCCCCGTTTCGGACGGCTGTACGCCTCCAACGCCGTCTTCTTCACCAGCCCCTTGCGGGTTGCCATCATCAGAAAATGACCAGGCAAATTGAAATCTCGTACTTGCCGGCAATCCGCTATCTTCTCGTCCTTGGCCAGATTCAGCAGGTTGACGATGGCCCGCCCTTTCCTTTCCCTCGCCATTTGCGGCAAATCGTACACCTTTTGCCAGTACACCTTTCCTTTGTTGGTGAAAAACAACAGGTAAGCGTGCGTGCTGGCCACAAACAGGTGCTCGATCGGGTCTTCTTCTTCGGTCTGAGCCCCTCGGATTCCCTTTCCACCTCGACGTTGCGCGCGATAAGCGGTGGCTGCCGTCCGTTTGATATAGCCGCGGTGGCTGATCGACACGACCATGGTCTCTTCGGCAATCAGGTCTTCCAGATCGATATTGCCAATCTCTTCGCCGGTAATCTCCGTGCGTCGTTCGTCCCCAAACTTCTTGCGAATCTCACGCAGGTCTTCCTTGATGATGTCTAGGATATTCTGTTCGTCCGAGAGTATTCGCAGATACTCGGCTATCTCTTCGAGAAGTTTCTTATGTTCGTTGCCCAGTCGCTCCTGTTCGAGATTGACCAATTGTCCCAGCGTCATCCTCAAGATCGCGTCGGCCTGGATGGCGGTCAACGCGTAGGCGTCGGCGGCACCCCGTTCCTGCTGAAATAGTTCGAAGCCTACTTCGCCCAATGCCTCCGCCATCATCGACGCGGGACATTCGACCCCCATCAACCCAACCTTGGCTGCGGCCTGCGTCTCCGAGTTACGGATGATGCGGATAATCTCGTCGATGTTGGCCAGCGCCAGCAGCAAGCCTTCGACCGTGTGTTTTCGTTTGCGAGCTCTTGCCAAGAGAAACTGAGTCCGACGGCGGATCACGGTGGCGCGATGCCGGATGTACTCGTCCAAGAACTGCTTAATCGAACACAACCGAGGTTTGCCATCGACCAGCGCCAGGAGAATGATCGAGAAAGTGTCCTGCAGTGGCGAAAACCGGTACAGTTGGTTCAACACCACCTCAGGGTCGGCGTCGCGTTTGACGTCCACCACGATTCGCACAGGTTCTTTTAAGTCGCTCAAATCGGTGACGCCCGTGATGCCCTTAATCCGGTCACCGTTGACCAGAGCGCCGATTTTTTCCACGATTCGATCACGGAACTGTTGGAACGGAATCTCGGTGATGACTATCCGGTGGCGTCCCCTGGATCTCTCTTCGATTTTCGCTCGCCCTCGGACAACCACGTTGCTGCGACCGGTGTGGTAGCCTTGGCGAATCCCGGCGCGGCCGCATATCAGGGCACCGGTCGGAAAGTCTGGCCCCTGGATGATCTCTAACAGTTCATCGATCGAGATGTCCGGATCGTCGATCACCCGGATCAAAGCGTCGCAGACTTCGCGCAGGTTGTGCGGAGGAATCGATGTAGCCATACCCACGGCGATGCCGGTCGAGCCGTTGACCAGCAGATTCGGAAACCTGGACGGCAGTACCGATGGCTCCGTGCCGCGTTCGTCGTAGGTGGGAACGAAGTCAACCGTATCCAGCTTCAAGTCATCCAGCATCGCCGCCGAGATCGGCGACAACCGAGCTTCCGTATATCGCATCTGGGCAGGAGGCAGGCCGGCGATCGAGCCGAAATTCCCTTGCTTGTCGATTAACAGGTGCCGCATGTTCCACTCTTGGGCCATGCGGACGAGAGTCGGGTAGATGACGCTCTCGCCGTGGGGATGGTAGTTGCCGCTGGTATCGCCGGAGATCTTAGCGCATTTTACCCGGCCAGCACCCGGCCCCAAATTAAGGTCACTCATGGCTACCAGGATACGACGCTGCGATGGCTTCAGGCCGTCCCGGACGTCGGGCAGCGCCCGGCTGACGATGACGCTCATCGCGTAAGTCAGGTAGCTTTCCTTCAACTCCTCTTCGATTGGTTGATCGATGAAGCTTTCGCCATCGCCGTTGCCATCGGTTTCCGGTTCTTCGGGGACGGTGGGCGGGTCAGAGTCGGTCGACAACGGACGAATCCTTTCTGTCAAGCTCGGCTGAGCAGGTGGGATGATCCTGATTGCTTTGTGAATTCCGAATTTTAGCACTTTTCCGGCCAAATCACAACGGCCTTGCGACCTAGGAGGGACTTCCTAAGCTTTTTCCTGCATTGGACTTGCGGCGACACTTTCAACTGATGCCGCGTGCGAGAGAAACCGGATCCAAATGCCGCTTTATCGACGAATTCGCCCCGTCTAAACAGAGGCAATTCGGAGTGGATCTGGCACTCCCAGACCAGGACTGGCGGTTCACCTGCCGGCGTTGGCGTCGGCATTAGTGCGCCGCATCAGTCCACCCCACCGTGAGGGCGGTGTGCTGTGGCAAAGCCCTCGTTGACGCTTATGATGAGCGACGAGAGACCGCAAACCTGCAGTGAGAACTCCCAACAGACGGCTCGTTTCGTCGACTACCAACAGGCTCTCTAACAGATGGGTTGTCCAATGCGAATCAAGGAACTGCTCTTTTTCGGAATCTTGATTCTTGCTGCCTCCTTTGCAGCGACCACGCATGGTGCCGACAGCTACGCGAAGTGGTCCAAGATCGAGCTTGCCTTCACCGGCCCCGTGTCTCGCGGCACGTCCGAACCGAACCCCTTTGAGATCCGTCTAGACGTCGTCTTCGTCAGTCCCACCGGCACGCGATATCAAGTGCCCGGCTTCTACGACGGCAATGGAACGGGCGGACTGGACGGCAATACCTGGAAGGTCCGATTCTCGTCCGACGAAGCCGGCGTTTGGGCGTACAAAACACGGAGCAGCCACGGCCTGCTTGACGGGAAAACGGGCTGGTTCATTGTGAGTCCCGTTCCGCCGGGCGCCGAAGGCTTCTGGAAACTGGGGCGGTTGGAGTATACGGGAACGCCAGAGAATAGAATTCGTTACCTGAAATTCCGCGATGGGCCCTATTGGCTGAAGGCGGGTTGCGATGATCCTGAGAACTTCTTAGGCAATTACCGCAACTACAACACCCTGGCCAAGCGAAAGGCCGCGATCGATTATCTGGCGGATCGCGGCGTCAACTCGATGTACATCATGACCCACAACCTCGGCGGCGATGACCGCGACGTGTGGCCGTGGCTTGGCGAAACGGCACGCGAAGCGATGGCTAATGGTGATCGGGACTCACGATTCGACATAGCGAAACTGGAAAAATGGCGCGAGTTGTTCGAGCACATGCAGAGACGGGGCGTAGTGCCCTACCTTATCCTCGAAGACGACAGTGCATGGAAAGGGTACGACCACGAACGCTACTACCGCGAGATCATCGCCAGATTTGGCTACTTGCCGGCATTGATTTTCAATCTGGGCGAGGAGCACAACGAGAATTATCGTCTGCCCGAGGCACTCGACTGGATGGAACGACTGGCAGAGATCGATCCGTATGACCATCCGCGTGGCATCCACAACGTGAACCGTCCAACGGACCAATACGTACGCGCCGCACAGGTCGACTTCACCGCCATCCAGACCGGCAGTCCGGGTAACCGAACGGGGTTGGACAACGCCCTGGAACACAACCGAATAGCGGTGGACTGGATCGACCTGTGCAAATCGTTGGGGCAGCGGACCTTGATGATCGGGTTCGACGAAGGGAGGCCGGAGCAACATCGTGCGGCCTGGTGGGCTGCGTATTTGGCTGGCGGCGTATGGGAAGCGCATGTGCCCAAACCATACGATCGGCCAATGTCGGCCTGGGAACCTACGTGGACCGAATTAGGCGGAGCGAGGACGTTCATGGAAACGTTGCCATTCTGGGAGATGGAACCTCGCAACGACTTGGTGAAATCGGGCAAAGCGATTTGCTTGGCCACGATCGGTGACGCGTATGCGCTATACTTGCCGGTTGGCGGAACTGTCTCGGTCGAGTTGCCCGAGCGGTTGACGTATTACGTCGTCTGGTGGAATCCGGCCAACGGTAAGAGCGGAGAATTCCAGAACAAGAAGATGGTGGCCGGCGGCACCGTGCATCTGACGGCTCCCGGCGACGGGGATTGGGCGGTTCGTATTCTACGTAGGGCAAGTTTCTAGCGTGACGTGTGTTCAGTTCCCATTCGGCAACCGAGAAGCACTGAGCGTGATGACCTGATCGACTTCCAACGCGTGAAGATGCTGGCGGATTTGGTCGCGTTGGGGGCTGCGAAATCGGTGAAAGGGTTCGGCCATGGCATCGTCGCAGATACCGAGGCATGAAAGGGCGCATTTGACGCCTTTCAAGAATGCCGATGCATGTTGGCCAACCGAGTAGACGGTTGACGCCAGCTTCATCACCTTGGCCTGAAGCATGAGAACCGTGTCGCGATCGCCGCGCACGGCGGCTTCGTACTGTTCCACGAACAGATGCGGTGCCAGATTGGCGCCGCCCGATACGCCTCCGTTGCCGCCCATCAATACGGCTTCGGCCAACAGGGCTTCGGGCCCAATCAGCAGCGACAAGTCGGAGCGGTCCTCGATCAACCGTTTCACTTTGTGGAAATAGCTCATATTGCCCGAACTGTCTTTCAGGCCCACGATATTGGGAATCTGAAAGAGTCGCTCGAGTGTTGGGACCTCGAACGAGATCTTTGTGTGGCTGGGCATGTTGTACAGGAAAATCGGCAGCGGTACTTCCTGGGCGATGTGTTCCACGTATTCGATCAGTTCGGGCTGGCCGGCGGGAAAGTAGTACGGTGCAGACAGAACCACTGCCGCGGCCCCAGCGTCCACAGCGTGCTCGGACAGATTGACCGATTCGACAAAGGCTGTATCTGTCACGCCCACCAGCACTGGAACTCGACCCGCGACCAACTCGCCCACGCGCTCGATCAACTCGCATCGCAGCCGGTAGCTGAGGCTCGGACCTTCGCCGGTCGTTCCCAAAATGAACAAGCCATGTACACCGCCCGCGAGGATGTGCTCGACCAGTCTCGCGAGCCCCGCGTGATCGAGCGTGTCTCGATCCGACAACGGTGTGATCATCGGCGGGACGATCCCGCGTAGCGGCCTCGGCAGTCTATCGATATCCGTCACAATCTGTGCTCCGTTGAATTGACAGCTCTCAAGTATACACCACGGAAGCCAAGTCAACTGCCCGGGAAGTCCTTGGCCGCGTCGACCAGCGTCTGGATGTTCTCGCGTTTTGCATCGTGAGGCAAGGCACAGCCGGAGCCAAGGATGAATCGACCGTTACGATCGCCTTCTTCCATACATCTTATTGCCTCCTGGCGTATTTCGTCCGTCGTGCAGTTGGAGAACGACAAGGTGTTGACCCCGCCCATCAACACAATCGCGTCCCCGACCGCCTGGCGTATGTCGGCCACAGTGAAACTGCCAAGAGGATCGAGCGGGGCGATGCAGTCCAGTCCAGCATCGACCAACAGTTCGACCACCGGCAACACGTTGCCGCAGATGTGACAGTAGATTTTCACATCGGGGCAGTAACGGTGAAGCTCGTCGCACACCTCCTTCATGTGCGGAAGAACGAATTCACGCCATTGCGTGGGCGAAATGACCGACATATTGGCCACGGAGTCGTTCAATCGCAGCACACGAATCCCGTTGTCGATGTTGAACTTGCCTCGTTCAATCGCATACGCGGTGCCTTTGTCCATCAGGGCATGTACCAGACGAGGTGCGTCGATCAAGTCCAACAGCGCCTGCTCCATACCGCGCAGACTGACGCAGAACGCCAACGTGGCCGAGTCGCAGTCGCCGCAGACTCCCAATTGGTCGCCAGCGTCCTCTTGCATCTGACGCAGGCAACGGCCGTGACCCGTTTGTTCGTAGAAGTGTTTGTCTGGAACCGTGATCCGTTCGACGCCGGCCAAGTCGCGGACCAGCGGTTCCGCGTGGGTCCAACTCGTGTGAAAGGCGATACAATGCGGATCGTCGAGCTTGAAATCCTCGCGGCGTTCCAGACGTGTCGCCAAGCCGCCCAGCAGATCGATTTCGCCAATCACCTGACCGGTCGAATCCGTTTCGTATAGCCGCCCGCGCACCTCTCGCGTCTTGCGTGCCGGAAAGAGGAACAATCGGGCCCCGTCCACGCCGGTCAGCACTGCCGCATCAACGACCACACGCATGGCCGCAAGGGGATCTTCGATCACCTCGCGCAGGGATGTGCCAGTCAGTCTCGCAGCCACGTTCACCCAGATCTTGGGCATGACTGGCACGCGATCGGGCGTTCCGCCAGTAAACGTAACAGCCAGCCGTTCGGCCGGTTGCATTGTGGATAGTTCATTCACGAAAACCGTCTCCTTGTCATTGGGTCAAGGATGTCGTTGAACTCCGTTCTCTGCAAATGTCCAGGGCCGCGCGGACTCGATCGTCAGATGTTCCCGCCTCGATGTCGGCAAGCACGATATCGCAGGGGGCAAAATCACGGGCAATTCGCTCGAAGTCTTCTCGAATTTCAGCCATTGGCTTGTTAGCCAAATCCATGGGCGTGTACATGACTGCTCGGCGCGCATCCGGAAACAGCCCGCGGGCTCGTCGCAAATCGGAATCGAGTCCCATATCGATGTAACCAACGTTGGGAATCGTCGCGTAGGCATCGAGGTACGGATCAGCGTTCCATGCGCAATTGTGAATCCCGATTACGTCGAACGCCTCAGCAATACGTCGATCGAGTGGAAGCAGGTATTCGGTGTACTGAGCCGGCGAAACCATGTTCACCAGACAGTTGCTGATGGTGGCGAAACGGATGTGTACGCCACTCGCATTCTGCCGATCGTGAAGCCGCTTGGCCGCATCGATCATGGTTGTCGAAACACAGGCGAACAAGCAGGCCGCTCGCGCAGGAGCTTCGATCATGTCCAAGAACAGCTGCTGCCCTCGCAACCGTTGCGCGTTGTTCAGAACGCCCTGCCAGTTGACGAAACCTTCCACGCGTCCCTGTGACTTGGCAATCCAATCGACCTGTTCAAGCAACTGCTGGAAAAGTGGGGTGGCGTCGAGATCCGGAGGTTGCAGGCTGTCTACCTGATCATCGGTCAGGTATCGGTGCTCGCAGTTGGGCCAATTGTCTACCGCGTAGACGATTGGCACACCATAGATCGCAACGACCGCACAGGCTCCATACGTTCCGGTCAACGCGTCCACCGGTAAATTGGGGCGGCTGATGGCACCGATGTCTGTTTCCGGAAACCGTGCTTTCAATTCGCGACGCATGGCGACAACTGTCTGCAGCCGATACTCCGGATCGGTATGCCAGCGACGGCCGAAGTCGATATCCAGATGTTGCCGATACCATTTGGGCGTGAAGCCGATCTCCGGGCGCAGGGGAGACTCGTCGCCTTCAGCCGAACGTCGCGTCGCCGGTGCTGCTGGGGCAATGTAACTAATCAGTTGCCGCTCATGATTCGATTGCATTGCCAGATGCCTGACGGGAGAAATGACCAACCATCAGCCCCAGGAGTATGAAGATAAAGGTGCCAATCACGAATGTCATGAAGTCGTGAATCAGGCTCCACAGTCAGCATTATGCTCTTGCTGGACAAGCCTATCTAGGCGTAACTCGCTGCCACGGTTCCCATTTGTGTGCCACATTCTGACGGCCCGTGCATATCCCAGTTCAGGCCGGAAATAATTGGCGTGTGGTCGCTCGAATTCGTTGATCAGACCTGTGCCGGTCGAAATGCGGCTGGCTGCCGGTCGTCGTTGCTCGCGGATTTCATCCAATCTCAGATACAGGGAGAGAATCATGCCCATCTCGCGTGTACGGTTCGTGCCAGCGGTGGTTCTATGGTCGATCACCGCTATCTGCGGGTCTGTGAAGACAGACGCGGTTGAGAAAGAGCCAGATGGAGAAAAGGCAGCGGCATTGGTAGAGACGATTGCGACACTGCAGAAGGAGGTAACGTATCTGAGAAACGAGGTTCGCAACGCCCAAGAAGCTCGTGACAAGTCGTTTGCCAAAGCGGTCGAATTAATGGACAAGCTGCACCAACTGTCCGCCGAGTTAGCCAAGGAGCGGGCGAGAGCCCAAGGGATGCAAAGGGGATTCTCTCCAGACAGAGGGATCCCGGCGCCGGACCTCGAGGGCATTATCGTGGCTACATCTGATGAAGCCATGGTGGAAATTAGTGTGGGAAGTGACGACGGCCTCAGGAAAGGACGCCGATTGCAAGTCTTCCGCGGTGATCCCGAGTCGTCAGTGCATCTAGGCGAAATCGAGGTGGTGAAGACGGACTCGGACCGGGCGATCTGTCGGGTCATTTCGCAATTGACAGACACTCCCATCCGTGTGCGAGACCGGGTAACGACGAAGGGCGGTGCCACTCCGCCAAGGCGGCGCATCGTGAAGCGAGAGCCTGTCTCGGTCCAGGTTCGTTTCGCCGGGCCAAAGGGTATGCAGGTTTCTATCAGCCAGGGGGAGATTGGCGGACGCGAAGCAACACCACTAACAGCGCCCGCCACATACAATTTCCATCCCGGAAGACATGATTTGAAGCTTGCAGCGATTCCGGGTCGATCAGGCGTCCAACTCTTTCCCAGCTTGGAAATACCTCAGTCCAACCCAGAGGCCGCTGAGTTTCTGGAACACACGCAGATTCCAATTCAATTGACGGACGAGGATCTCGATCAGGCACTCAGCGGCAATTTCGTAACGAAGGTCGTGTTTCTGCCGGACCTTGAGTTTCAGGAGTTGGCGCTTGCAGGTGTCGAGACGTTGGTGTCCACTCGCGTCGATCCCGGTGTGGATCCCGTCAAGGAAGCGGAGCGTCGAGGCACGATACTGGCGATTCTTCGATTGGGAAACAAAGAGAAAGATACGGCAAAGCCCGGAAAACGCTCGGCAACAATCGAACGTGGTGCGGGTTCGGGGAAGAGCCCTCGTGGTCAAGCAAGGTCAACAGTCGGAGGGGAATCCCGAGGCAACATCGCCGAGTTAGTCTGGTACGCAAGTCCACGGGCGTTCTCTGACGGTGTTTCGGCGCAAGCAATGGTGTCACATTCCGATCGGGAGTAGGGCCCTCAATGGAATTCCGCGAACAGCCCAAGAAAAATCCCTTGCCGGCGCCGAAGCGCCGGCAAGGGACTCGTGCCCTGTTTGAGGTCCGTTGAACCTGCTCCTTAGGCAACTATCGCGCGGCGATGCGATCGGGGCCAAAATCAATCGTCAGTTCGCGCGGCTCGCCACCGATCAAGTTAATCGTTTTCTGGCGAGTCTCCACACGCCCGTCGCGTTCGAGCGACACAACCACGTTGTAGTCGTCCCATTCGGCTCCCTTGGCCAATTCGGTAGTGGTGAATTGGCGGACCTGTCCAGTCGCGTTGGTCTTGTGGCCTTCCAGGGTCACAGTGGCTCCGTCCGGCACGTGAAGCGTCAAAGTCGTTGGCACGGAACTCACGAGTGCTTGATCGAATTTGAACGCCAAGTCTGCAGTTTGTCCGGCGCCAACTCGCACAACCTGAGTTTCGCTCAGTTCCTTGCCATCGCGTTCGACCACGGCTCGAACCTTGTAGGTGTACTGATAACCGTCGGCCAAGCCGCGAGAGACGAACTGCCGGTTCGTGCCGGGGGTCTTGGTCAGAATGTCGTTAACATAAACCCTCGCATCCTCTGGGACGTCGACGGCCAAGATCATGGCCCCTATTGGCTCAGTACCGTCTTCTGTGGGGGGGTGAGGAAGAGGTTTCGATTCCGTGTCCTCAGGCTTCAGGACTGATGGCTCCGGAGGAGGTTCGGGGGTCGCTGGCACCGTGCTCGTGGCAGGCACGCTGGTGGCGGACTTTCCGTATATGACACTACTGCCACAGCAGTTGGCCACCGTGCCGCAGCAGGAACTGTAGCATGGGTTGCATCGAGAGTAGCAAGACCGACTTCCCCACCAGGAACAGCATCGACTGTAGCACGTGTATCTACGTGGGCTGTAACAGGTGCGGACACAGGGATCGTAGCACCTCGAACTGACTCGGCAGCAACTGTACACGGGGCGCGGGTAGCACCACGCTCGGTAGATAAGCGGGCTGTAGACCACGGGCCGATAGACGCTCACACACGGGGTGCTGCAGTACGATTTCCACCAACACCATCCCCAATGGGCCTTCGATTCACGTGCCGAGAATGAGAGAACGGCAGTTGCCATCACGGCTACGAGCACAAGTCGCCTCAAAGTGGATCCAAACATCTGAGAAGTCCTCCGTTGAGCGAGAATGCGTAGATATGGGTGAGTGAACTCAGAAACTTCCTTAGAGGATAGCAATTCGCTCGACTAAATCAAGCATCTTGGGGTATCTGGGAGGACTGGTCGGAGAATGCTAGCTGCGGTCAAGTGTCCAAGAAGCATTCCTGGTTGACTGATGCCTCCCTGAGACACCCCCATATTTACCTGAGAATTGGCTCGTTTTGTGAGCCTTGCGACCAGCCCAGGCCATGCGAAACGCTCTTTCTTGGATGTTTGCGCAGGGAGGCATCTGTGAAGATCCGTCAATTCTTGTTAATCATAGTCTTGCTCAGCCTTCCGGCGGTTGGCCCTTTAGGCTGTGGTTTGCGCGTTTGCATTCAGCGGCATGGTTATGGACAATCTAAGGTAGCCCGCATTCGTGGGCATCTGCGACAGCAACAGTGGGTTCTTCTTCGTTGATCAAGACGAGAAAAACGATGTGGATTCGGCTTCGGATTGATATCCGATGGGTCGATTTGATGTTTGGGATGGCGTCCTTGTGCTCTGCACGAGACCGCTCGACGCTGCACAATCGCGCCACGAACATTTGGTCCGATGATGGCGACGCGTTTGTGTGCCTGTCGGTTCGTAGTGGCTTCGATCTGCTGCTGCAGTCGCTTCAATTGCCTCAAGGGAGCGAGGTGCTTCTTTCGGCGCTCACGGTTCCCGACATGAAGCGAATCGTCGAGCACCACAATCTAGTCGCGGTTCCAGTGGACTTGGTTGAGAAGGGATTTAGCCCGTGCCTACGGTCGTTGCGGGAGCGGATCACTCCGGCAACGCGTGTCTTGGTGGTAGCGCACCTTTTTGGCTTCCGCGTTCCCATGGAGCCAATCCTTCAAATCGCAAAGGAGCACAATCTGTTGGTCGTCGAGGATTGTGCGCAGGACTATCGTGGGACGCAGTACTTGGGCCATCCCGAGACAGATGTGGCCATGTTCAGTTTTGGGCCAATCAAGACGGCAACTGCATTGGGTGGCGCGCTGTTCCGCGTGCGCGACGCCGATTTGCGCGAACGCATGTGGCAGACGCAGTCCGATTACCCAGTCCAGAGCCGGCGGGCTCATCTTGCGCGTTTACTGAAGTACTCGGTTCTAAAAGCCCTGTCCGCTCGTGTCCCCTTCGGCGTCGCTGCTCGGTGTTTCGGTGCCGCCGGCTACGATCCCGATGTTCTGATCGGTCGCTTAGCACGCAATTTTCCCAGCAAGGACTTCATTCACCGGATCCGCAGACAACCGTCTACTCCGCTTTTGAAACTGCTTCTCCGTCGATGGCACCACTACGATCCTGATCGCTTGCGTACTCGTACCGAGAAGGGCTACTCCCTGGCCAAGCAACTCGGCGAAGTGTCCGCCGAAGATGATCAGGCGAGCGATGCCAACACATCTTGGGTATTCCCGGTCTTGGTATCGGATCCAGACTCCGCAGTCAAACGATTGCGGCAAGTAGGCTTTGACGCAACCAACCAAAGCCGTTTGGAGGTGGTGAGTGCACCAGAAGGTCGAACGGAACTTGAGCCGCACAATGCCAAAGAGGCCGTCTTGAAGACAGTCTTCCTACCCTGGTACCCGGAGTTGATTGACGACGCGGCCCGCGTCATCCCGACAGTCTTGAACGGCGAAGTCGAACTGCCAGTGGAATGGACAAACGGGCATCAGAGCGATCAATAGAGCCTCACTTGAATCGCACTTCGTACGTCTGCCCAGCCTTCAGTTCTATCGTATTGGGGCCGTCGATCTGTTGTCCCTTCGGTGCTCGGAGCGTGTGCGTGCCGTCGACCGTCGCTCGCAACACCGCCATCGTCGCCTTGCCGTCTTTCCATTGAAGATCCAACTCCATACCGCCGCGTGCTCGCATGCCTTTGACACTGCCGCCGGGCCAGGCGTCGGGCAACGCGGGCAGCAGTTGGATTTCGCCGGTGTGAGACTGCAGGAGCATCTCGCACACACCGGCGGCGTAACCGAAGTTGCCATCGATTTGGAAAGGCGGATGTGTGTTGAAGAGGTTATCAAGGATCATGCTCTGAAGCATGCTATTCAGAATGCTGTAGGTGCGGTCCCCATCGTGAAGGCGAGCCCAAATACAGATCTTCCACGCGCGGCTCCAGCCCGTCGACGCATCGCCCCGAGCATTCATCGACACACGCGCGGCTTCGGCCAGTTCCGGCGTGGATAGCGGAGAAATCTGCCGGCCGGGATGCACGGCGATCATGTGGGAAAGATGTCGATGCTTGTCGTTGGGATCGTCGCGATCGACCATCCATTCCTGCAACTGGCCCCACTTGCCGATCTTGGGACCCAGCAAACACTCGCGCATGGATGCAACCTTCTCGCGAAACGCCTCGTCTACTCCCAAGGCTTCTGATGACTCGATGTAGTTTGTAAACAGATCCCAGACGAGCTGTTGATCGAAGGAAACACCGTCTTCATGAGGGCCATGTTCGGGTGAAAAACCGTCGGGAGAAACCAGCGTGCCGTCGGACAGTTCCTTCAGATGGTCCTCCCAAAACTCGCACAGTTCTTTGAAGATCGGATAGGCTCGCTCGCGCAAGTACTCTTTGTCTTGAGTGAACGCGTAATGGTCCCATAGGTTCTGGGCAACCCACGCCGCGTCTCCTTTCGACCATTTCCAGGTGGATCCACCAAATACGCCGTTTTCCGCGTGTGTGATCCAACCGCGAGTGTTGAAGGCTGCCTTGGTCTCGTCGCGCCGGACGCCGCGAATCGAGTAGAACCATTCGGCGAGCGGCTCGAAACACTCCGACAGATTGGCTGCGTCCACGAACCAGTAGTTCATCTGGATATTGACGTCCGTGTGATAGTCACTTCGCCAAGGCGGCCGGTTGCTCTTGTTCCACATGCCTTGCAGGTTCGCCGGCAACGTGCCGGGACGCGAGGAACTGATCATCATGTACCGCGCGTACTGGAAAACCAGTTCCTCCAAGTCCGGGTCCTTCTCGCCCTGTTTGTAGGCCGCAAGTCGCTCGTTGGTGGGCAAGCCGCGAACCGACTCGGGTGTCTCGCCCACATCCAAGACGCAACGGCCAAACACGCCCTGATAGTCCTGGACGTGCTCGGCGCGCAGTTCGTCGAACGACTTGCTTGATGCGGCCGCCAGCTGGGCCGCGATGCGCTCGTGAGGATGGTCTCCCTTCCATCCCTTTTCGCGCTGGTTCAGATAATCCGTGCCCGCTGCGAGCAGGACCGTCAGGCTGTCGCAGTTTTTGAACGCGATCTTGCCTTCAGACGCCTTCAGTTCGCCGCCTTCATTCAGCACAAGAATCTGGGCTTCGTACTGCAGCGCAACGCCGTATTCGATATCCTCCTTGCCTCGGTTACTACCTCCCGAATACGTATAGCCCTCCAGCGATCCGGAAGAGGTGATCCGATTGTCCTCGGCCACGATCTTACCTTCGTGGGCGTCGGCCAGCACAATCTGTCCGGTGTGCGCACCTGGCTTGTCCGCTGTGAACCGCAACACCATCACCTGTGCCGGGTAGCTGGAGAAATACTCTCTGCGATAGGTCGTTCCGTCATCCGAGTATCGAACCGCATGAATCGCCGTGTCGATATCCAACGCTCGCTCGTACGTTCCAGACGCGACCGCTTCGGGAGCGTTTCGGAATGCCGAATTGGGTTCGCCCAAGGCGATTTCGCCAACTTGAAAATGAGTCTTGTCTACATTATGGAAGACGAAACGATACGACTTGAACAGCTTGTCGTTTTCGAACGTGAACGATTTCGACATTTGGCGTTTGGCAAACGGCCCGTCCAGCCGTTGCTCGTCGAGGAGTACCCAGTCGTCTTCGTCGTTCGACCCCAGCAACTGCCACTGCTGCGGATCACGAGCCGGTACATCTTCGGCACTGGAAAAGGTGTAGCTCTGCAAGGGAGCCGCCACCGGTTCCGGATACGATACCTGCCAGATGACTGGCCGGCCTTCGTGCTCCATACACCACTTGGTGCGGGGGTTGCCGTCCACGGTGTTTTCGACGCCCTGTCGCGCGGAAGATTGATGCCGGCTCGGATTCGAAACACCAATTCCCCCTGCCGCTTCGCCGAATTCGATGTACAGGTCGCCAAACGCCTGATAGGCGCCTGTATCTTGTTCGTCTCCGATCCACAGACTGTCTTCGTTGAACTGAATATGCTCTCTGTCGACGCCGCCAAATACCATGCCGCCCAGACGGCCGTTGCCGATCGGCAGTGCTTGCTTCTCCCAGTCTGTCGCGGGACGTTCGTACCGCAGAACCATCGGTGATTGGTCGGACGCCATGGCGAAAGAGAATGCCAGTATCGAACCGAACGTGGCGAACAAAACTGCGGAAGCGAATCTCTGAAGAGTCATAATGGAACTCCTGCTATGTGGCAAAGGTGTTATTTCGGGCTCATCGGCAATATTACATGTCGCGCAGCATCTCTTCGGCGCCGTTCTTGCCGCACGCGCCCATAATGCCTCCGCCGGGATGGCTGGCGGCGCCGCAAAGGTACAACCCGCGGATCGGCGTGCGATGATCTGCCCATCCGGGCACGGGCCGCATCAGGAAGAACTGGTGCAAGTGCATGGCTCCTTGCATGATGTTGCCGCCAGTGATGCCAAAAGTTCGTTCCATGTCCAGCGGACTTAGGACTTGGCGATGCTCGATGGCATTCGGAATGTTGGGTGCGTAACGCGCCAGCACTTCGACACACCGATCGGCAAAGTCCTCCTTCGCTTCGTCCCAGCTTCCTTCCGCCAAATGGTACGGAGCGTACTGAACGAAGATGGACATCAGGTGCTTTCCATCGGGCACGATCGTCGGATCTACAGCAGATGGCAGGGTCATCTCCAGTATCGGTTCGGTGCTCGGCTGGCCGTATTTGGCTTGGTCGTATGCCTTTTCGATATAGTCCGTCGTCGGGCAGATGTGCATCGTGCCGTGATGGTGCGGCGCAATGCCGTCGGATGGATCGGCGAGGAAGCTGGGCGGCTCGGAAAGTGCCAGGTTGATCTTCGCGGATGCCGAACTGTAGTCGATTCGAGCCACCGCCTCCCGAAAGGACTCGGGCAGTTCATTGGGGTCGCACATCGTCTCGAAGGTCAAGTGCGCATCAACGGTCGAGCCGACAACTGGAGCCTCGATGATCGAGCCGTCCGCCATCGACACGCCTTTGACTCGCCCGTTGCCGGTTAGAATGCGAGCAACTTCGGCCTCGCGCACAATGTCCACGCGTAGATCCGAACAGGCCGCTTCCAACGCGTCCGCCAAACCACCGATTCCCGTCTTCACGTAGCCCCAGATGCCCCGCGCACCGCCAGCCGTTCCCATCACGTGGTGCAGCAACACATAGGCGGTACCCGGCGCAGACGGCGGGGCAAAGGCGCCGATGATTGCGTCGGTGGCCAGAGTGGCTCGCAGAACGTCCGCTTCGAACCATCGTTCGAGGATGGGGCGGGCGGCTCCGGTCAGCAACTCGATCGCTTCCGGCAAGTCGTCGCCCACCTCGGCCAGCGATTGGCGAAGTGCCCATAACTTTTTTGTATCGCGAAGCCGTTTTGCCATGCCGGTCTTACGCCAGGTCTTGGGCAGTGGCAGCGCGTCCGGAGCCGACACGGACAGCATCGGTTCGAGCACCTCGGCTACGCGTTCCAGGAAGGCCTCGTACTCGGGAAACCGCTCGGCATCCCGTTCGCTGAACTTGGCGATTTCCTGACACGTCTTTTCTCGATCAGGGCCCATCAACAGCGAACGCCCGTCCGGTAGCGGTGTGTAGGACGACGGGTTACGAGGCAGTATCGTCAGACCGTAGTGTTTCAGCCTCAGATCGCGTATGATCTCAGGCAGCAGTAAACTGACCACGTAAGCGGCAGTCGAGACTCGATAGCCGGGCCACAGTTCTTCGGTAGCCGCGCATCCGCCGAGGACATGACGCCGCTCCAGCACGCAAACTGACTTGCCGCTTTTGGCCAAGTACGCGGCAGCCACCAACCCGTTGTGCCCACCGCCAATGATAACGCAATCGTATTTCTTTCGTTCAGTCACGGCTTTGTTGATGCCTTAATCGGAATGATGAATGACTAGAGCGTATTTCAAAACCTGTTGTAGCCGGAGTCGCAAGACTTCGGGGGGATCCCAAACACGCGATTTCCCGAAGTCTTGCGACTTCGGCTACGGGTGAGATTGCCTTTCTCTTGGTTTTGAAATGCGCTCTAGGGAAAAATGAACATCGGAATGCCCTAGTGGTCCAGTCAAGTCTTGTCCGGAACCACGATTGGGTCAGTGGCGCGATTGTAGTTCGTTCGCGGCGCACCCGAAAGAGAGGGAGGCGAGACATACGACGATTTGGAGTAGACGACGAAAACGCCTACTCGTGCGGCTATCGACATTTGTCAGGTACCTTGAGGCCAGGGTTGGAGGGCGCAAGCCCGAAACCCCGGGGCTTCCCTCGCTGACGCTCAGTCCAGCCCCGGCCACCCAATCTGGCATTGATCGATAGACCATCCACTACTGTCAGTCAAGATGCTGACGCACGAACTTGATGGCTGCGCGATAGGCCTCGTCAACTTCCTGACGATCTGCGCCTGCTAGGCCATGTTCGCCGTTGGGGATGCTGATCAGTTTGTGCTCCACGTTGTTTCGCCGCAGTTCGGCCGCCATCATCACGGACTGCTCGTGGGGAACGTCGGTATCCTCTTGTCCGTGAATCATCAGCGTTGGAGGATAGTCAGGCGTGACGTTCTTCACGGGCATGTAGGGGACGAACTTCTTTTGTTCGGTATGTGGGTCCCAGCCAGAGACGGCCTTTGGCCACAGGCCTTGCTGCCGACAGAACTGGTAAAACGCTCCGCCATTTCCGTCACGGTCACGTGCGTCCGACACAGGCGGCCCGTCCACTTGCTTGGAGGCTTCTTCGCGTGAGAGCTTGACGCGATGATGGCATGGATGAGGGCTCGGCGAACTGTACCACGGTCCAACTAAGTCGCCGTAGCCCCACAGCGCGACGATCGCGTCGGGCCGTGGCTTGACTCGGAATCCCGCCGTGAGCGTCAGGTATCCACCGGCAGATCCGCCTGTGACGGCCAGCCGGTCCGGATCGGCGCGGAACAACTCGGGACCTTTCTCCCGAATCCATCGAAACGCGTCCTCAAGGTCCTCGATGATCGCCGGAAGCTTTGTCTCAGGAGCGAGGCGGTAGTCGATCGAAACGAGGATGTATCCGGCATCGAGGAACGCTTTCTTGAAGCGTCCACTGACACCCTCTCGGTGTCCCATGATCAGTGCCCCGCCATGGATCCACACGACCACCGGTCGACGAGCCTCGTCGTCCTCACGGTAGACATCCGCCTTGATTTCGAGGTCTTGGACGGTTTTGTACGTGTAGGTCCGTTTGGTGATCTCGGCCGCCGACTCGCCGTGAGTCAGAACGCACCCGAAGGTGAACAACAATGAGAGCACAAACAGGACACTTGATGGACGAATCGAAGCGGAATAGTACATCGTAATCTCCTTGTCTCTGCAGGATAATCCCGCGGCGAACGAAACGCGTTCGTTCAGGTTTCTGGCCATCGGATTCGTTCAAACAGCGAACGTAGTTTTTGGCTGCGTGCCGGATTCACTAACTCGACAAACGCTACACGACCTTCGAGGTGTGAGCGAAAGTCCCGCAACCCAGCACGGTTTTCGCCACTGGGTCCCCGTCGGACACAGTTGTGCAGGATGGCCTTCAGGCGATCGAACTCGTCCCGTGGAACATTGGCATGCCGATTGACCGTGAGCCCTGCGGCACACTGCCGTACGCCCTGGCGCATGATTCGTGTCTTACGGGCGTTGATCTCGAAACCCTCGTCTCTTGCGATTGCATAGACGATCCGCTGGAACTTGCGAATCGACCCAGCCAGAACACGACCGCCCGAAAACAGCAGATCATCTGCGTAGCGAGTGTACCGACCGCCAAACGAATGAGCCAGTCCTGCGAGGCGACAGTCGAGGCGGTAACTGCACAAGTTGGCGATCGCGGGAGACGTGGCGGCTCCTTGAGGCAGATGCGGCTGGCCATAGAGACGCTCGTGGCGCCACCGGTCGGCGATATTCCCGTATTGCGGAAAACTGTGCCAGACATCGTCCGGGGCCTCGTTGGTGCTCAGCGCCGCCAGATACTGGGAAACCTCTTCTGGATATCCGGCCGTTCGAAATACACCTATTACGCGGCACCTTGCGATACACGGAAAGAAGTCGCTCAAGTCAGCGCGAAAAACGATCGACTGGCCGATATGCGGCGCGACGAAACTCCTGATAGATCGCCCGCGGCAGAATCCGTGTGCCGCTTCGTGGGGCGGTATACAGTCCAGGATCTCGTGCAACACGCGGCGTTGAATTGCTTTCAGCCTCTGTTTCGGCGATTCGATCAGCCGGGCGGAACCGCCAACTCGTTTGGACAACCAGTAATATCGGTAATGCCGCAAAGGCCCGCGAGGGAGTTTCCGTTCCAGTCCTCTTCGATCGGCGAACCAAGCGAGTACTGTTGGCTTCAAGGCGAGCCAATCGGCCAAGCCTCCGACGGTGACGAGTTGCGGAACATCCCAATTGACGGGATGCCCGGCAGCCGGGACCATTTCCGGCGGTTTCCGTT
>CAZUAH010000258.1:0-18917 GCA_964617665.1 uncultured Pirellulaceae bacterium
CCTCCTTCAGCAAAGCGCGCGCCTCCCCCTCTACCGTTCTGGTGTACGCTCACGTGGCAATAGGTGGCCGCCGTACGGTGGCTTGGCGGTTGGGTACAGCGTTTTGGCTTCGGTGTACCAGCGCTTTGCCTCGTCTACCTTTCCCCAGGCCGCGTACAAATCGCCATAGGCGGCCGAAAGGTTGGCCTTCTGCATAATCCGCCATGGTGGACCAGGTAGCCGCTCCATCGCCTCGTCCAGGCACTTCTTGGCTCGCTCGAACTCGCCGAATTGAGCGTACAGCGAGGCCAGCCCGACGTAGCCGAACATCGGCGCGTTCTCGTGTGGCTGAGCCAGATACCACTCGTGGGCTCGGACTGACCACACAGGCTCGCCTCCCAGGAACGTGTACATGGGGTACTCGTGATGATCGTTCATATCGTCCTTCTCATGGTAGATCCACATCAGCTTGATCGCCTCGCGATGCGTTTCGGGTTTGCCTAGTGAAAGCAATCGCCGGATCTCCAGACGAGCCTCTTTCCAGGGTAGCGACCTGTCATACTTAGTTGTGACCGTTTCCAGCCACGGTGGCGGGATGACCAATTCCTCCAGCAACTCGTCGAGCGACCGTTGGGCCGCAGGCTTAGACTCGGTTGTCCCGATTGCTTCAGGCGATGCAACAGGCTGCTCGGCCGGCGGTTCTTCGACGGTCTTGGGCGGCTCCTCAGTTACGGGCTCTTTGGACATGGACTGCGAATCCGGAACCGCGCCAGGATCAGCGACGCGGTCTGTCGACGCCGGCTCGACGAGAGCTTCTTCGGGTTTTGCAGATTCGGAAGGTCCCTCGACTGCGGCTGCTTCGTCCGGCTCCGTCTCCTCACTTTCTGCATCCGCAGATGGATCGGTTGGCGTATCGGCAAGTGGCTGCGTGTCGACGCCTTGATCCACCGCTTGTTGATCACCGCAACCGAAGAACGTGAATGCCGTGAGTAATACGACGGACAAGAGCAATGATGCGGAACGCGACAGCATGGGCAGGACCTTTCCGTGGATTGGGTAGGACGACATTAGGAGGAAAACATTTTGCACGACGCCGTGAGAGAATGCAAACAGACGCCCACAGGCACGCTTGGGCTAGATATTATTCACAAGCATGCCTGCGATCTAGCCGATCTTCAGCACATGGAAGAATGATCTGCCCTCCAGCGCGATTAAGAAAGCTAGTCTTCCTTACTTTCCTTTTCAATCTTGACCATGGTGGCGTCCAGCGTCGGCTCGCCAGCAGACTTCAATTCAATTGTGGCAACAAGCTGAGGGGCAGGCATGACCTCTTTTTCTTTGTTCTTTGTCGGGAAGACATAAAGATACGCCTTTTGCTCTTGGTGGTCCGTTACTTCAATCGTCAGGCCGCCGAGCCCTCCCATGATCGTGTCGAAATCAGCGTCGTACCTGTGTGAATCGTTCTGACCAAAAGATGCTCCCATCAGCACAATTGCCGCGGACGTGACAACGCAACCAATCAAAAAGGACATCGACTTCTGAAAACGGTTAGACATGACAATATCTCCCATTGCTAGTGACTTGACTTCTACTTCTACCGCTAAGGTTCATCATAGTTCCCAATATCAGGATCTAGTGATTTGGCACGTTCAAGATCAGCCGAGGACTTGTCGAACAATCCCATGTCGTGATAGACGCATCCACGATTCCAAATTGCCCAAGCGGCTCTAGGTTTGCGTTCAATTGCGCGAGTGTAATAGTCGACAGCCGATTCATATTCCCTATCAATGTGGGATTCAGATGCCTTGTGATACAGCCATTGAATCGACCAAGGGGCCCAAAACAGAGGAATCCACGAAGCGACAATCATCAGCAGGATTCCCGGCATCGCGAGTCTTCTGTTCAGTACGAAATAGGCGGCAGTCAATCCACCAAAGATCATCCCCGTGGTATGCGCAACATTGCCGACGTTGAACACTCCCGTGTACGTGGTCGCCATACATCCGAAGAGCCACACAATCCACAAAGCGATCATGCGACTATCAAGCACGGCGGCGAATGAAGGATTGCGATGTCGGATCAGTACGGCAAACCCGAACAAGGCGTAGCCGACACCTGAAGCGCCGATGCCGGTCGTATCCGACAACGCAAGCTGCAACGACGAAGAAACAAACCCGGCAAATGCGAAGAACAACAGGTATGCGATAGAACCGTATTCAAGTTCGAAACGACCGCCAAGTACCCAAAGCCAGTAAACGTTGAAGGCAAGGTGAACAAGGGAGAAGTGAACAAAACACGAAGTGATCAAGCCCCAATATGCACCGTCCCAAATCGAATGGGCGTCAACGTAACCCCAACGGGAGAGGTTCTCCAATGACTCGTAGTCATCTGTTACAGCGAGTCCGAGGAAGATGACTATACATGCCAGGGTCGTTGATACGGTGACCCACGGCCAACCATTGGCGGCATCGTTCGTCGGTTCAGTGTTCGCAGTTACCACGTTTCTTGACTTCGAAGCCGAATGACTTCTGTTCCCATTCTAGGTCTGCACAGATACTTGATGCATTCTACCTTCTGCCTTCGGCTTACGGCTTTCAATGGCCAGTTTTTGCCTTTGAGCTTGTGGAAGGGGCGGCCTAAAACACCCGGCCGCCCCTACCCCTGCCTATTCTTGGACAGTTTCTTTCTCTTTCGAAAGGCTCTAACTCGGATCGTTTGCACTGCACTCTGCCGGAGTGCGTGGACTAGCTCTGACGACGCCGCGCCGCCTTCACCTTGCCGGTGCCGAGATCGCAAGTTACCGTAGAGGCACGGCGCACTGCTGAGTTGCTCAATGAAGCCGCCCGCTGAACGCACACCAACCTACGACATTTGAATCTCCAAAGGACAGGCATCATGAAACGATTCCACTCGATGTTGTTGGTACGTATCTTTGGCCTTCGACCGCTTGCCGGTCCCAAGGCACACCATCGTGTTCCCGCATTGGCCGTCCTAGCAGTCGCGCTGTTCGGTGCGCACGTAGCTGCCGCCGCGGACACGTCGAATGGTGACACTCCACGGCTAACGCTTGGCAAAGCCTTCGCATGTGCCGACTATGGTGGCGACAAGATCTACCTGGTTGACAAGGCAGGCAAGATCACTTGGCAGTATCCGGCCGCCAGACCGCAAGATGTCTGGGTTCTTCTCAACGGCAATATCCTCTTCTCGCATCTCAAGGGAGCGAAAGAGGTAACACATCAGAAAGAAGTCGTCTGGGAATACAAGACGGCTGAGAAAAACGAGGTTCATGCGTGTCAGCCGCTGCCCGACGGTTTGGTCATGATTGCCGAGTCAGGCCCGATGCGGATCATCGAAGTAGATCGCGAAGGCAGAATTGTCAAAAAGGTCGAGCTGACCACCGAATGCAAGCACACGCATCGCCAGATGCGATGCGCGCGGAAGACTGCCGACGGCAATTACCTCGTCGGGCAATATGCTGACGGTGTTGTACGCGAGTACGGCCCGACAGGCGATATCGTCCGAGATATTCCTCAGAAGATGGCTTTTGGCGGTATCCGGTTGCCCAACGGCAACACACTGATCGCCACCGGCGACGCTCATCGCATCGTCGAGGTGGACTCGGAAGGCAACATCGTTTGGGAGGTCAAGGAGAACGACTTGCCTGGCAATCCGCTGCGGTTCGTCGCTGGAATGCAGCGGCTGCCCAACGGCAACACGTTGGTGTGCAATTGGGGTGGACATGGGCACGTCGGTCAACAGCCACAGATCTTCGAGGTCACCCGGGACAAGAAGGTCGTTGGTGAGGTTTTCGACTCCACACAGTTCAAGACTATTAGTGGCGTCTTTGCGATTGGGCTCGCGGGCGATGCCACTAAGTATGAGATTCTGCGATAAGGCTCGGAACATCATGTCTGGATTTGGGATCAGGTTGGGGGTCGCGTGTAGCATCTGTGTGTGGACTGCGAGTTCGACCGGGGCCGAGGTTGTATCGGATTGGTCGGAAGGCGAGTCCACTTGGTCGACGCAGAGCTACTGGCAGGACGAAAACATCCTGCAGCAATACACGTTCACGCCGAACAAGGACGACCGAAAGATCGGCGAATCCAGCGTGCAAGTCCGCATGCAGGTGGCGGCGGAACGTCCCAGAGACCTGGTCGAATTGCGTTTGGCGCCACCGAAACCGTTGGACTTGTCCAGGGCCGAAGCGGTCGAGCTGTGGCTGAAGGTCGTCGAGGGATCTGGTTTGAGAGCGCGCAATGCGTACTTTTGCAGTCCGGGATACCAGAAGCTGGCCATTGTCGGTTGGCTCGATGCAATCGACGTGTCCGCGCCGGGCGAGTGGCAACGGACCGTGATCGATCTGACCAACGTGCGCGTCCTCGACAAAGCCACCCCGAATCAGGCCGGCGTCTACGACCGACACGACGTGACAACCATCTGTCTGAATTTCCAGCTTCCTCCCGATGCAGTCGACCTCACGCTGTTGATTGATGGCATGCGCACCACGACATTGCCGCCGCTTCCCGAGCGACTGCGGGCCGCGGCGCTCAAAGCAGATGTGGGATTCTGGAGGTGGCGGGCCAAGTATCCCGAAAGGGATTTGTCGCCTCGACCGGATGACGGGCGGAATCTGGCGCTCAGTATTCGCAAACTCACCAACGGATTTGCTCCTGAACGGCCATTTCTGATTTGGGGTATCGGGCCAAGCTATCTCAACTTCCTGGGCGATGGCACGGACTTGGCGTGTTATCTGCGACAGCGCTTTCCAAATGCCCCGCCGATCATCTACAGAAAGCACGTCGGCTCGTCAGTGCCCTGGCGATACGTGCTGGGATGGGCACAACACGTAGTCGTGCCCGAGCGACCGGACCTGGTTGTTCTGTACGGCATCGGACTCGAGAGTGACTTGGAGAAGATCTTTCGGACGTTGCGCACGCAGACCACCGCCGACATCGTTGTGGCGAGCGTCCACTGGAAAGCCGACGATGTCAAACACTGGGGCAAAGATGAAGACGCCACAAACTTTGGGGACATTCCCGAGATGCGCCGGATTTGTGAGAAGCACGGCGTCGAGTTCGTGGAAAACCGCAAGGAATGGGCCAGCTATATGCGTGCCCACGACATGAAAGTCGAAGTGGATCCCGATGGTCTGCTCATGGACGCCGTCCATCAATCCAAGTACGGAGCATTGGTGATCAACGAGAACATGTTTCGCCATTTCGCCGCAAGAGACACCTATGCCTACGACCCGAACACCCGCGAACGTCGCCTGAGCGTGACGCGAGGCGAGGCGGTAACTGATAGCCGAAGCGGGCGCGGAGAAGCAACTTCCACCTCCGTCCCCTCTCTCTCTGGGAGAGGGCAGGGAGAGGGACAAGAAGACATCGAAGTTGCTTCTTCTCGACGTGAACGTGCAACGACTTCGTCGTCGAATTGGGTCGTGCAGGATGGCGTGGCCAGTACCACGGCCTCGGGCAGTCAGATCAAAGTTCATTTCACAGGCAACCGAATCGATCTGATCGGTATGAAATCACCGGATGGCGGTAAGGCCCGGATCCTGCTGGATGGTCTGCCGGCGGAGGAGGTCCCCTGCTTTCTTGCCGGACCGATTGCGGCGGGTGCGAACAATGCCCGGCCGGAACGAGGCTCGGCCAGGGACATCGGGCCTCACGGCATTGCTCTCCGTAGGAGCCTTGTTCCGCAGACCTGGACCATCCTGGTGACGGACGACCAAGGCAACTACGAATTGACGGGCAGCATCACGGGTGCCGATGGCAAGGAAAATATGCTGAAGCCGTTTATCAGCAACAGCGGTCAGATCAGCATCCCGCCGGAACTCTGGCGTCACGGTTCCGGTTGTGTCCCATTTCTGCACCCATGGGGTGGCAAGATCGTGAACCAGACAGGCGACACCTATACAATCGACGTCTATCGTGCCTGCAGTCCAACGGTCGATTTTCGCGGGAAAGGCGGCGACTTTCGCATCAACTTGTTTCAAGCCCTGCCGAATCAAGAACACATTCTCGAACTGATCACCGTTGGAGACGGCAGAGTGTCCGTCAAACACTTTGACATCTTCCAGCCGCCATTGCATTGATCGTCCATGATTCGGAGTACGATGTCGGCAAGCTGCCTGAGCGTCCGGCCAGGCTGGACGAGGGCCGACGAATGGGCACCGTATTCTCATCGCAAGCACCAAAGGCAAAATGATGGGTTGGAGCCATGCCGGAGCTCCGTGATTGCTTCCGGAGTCGGCCATCCTGAAGTCGGCAAATCGGAAAGAAAGGTGGACCGTTCGCCAGGGCACCACAAGGAATGGATCGAGGCCGGCAAGCCGGAGATGGCCAAGAACGGCTTCGGGTACGCCGGCCCGTTTACCGAGTCGCTGCTGGTGGGCAACTTAGTCGTGCGGCTAGGCAAGAAGGTCGAGCGGGACGCTAAGTCACTGGGGTCCACCAGACTGCTCGGAAGCCAACGACTACATCAACAAGGACTACCGCCCCGGCTGGGAAATCTCGTGAGTCAGGCCAACGTAGGCGCGACACCCAGTGCTCTGCCAATGTAGAGAATTCAAACCGTAAATGGATCCGTCCCGTCACCCCGCTTCTTTCAAGGCGCGGAACGCTGTTCAGAACCAAATCGCGTTGGCGGAAGACTCGAATCTGGGGGCACAGGCTCTCAAACACTGGCCTTGCCGCGAGTCAGTCATCATCGATGGGACAATCATCGCCTACGTTGAAGACTGGCGCAAGGCCCAAAGCACCCCCACGGCACATGCGAAGGCGGACACACCGCATACGACGAGGAGACCATCACAATACCGAAACGCCGAATAGACCACGACCACGACTTGGCTCAAGATGACTCCCCAGGCCACTGACTTCAGTACAGGACGTGACCCCCTAATTCTGTGTTCTGTGTTGCCCGTTGGAGCGTTTTCCAGGTGAGGATCGGCGACATCGACCTGCTGTTGCTCCACCGGTGGAGCAAGTACTGTCGCCTCCGAAGCCTTGGTCAACTCCGCTTCAACAATCTCATCCAGTGCCTCAACGCATCCGACTTGCTTGTCCTCCTCCTTGATGGCCCCATCGATGCGAGCGAACTTGATCTCCAGGCTCTCGTCTGGCCCTGCTGAAACGGGCCGTTTCATTATTCTCCGGAGCCTATCATAGAGGATATTCAGGTTTTTCTTTGAGCAAAGATCGGACGGTACTACGGCGATAGCGGCTATCGAGGGACTCCGTCCTTTCGCTGTTGGATTTTCACAGCAATCATCATCGACTATCTCACCAATGAGCATCCCTTGTTGATGAGGTTCCTGAACTCGACCGCGTTCGCCATTGTGGATGCGCGGTCCAATGACCTCCGCGACGCCCCGGGTTTTACCCTTGGCATTCGGATGGAAAGCCCAGCCCTCACCAGATTGAAACCATCGATGAACGAATACAAGAATGCGTTCGGTGTTCATAGAATCCACAAGTTGGAAATATCGTTGAACTCAGTAGCCGAACAAGAAGTAAAGCACGACGAATAGAATCCCGGCCAACATCATCACGAACGCAAACGTGACGAGCCCTCGCCGGTGCTTCCGAATATCTGCCACCAGACTGCGCGCACCCGTTTCTATTCCGCGCAGACCATTTGCGCTCGCCTCGTCCGCAAGCTGCTCCAACTTGGAAACCAAGACGGATGACCGGAAGAGGTGGTCCGAAATCGATGCACACTCCACCTCCCCGCGCAACACATCCAGTCGGTTCCCAAATTCGGTCCCCTTTTTGCTCAGTTCGGCTGCCTGCCTGTCTTCTTCTCGAAGTCTTACGTCGAGCCGACTCTTTTCATCGAGATCCATCCGCTCGATTTCATCCTCTAGATCCTGAATCTGACGCTTCAGTTCTCTGACGTCAGCGTTTATTTGCCGTTGTCTAGCCTCCACCACAAGCCGAATTGGTTCGTAGACGTTCCACGGCCGAAAGTCTTCTCTCTGTAGAGGAAGGCGGACTTGCACGTCCCCATTCCGAAAGACCGGTCCGAAGGCTGAGATCGCCACGAATCTGTACTTGTTTCTTGGATATCTTGTCCGAAAGACGGTGTCAATCTCACCTATTTGTGGACTACTGAGCAGCCGTTTGTATATCGTTTCGGCCTCAGAGAGAGAAGCGTTCAGCAAAGTCGTGGTGTCGTCAATCAACTCATCGATCTTGGTAGGAACGAAAATGACACAGGTCGGTTCGGGCAAGAGGTCAATTGCGTTGAGAACCCTGTGATCGATACTCGTTGAATCCGCCAGTGCAAGGATCGCGTTACAGCTCTTTAGGTGTGATCTGGCTTCCTCCGCCATCCCGTCTGTCGTTTCTGCGTGCATTGGCTCCACGAACCGGCCTGCGAAGTCCTGCAACCTGAATGAGAATTTTCGACCGTCCCCCGTGCTTACCTCGAACGCGATGCCCTGTGGGGGCGCTGCCGGATTCGCTGCCGTGCTTCCTTCTTTCAAGAGGTGTTCTGTCATGCTTTGAAGGTAGACTAATGTCTTCTCTTCAAAGCGAATATCCATTGCATACTCTTCGTTATGCCGATACAGATACCAAGCGATCAACAGCGACGTCTTTCCCGCATTGGGAATACCGTGAAGCCCGAGTTGTATGGTTGTCGCCTGCCGAAGTCGCTTCTGCTGCTGTTCAAGTTGCGCGATCCGGCCGCGAATTTCTCTCTTTTTCGCGTCCATCTCCGTTATCCTTCGCCATTGAAAGGTGTGGGGAAACCGAAAACAGGAATAGGAAGCCGCATCGGCTACCCGATGGCCTAGGCCGGCGGCGCTCGTGTTGGGAGAGCAAAAGACCTGCGTTGATCCGACTACGCCCTCTCCGTCCGGAAATCCGACCAAACCGGCTTCGCCTGTGCCAACCTATTCCTTCGGACAAACCAATGCCACGTCTGCGATCGGTGCTGTGAAAACGGAGCGTTTGCGTTCTCTCCGTGCTCGCGTGGAAAGGTGATTGTAACGGCCGCTGTCCGTCTGAGCAACGTTTGTTGGAAATCGAGACGTAAGACGGTTGGATTACGGGCAGCACCCATACGACTGCTGAGAAGTCCGGGCTTGGTAGAGACTGCCGCTCAGCGGACAATGGCTCGCATCAGCCTCGACCAACGTCGATAGCCAAACGCAAAGGAGTCACCTCATGAACCGACAGAGCGACCGCCGCAGCTTTCTGAAACAGGGGATTGGCGCGGGCTTTTGCGCCGCTGGTTGGGGGCGCGTCGCCTCGGGCAAGTCGCCTAACGGCAAGATACATCATGCGGCGATTGGCGTTGGGGGCAAGGGTTGGTCTGACGTAATGGCGTTTGCGTCGCATCAACGAAGTCAGATGCAGACTCGACTACCACCGTCTTCTGTGCCTGCACAGATTACATGACCTGAGAACAGGCTTTGGCTTGGCCGATGTCGCAAATGGGCTCGATATTTGGGCGTTTGGCCGAAGTGTGCGGTCTTCGAAGCACAAAACGGCAAGTCTTGGCTCTCAGGAAACCGGTTTGATGAAAAGCACTTCGGCGCGGTTCATCCATCTTTCGCGCAGGTCGAGGCGGAACCAGCCGTCGCTGTTCCGTGGGTTGACGCGCACGCCGGAACGGTCGCCGAACTGCTTCAGGTCGTACTGCGCCCAGGTCTTGCCGAGGTCGGGTGAGAAGATGAAGCCGGTGTCGCAGGGGTTGGCGCCGCCGTATTCCGGGACCACGATGACTCCGTCGTCGATGGTCATCGCGGCCAGTTCGTACTTGGCATCGAAAATCCGCGTGTGCTTTGTTTTGTCGGCCAAATCAGCCGGGTCGCAGCGGAAGATGCCACGGTCGTAGGGCTCGTCGGGGGCCTTCGGGCCGTTGGCATCGGCGACCCAGTAGACCTGACCATCGACGAAATTGATGCCGCCCGATTTGTAGCGTGAATTGGCGTCCGACGACACTTGCACCTGCCAGTCCCACGAGTCCGCCGCAGCGTCGTAAGTGCCGCGCAGCCAGTGGCATTCCAGGCCTTTGCCGCGGTCAAGGTCGCCCGTGCAAGCGTAGAAGGCATTTTCGGCCGGGTTGTAAGCCACGGAGTGAACGTGGCGGCAGATGACCGGGTTGTCGGGATCGCCCAGGAAGGTTGCAGGGTCGGCGCCTTTCTGCTGGTAGTGGGGATTTTGCCCGAACGAGTAGGCGATCTTGACCGTCTCGCCCTGGTCGGTCGAATAGTAGATGTTCGACGGCGCCGCGCCGTGTCTCACATTGCAGTAGTTGCCCCAGATCAGCATTTCCCTACCATCCACGTCGAAGGTATGTATCCCATCGAGGGAATAGAAATACGAGCCGGGTCTCTTGGGATCGCTCGGCGTGTGCGGCAAGTAGGAACTACCGTTACGATCTTTGACCGTTAGCTCTCGGTAAGTCTTGAGGTTGTCCGTGCTCACGTAGATTTTCGTCAGCGTGCCGAAGACGATATTCCCGTTCCCGAGAATACTACTGAACATGATGTTTTCGGCATCGGCAAAATCGGCGCTGTGAGGCCAGGTCTTTGCGTTGTCTTCGGAGAGCAAAACCCTTCGGTCGCCGATTGCGAAGGCCTTGTTGTCGCACTGCGAATCGATGTGCGGGCCGTCCGTTGGTGCAAGCCGGTACAAGAAATGATCGGTCCTTCCGACGTCATCGGTGGCGGCGAGTCCGCTGGAGCGGGGAAGCAGAATGCTGCCGGCAGCGGTGGCAGCCGCAGTGGCAAGGAACTGGCGGCGGCTGGCGAGTGTGTCGTATTTCATTTCGGACCTCCTCACCACAATCTGTGGGTGAATTCGGTTAGAGTTCCAATGTTGTGATACAGGACGGTTTCAATGGCTCCGTAGGTGCGGAAGCCGTGCGATTGTCTGGTGGTCAGTCTTACACGCCCCAGGGCTCTCGGATGGGGCGGCTCTGCATACGGTTGGCTTCTTCGTCATCCGGGAAACGTTCGTTGTCGGGATCCCATTTCAGTGTTCTGTTCAGTTGCAGTGCGATGTTCCCCAGATGGCAGAGCGTGGACGTTCGGTGCCCTACTTCGACAGGCTCGATCGGCTCCTCGCGGGTCTTGACGCAATCGAGGAAATTGCGGACGTGATCGGCATAGTGGTCGCGTTTTCCTGCATCGGCGTACTTCACTGGTCTCGGCAGATGGATCTCGTCCGGACCGATGGTGGACGACTTCAATGATTCGGGCGAGGTCTCTAGGCTGCGGAAGTTAAATCGCACCCAGCCCTTCGTGCCTTCGAAACGAGTTCCGCCCATTTTGTCACTGCTCTCCTGAGTCAGTTCCACACCGTTGGCATAACGGAGTCGATATCCGCAACGCAAAGCGGTGTTGAAGAGACTTCCCTTGGGAGGCCACTCGGCGTAAATCGGTTCGACTTCGATAGGCCCGGTCAGCGATGTGTCGTTGCCCATTTGGGCGACGTCGTTGCAGTGTGCTCCCAGGTTGGTGATCTGCCCTCCGGAGTAGTCGAGAATAAAGCGGAACTTGTAGATACAGCGGAGTTCGTGATACGGCACTTCCGGCGCCGGTCCCAGCCACATGTCGTAGTCGAATCCTCTCGGCACGGGCATCGGCTTCCAGCCTGGCCCGGGGCCGACTTTGTTGTTCATGCCGATGAAAGTGCGGATCGTCTTCAACTCGCCGATACGTCCGTTGCGGACTAATTCGCAAGCCAATCGGGCGGCCGGGTGGGATCGGTACTGGCTGCCGGTCTGGAAGACACAATTGCATTTGCGGACGGCTTCGATCATCTGTTGTCCGTCACGTATGGTCAGCGTCATCGGCTTCTGGCAAAAGATATCTTTGCCGGCCTTGGCTGCCATACACGTCATGGTGGAATGCCAGTGGTCCGGGGTCACGATGGCTACGGCATCGATGTCATCTCGATCGATGATCTTGCGGAAATCGGTGTAGGCCGCCACGCCTTGGGATCGCCCGGATCGCGTCTTGCCAGCGTAGTATGCATTGGCGATCTCCAGTGCCGGCTCGCGGCCCATCAGCTTCGTCTCGTTTCGATAACCGTAGCTGGCCGTATTGACGTCGCTGATCGCCATGATTTGAACGTCGTCGTTGCGCATGAAAACCTGCATGTCCGGGATGCCGCGTGTACCCGTACCAATGACGCCCACGTTGATCCGATTGCTGGGCGCGTTGGCCCCCAGAACCGAAGCCGGGACGATCTGAGCAGCACCGAACACGGCGGTCGTCTTCAAGAAATCGCGGCGTGATAGGCCGCTGCCGTTCCGATCGAATTTGCGATTCATGGATTTCCTCCGGGTCATCAAAGTGATGGTATTAAGCGAGTTTCAGAGTCATGACGGCACGTTCTGAACTGTGCGGCATCCGTTATTCCAGGACGACGAATTTGACGTCAGGCGTGCTGGTCTCGCCTGTCCAGACATTGTCGAAGCCGAGATCTTTTCCATCTCGCGCATTCCTGTAACTCAGCTTCACCGTGTACTCGCCGGGTTTCGTAGCCATCCCAAGTTGGAAGCCGTAGCCGATCATTCTTACGCGACCCGGTCGTACCTCGACGAAATTGTGTTTCTTCACCGGTGGCTTCTGTGGTGCAGTGATCGTCGTTTGGACTTCGATCGGCTGTCCGTCCGGATCGGTCAACTCGATCGCAAACTGGTCGTCGTAGGGATAGCTCACCAGTTGGACTGATTTGTCGGTCGAGTTCCAGAACATCGTGTAAGCTGACATCTGGGCAAGCGCTTTCACCGGTTTGCCATTGACGAGAGTCTTTGATTTGCGCATGTCGCGTTGCTCGATGAAGACTGCCACGTACAGACCGTCTTTGGGCTCACTCCATTTTGTCTTCTTCAACGTCTCCATCTTCTTCTTCATCTCGTCCAGCTTGTCCATCGGCTGGCGATCGGTCGGATAGGTTGCCCAATAGACCGGCAGCTTTTCGTCAGCCTGCATGACCCAGATTGACGATTCACCGACTTTCGGGGCAGGCAGATCCGTCGATAATCGCAACCCGCCGGGATTTCGCTTCGGCCATGCCAGCCGAATGACGCCGTTCGGTTTGCCTCTCAGGATTTCGCTGGGCTTGATAATGCCTGTTTCGTAAACGGTCCCGTTCTTTTCAACATCCTCCCCCAGCTTTTCAACCGTTCCGGCGACGACTAGATCGGCTTCCGCCATGCGAATCTCTTGTGGGACATATGCCCAGCTCGCTTGGACCGTTTGTGACGACAACGTCACCACAAACAACACCAACAATGCGCATCCGATAGGAACAGCGATGTTGACTGCAAATCGTGCTGTTCGATGCTGACGCATGTTCTTCTCCTTTGGTTGACAGAGGCCTTGCCGACAGATCGAGTGTACAGCAATCATTTGATGCTTGCCACGTTCGAGGACTTTTTGCCAATCACACATCCACTCATATCCTCGATACGCTCGCGATCTACGGTTTATGCAGTTGACATTCTACGGGTTTTGCCGTAGAATGCTTTTCGCACACTTGAGACAGGAGGAATGCCCACATGGCGAGACCGCGAAGCGAGAGTCCGACTCCCGCCGAGTTGGAAGTGCTGCAGATCATTTGGGAACACGGTCCATGCACGGTTCGCGAGGCGATGGAATTGCTGGACTACGACCCGCCACGCGCCTACACCTCGGTGATGAGCCTGATGAACGTGATGTCCGATAAGGGACTGCTGGAACGGACCCCGCGCGGCCGGGCGTTCGTCTATGCGGCTAAGGCGCCGCGCGATCGGACGTTGAAGCGCATGGTGGGCGACCTGCTCGAGCGGGCGTTCAACGGTTCAGCCAGCGCGATGGTGACCAATCTACTGGAGGGCGCGAATCCCAGCGACGATGAACTCGACGAGATTCGCGACATCATAGCCGCTCGCGCCAAGGGAGATGAATGATGCCAGTTATCGACTTCTTTGCACAGCCCGGTTGGCAACGGTTGGGATTTGCGCTGCTGCATTTCCTGTGGCAGGGTGCGCTGGTCGCGCTAATGACGGCCGGCTTGGTTGGTCTGTTCAGACTGCGGCGCGGCGTGGCACGCTATCGAGCCTATTTGCTCGGATTCGCCGTCATGGCGATCTGTCCGGTCGCAACGTATCTGTGGCTGGAAACGCCGCGCGCGGACGTTATTGAAACGACCGACGCTCATGAGGCTTCGGCATTTGCGCCGCCCACCGAAACGGTTCGCCTCGAAACGCCCGTGCCTGAACCGTTCGAGGTGACGGCGTCCCGAGAACGGACCGAGACGACGCATGCTTCAGATGCACTGCCCATCGCTTCCGACCCCAATCCGCGAACAGTCATCGTTCAGGACTTGCGTGGCAAGATCATCGAATTCGGGCGCCAAGCGGTGCCTTGGTCTTTGGTTGCATGGCTTGTGGGTGTGGTGGTTTTGGGTAGCCGCATGCTACTCGGCGTCGTGGGCAGCTATCGCTGGCGCCGCGGGTTGCTACCGTTGCCTGATGAATTGCGTCGCCGCGCCGCGGCATTGAGCGAGCGATTCGGTGCGGCCGCCGGTCGCATTCGGCTTTCGCCGTCCGCCGTGCAGCCGTTGGTGATTGGTTACCTGAAGCCGCTGGTGCTGTTGCCGGCGTCGCTGGCCGCGGGGATGTCCCCCGAGCTGCTGGAGGCCGTCATTGCGCATGAACTGGCCCACGTTCGGCGGTTGGACCCCTTGGTCAACTTGCTGCAGCGCATCGTCGAGACGCTCCTGTTCTACCATCCGGCCCTCTGGTGGCTGTCGTCGCGCGTGCGGGCCGAACGCGAGGTCTGCTGTGATGAAATGGCCGTCCAACACACCGGTGATCCGGTAGTCTACGCGACGGCGCTCGAGCGGGCCGGGCGCATGCGACTTGCGACAGCGCAGCCAGCGCCGGCGCTTGGTCTCCTGAACGGTCGCAGACCGTTGCTGGCTCGCATCCGCTTGATCCTAGGCGCCGGCAAGACGGAACGGAAGCCAGCGAGCAGTTGGCCAGCGGGGCTGCTCGCAGTGGCGATGGTCGTGGCGGTGGCAGCGGCCATTGAATTCGCCAGCCCGGTGGAGGCAGCGCCCGTGGAAGGGAAGCGTTTGTTTGGCCGAGTCGTGGACGACAAGGGCGAGCCCGTGCCGGGGGTAGAGATCTCGGTTGTGACGGTCGACGAGCATCCGCTTCGGCAGGCGCTGAGAATCTGGGTACGCACGGATCAGCAGGGGCGCTTCGACGTCACGGCGCCACTGGCCGGCGTCAAGTATTACGTCATGGCCGAAGGTCGCGGTGGCAGGATTCCGAGGTTCATGCCAGGAACCGGTGAAGAGATCATTCTCACGCTCGAAGCACGTGAGACTCGTGAGCTGTCCGGCATCGTACTCGCCGCGTCTGGAGAACCAGTCACGGGCACCACGGTTGTTCTGGTCCGAGAGGACGGTTCCATTGCGGAGGCACGCACGGACGACCAGGGCCGTTACCGGATCGATGTTGCCGGCCGTTTGGGGCAAAGCGTCATGCATGCTGAAACGGCCGAACTGATCTCGCCGTATCAAATGGTCCGCAACCCCGATCATCCCATCGATTTCACGTTAGGACTACCAGCCGGGTTGAAGGGAGTCGTGAAAGATCAACTGTCCGGCAAGCCGGTTGGCGGCTGCACCGTAACTCTTAAGCCTCCATTTAGCTGTGGCTTTACGCGCACGGCCACCACGGACGACGCGGGCCGGTTCTCAATTGTCCACGTGCCGCCGGGCGAATACGAAGCGGGCGCTGCATCCGGCACTCACTACGAGCCGCCGACACGCGGGGCCTTTCTGGAACGCCCGGAGTTTCCATTGACTGCTGGGCAGTCGAGCTTTCGCGAGATCACGATTCGACCCATGACCACAGTTGTTGGCCGTGTGCTGCGCCACGACGGCCAGCCAGCCGTCGGCGCTTTGGCTGGCATGCAAGCCTTTTGGGACATGGACAGAAAGCACCAGTACCAGCGTTCCCAGGCCGATGCGGAGGGGCGATTCCTGATCCGCACGGGCCGTCTGAACGAAACGTTGAAGGTCGTGTCCGAGTGCGGCGGCTTCGCCCAGATCAAGCTGATGGGCGCCGTCGAAGGCGAGACGTTGGATTTGGGTGATGTCCGGCTTTCGGCCACAATCAACATCCGAGGAACGGTGCGCGATCCAGACGGCAAACCCGTGACGGGAGTCAGCGTCAGTTGCGTGGCCGGTCCGGGCGGATCGGGCCGTGCCGTCACCGACGACGACGGCCGGTTTGACCTGGGGCGTTTGGCTTTGGGCACGGATCACGTCGATTCTCTTCCTGTGAAGATCCTCGCCCCTCGCTCCCAAACACCCGGGGTCGTCATCTTGGTCCAGGGAGAAGGCACACCGTCGCCGAAGCCCGACCCGAACACCCGGTACTTCCACCACCAGGAACTCAAACTGAAGGCGACGCCCGGCAAGGAATTCGAACTGGATGTCACACTCAAGCCGGCCGAGTCGCTGGCGTTCAGCGGCCGGATCGTCGATTCGGCAGGCAAACCGTTAGCAGGGGCGCGGGTCGTCTGCTTCGCGGGCGACGCGCGCAAGACGTGGTATCGCCGGTTCATGCCTGATTTGAACATATCCGGTGGCGATATCTCTTTCCATTCACTCGTTCAGATAGGTATGGCCACATCGGACGCGGACGGCAAATGGATCATCCGCACGGTGCGGCAGAACGCCGACGACCTGCGGCTCGGTCATCACGCCTCGCAGCCCGAGACGTCGCGATACTCCATTGGGGTCATCGGGCCGCGTCGGCAGACAAAGCTGATCCGAGACATCACCATCGAGGAACACGCGGCGCCCAGATCCATCGAGATTGTCTTGCCCGAGCGCCCCGCATCCTCGATCTCGGGCCGAGTCGTGGATACCGAAGGGCAGCCGTTAACCGGCGTGACGGTCGGCCTGGGCCACATGTTCGGCGCAAACATGCCCATTTCCGGCGTCGAAACCACCGAAACCGGCGACGATGGAGTTTTCAGCGTTTCCGTCGACGAAAGCACCAATGCCGCGTTTCTCCGGGTCGAGGCAAAGGGCTGGTCGATCCAATCGCCAAAGTCCGACAGATCTGGGAAAGGCCTGCGTCTCTCGCGGGCGGGCGGCGGATTCAGTGACTTGACGGTCGTTATGGCTCGGACCGGTAGAGTGACTGGTACCGTCCGCTGGAGTTCGGGCGAGCCTGTGGTCGACTACGAAGTCCACGGCTATCGCGAAAGCCCGCGGCTGGTCCTGCCGAAACAGCGAATCACGAGCGGCAAGGACGTCGAGTTCGCATTAAGAGCTGTCCCGCCGGGCGACGGCAGAATCTGGATCTCGACGCCGTCGGGTGTCGGAGCCCTACGCCACGTACGGATCGCACCCGGCGGCTTGGCGCGTGTCGACGTCGTGCTGCCCAAGCCCACCTGTGTAATCCGAGGGCGCATGGTCGACGGCAACGGAAATCCCACTTCGGGCGCCCGCGTGGATATCGATGGGAAGGGGAACAGCGGATTCGAATTCGGCAAACATGCGACCCCAAAAAGAGACGGCGGCTTCGAGTTCAAAGTCCCGGCCGGCGTCTACAGACTGACCATCGCTCCCCTTGACCCAGGATCGTGGCGTAAGACACGACCGGAGGCCGAAGTCACGGTTGCCGAAGGCGAAACGGCGGACGAGGTGGTTCTTATGATTCGCAAAGCGGGCTGGGGGAATCTAATCGTCGAAGTGGTCGACAAGGGTGGCCGGCCCATGCCCGGCGTCACGGTCCGTAGCGGCGGATTCGGCTCCGTGGGCAATGCCCCGACTGCCGAGACTGACGTCGCGGGCAGGTTTCTGTTCAAGGGTGTCAATGCAGGAAAACACTACATCGTCCTTACAGATCCCAACAGGATGCTGAACGAGAACATGCGGCTGCGCATCCCCATCGAGGCGGGGAAGACGGTAACGCGCCGAATTGTACTCGACGGAGGACGAAGAGTGCGGGGCCGCGTTACATGCGCCGGCCAGCCCGTGAACAACGTGCACGTGAAAACGTCCATCGAGGCACAGAAGCGGTATTCATCGTGTCACACCAGCGAAGACGGCGTCTTCCAATTTCTGCTCGTGCCCGACGGCCAACTTACCATCGGCTGCTTTAGCTACATGTCGAATCAGACGGTGACGAAATCGTTCGATATCGCCGGTGACCACCGCGACGACATCGAAATCGAACTGCCCACCGGCCGCATCACGGGCAAGATCCTGGACCGTCACGGGCGTTTGCTGAAGGGACGTTACATCAAGCTCGAACAACTTCAGGCATACGGAGACATTCCCAAGGCCCCATACGCGTCGACACACCACTGCGAAGACGGTCTGATCAACCTCCCCCATCTCGGCGACGGTCAATACCGCCTGACACTGAAAGACGACTACAGCAGTTCAAGCACCGTCGACATACTGGCCGTCAGCGACCCAATCGAAATCCGCAACGGCAAACCCGTCGAAGACTTCGTCATCCGCGAACAGTAGTCTCTGAATATGGCGACCTCTTGCTCGATTCCAAGAAACGTGACTGTTCTGACGAGTTACGAATTCTGGCCAAGCAGGCGTTGACGCCTTCACGAGATCGACAGTCTGACCAATCAGTTTTCCGTTTCTCCGTGTAACACTTTGCCGGCTCGCGCATTGATCTTCTCAGAATGACCGATAGCCATAACTCAGACCCGGTCGATCCGGTGGATGATGTGGTAAAAGCCGCCCGAACGGACCGGGATGCGTTTGGGCAACTCTTTGATCACTTCTATCCGCCAGTTTTTGCGTACTGCCTGCGCCGGTTGCTGGTGCGCGCGGTGGCCGAGGATATTACGTCTGAGGCCTTTCTGAAGGTTGCGGCCTGTATTCATGATTTCTCCGGCACATGTGCCGAGGACTTTCGCCGATGGCTGTTTCGTA
>CAZUAH010000259.1:0-18917 GCA_964617665.1 uncultured Pirellulaceae bacterium
GGAACCGGGGCTAGCGCCCAAACGGCTAATGAGTTCAGGAAATCCAACGAAAAGCGGTGTTCGAGTTTCAAGGTGGCGCTGTCCAGTCCCGGGCTGTCCGGCAGAGCGAGATCCAGCAGGACGACGTGGATTCTTCCTTGACCGAGACGACCCAGACCGTCTGCCAGTCGAGCGGCACGTGCAACTATTCCGTCTGAAGGCGGTACTGCGAACAGTTCTTGCCCAGTGCTTACTCCCAGTCCTCGGGAAGAAAACCGGCGCGTCGCTTCGTTGGTGAATCGTAGAAACACGAAACGACGTGCAACTCGCGCACTTTGTCAGGCGGAACGGCTATCTCGACGATCGTGCCTGGGTTATGGCGAATGTGATAGCCGTCGGTGTCCGATGGTTGGACCAGATGACCGTCCAGCCGGATCTCCGAAACCTCTGCATCGCGATCAGGAACCAGTAAACGAATGACCAGCCCGTTCTTAATCGGCTCGAAACTTCCGTTTGGGGCCGCGCCGCGATATTGCGGCAGGAAGTTCTCCGCTGGGATCCGGTTAGCAACATCGGCCAGTGCCTTGGCATCGTAGCGGGAATCGTTTTTCAGTTTCTCGACGAGTCCGGATACGGTCGAGGGATCAAGGAACTGCGTGGCGGCGGGAGGTGTGGTGGCACAGACAGCCATAATGCCACCTCGCGGCTCGGGATGAGCGCAACCGAAAGTCAATTGCGGCAGCTTGTTCCATAGTTCCACACGACTTGCTCTTCGGCTCTTGGCATCCGGGCCCCAAGCGGAAATTGCCATCGAGGTCCAGCATCCGACTTGGCTCACCGGATAGCCCGCATAACGTTCGCCACGCCAGACCTCGTTGCCCAATTCCAGCATCTTGCGGATGCGCGCGACCGCACTCTCGTCGTACCCCGATTCCATGGTGAACGCGATCGTGTGGTAGCGATGGTACGAGTATCCGCAGATGTTTACGTTCGCGTTGCGGATGTAATAGTGATGGTCGGCACCCGGAACGGGCGCCGTTACACGGATCTGGCCGGCGCTCTGTTCGCCATCGGTTATCAAGAATCCGGCCTGCTCAGCGGCTTCGTTCATCAAACGCGGAATGTCCGGCGCGTACGAGCGAGATAGACCGCTTGCCCAGGAGATCCCAGTGCTTTCCCACATGGTCTGCTCGGCGAACCACACACCATGGTTGTCGGCATGGATTTCCGGCTGGTGTTCGTCGATTAACCGTTTCAGTGCTACCGCCTCCGGGTGCTTCTCGGGATCGACCACGCCATCGAAGTTCCAGCACATGTACACGTCACTACCTCCGTCGCGAGCCACACCGTCGGGATTGGAATACGGCACGACAAGCACCACTTGGCGGCGGCGGATGGCCTGGGCCGCAGGATCGTCGGAGATCAGCCACTTGACCAGCCGCAACAGCCCAGTGCCCGAATTCAACTCGCTGGCCACATGCGTAGCGGTCACCAACGCAACCTGCTTGTCGTCATCCGGCACCGAATAATCGGTAATCCGGCAGAGCATAATCGGCCGTCCTTTACCGCTCTTCCCGCAACCGGAAACTCGCAATGCATCCGGGGATCTTTCCGCCCACTGTGTCAGCCCCTCCTCCACCTCCTCCGGCGACGGATGAGGCACGGGCGTGTACTTTGGCTTCGCCAGGACAGCGTGGCCGGGTCCCAATATGAACGCGAACGTGAACGCGGGCCAGAAAAGTCGGCAATTAGAGCAGATCCTCACAACAGTTCTCCTTGTTTGCTGTCCGATGTACCCTCGCTCCGCTGGGGAGAGGGCAGGGTGAGGGGGCTGACAGCACGTCGGTTGCTCCACGGACGATCCTTAAAAGGGTCCGAGGATGGCCGGTCCTTCTCTCGTTACGATGCCTCGCGCAAGAACGCACGCGCGACCGAATTCCGATTATACGCCACTTGCGCACGCTGCAAAATCCAATGCAACCGGCAGACGCAACGGCGCTTCTAAAGCTGATCTGTAGAAACGCCCGGCCAAACCTGCCCGACACGGTCAAGGCTGCGATCGTGGCCGTAGATGAAGCGTAGGGCTGGGTCTCGGCCAGAGGTATGCCGTTCCAGGCAACAGCGACTCAGGAAAAGGAGCGGCGAACTGAGTTTTTGTTTCGCTCGGTGATGGTCAAGAAACCGGCCGCCCTTATGCGCGACTCAAAAGGTGGCTGTCTCGCATTGGTAGGAGAATGCGCACTTGCTTCGCTCTGTTTATTCCATGACAATTCGTATGGGAACACCAATTGCCGTCCACGAGTAGCGATGTGGGCAGCCGCAAAACTCCGGGGCGGAAAAGTGGCCAATAAGCACGCTGTTGCGACGGCCAAGATCCAAGAAATAGCAACATGACACGAATATCTGGTAAAGGAGTTCCGAAGGACTATGACGCAGTCGGAGTTCAAGCTCTTTAAATTAGTCGAAGACACGATCGAAGGCGTCGTCACTTTTGTCGACCGTTTCCTGACCACGTTGTTTTACTTGGCTGTTCTGCCTCATCGTTTCTGTGAAAGATGGTTGGACCAATCTCGTCGCAAGACGCTTGTCAGACCATTCACACTCACGGCGATTTCCGTCTTCGCGCTGTATTTGGTCCTGATGAGCTTTTTCCGGATCGAATTGGTCAAAGCGTACGCGCCGAGTTTTGCCGAGTTACCAGGCGGCCTTGGTCATTATGTGACGCTACCACGCCTCTTCGCTTACTCAATCCCTGCCGTCATCGTTCTTTACGGACTGGCACGTCTGTTTAGCCGAGTCGGGACTTCGGTCGGTACTTTCAGATCTGACTTGGCGAGCTTGGCACTTTATGCGTGCTCATTTCAATGCTTGACCGTCGCGGTGTACGGGTTCTGCAAACCAGCGCTGGGCGGATTGATGTATCTCGTCCCAATATACGGGTTCGTCGCGTCCTCGCTCATGCTAGGAAAGGCGATATCGAAACAGAGTGACTCGCGGAAGCGTAGGGCCATATGTATGTCCCTGGCTTACACTGCACTCTCCCTTGGATGCGCGTTTGCAGTGGTGGTTATTGGGATCTCAATTGAACTCCTCCCCGCGTACATTGCCCACACGGAACGGGAGAAGCGCGCAGAGCGGGCAAAAGCTGATCGGGAAATGCAGGCGAAGCTGGAACCTATCTTGGAAGAAGTCCTTGACAAGATAGATCCGGAACGTAAACAGCGAGAGAAGGTCGCATGCGCGCTTAGAGACATACGAATGTCCGAAGATAAGACTGCTTTCACATGCTCGGCGCTCATGACCAACAAGAATGAGCAACTGATACATCTTGGACGCTCGGCTGTTCGGTGCCAGATTGACGATCTGGAGTTACCGATGGAAATAACAGCGTGGCCGGGAACTGGTGCAGTCTTGATGATCGCGCCATCCGAGACCAAAGCCATCGCGTTGAGTTGCTCAAATCCAAACGACGTCTTTGCCCACGGCGAGGAATTCGCATTCAAGCTGCTCGTTGAGTGCTTTGTTCAAAACGACGCGGACTGGAGCATGAAGCATATCGAGTTTGGGGATTACGAATTCAAACTTCTTGATGATGACGTCACGCCCGCGCTCGTGAGTACCTGGGGGAAGAAAGGCAAGCCCCGCGTCAGTCATTCAACTCCCACCGACCACCCTTGAGTCTCGTAAAGCCCGGCGGACCGACATCCAACCGATTTGGCCAAACGTGGCTCGGATGTTCTGCACCTCGCTGGCTTCGTCACGCGACTGGCCAGTGGTCGAAACTGGCTGCTGCAGAGGTCGCTCACTGGTATTCGTTGGCGTGGTCCCTGATACTGTAGGCAGTTCAACGTAGCACGCCGGGTGTCTCGTGAATCAGATTACTCCGCGAGCATCCTACCGCCGCGCCGGACGCGACCCACGCGTGGGATTCAGTGTTTCCACAAACAAGGAGATCGACTATGTCAGCAAGACTCACCCGCAGGGATTTCGTGCAGAACTCAGTGACGGGGGCAGCGGCGCTGGCTACGGCCGCGTCGGTGCGGCGGGCGACGGGGGCTGAATCGGCTGCCAATAAGGTGGTGATTGCATTGATCGGAGCCGGGGGCCGTGGTCGAGGGTTCACCAGGAAACTGGCAGCTCGCGAGGATGTGGACATCAAGTACGTCTGCGACGCGGAGAAACCGCGTGGCGAGGCGGCTGCCAGGGATTTCGAGCAGATCCAGGGATTTGCTCCCAAGTACGTCGCAGACATGCGGCGTGTGTTCGACGACAAGGACGTGCACGGGGTCGTGGTCGCGACACCCGAGCAGTGGCACGGGCTGGCCACCGTTTGGGCGTGCCAGGCGGGAAAAGATGTGTATGTGGAAAAGTGCATCTCGCGCAAAGTCGAAGAAGGCCGCAAGATGGTTGAAGCCGCAGAGAAGTACAAACGCATTGTCCAGGCCGGTACCCAGTCCCGTGCCACGGCGTACGCAGCATCGGCACGTAAGTACATCGAGGACGGCAACCTGGGCGACGTGTTCCTGGTGAAGTTGTTCTTCATGCAGAGCAGCGTCTACGGCGGGTATCCGATGAAAAAGGTCCCGGACGGCGATCCGCCGGAGGGGCTGGACTGGGACGCCTGGTTGGGGCCGGCTCCCGAGCGTCCGTACAATCGCCAGGTGCATCGGGGGTGGTACGGCTATTGGGACTATTCCGGCGGCAATAACTCGGATGCCATCCACGTGATCGATCTGGCTCGTTTGGCCGTCGGCGATCCATCGCATCCGAATGCGGTCAATAGTTACGGCGGCCGCTGGCGGTACGACGACGGCGGCGAAATGCCCGACTGCCTGATCGTCACGTTCGAGTTCGACAAGCTGGCGATGACGCTCGATACAACGGGCTTCAGTCGCGGGTACATGAAGAAAACGCCGCCGGATATCCGCGACGGCGACCGCTTCCCCTACTGGCCGCAGAACTCGACGCGAATCGAGATCTACGGCACAAAGCAACTGATGTACCTCGGTCGCCACGGCGGCGGTTGGCAAGCCATGACAGCCGATGGCCAAGCAGTGGCCAGCGACTACGGCCGGCAGGGAGACCCGGAGGCGATCGAAGATTTCGTCAGTTGCATCCGCACTCGCAAACAGCCAAAGGCCAACATCGTGCAAGGCCACTTGTCAGCCAGCCTGGAGCATCTGGCCAACATCGCTCACCGCAGCGGCAACCAAAAACTGGTCTTTGACGGCCAGGCCGAGAAGTTCGTCAACAACGACGACGCCAACAAGTACCTGAAAGCCGCCGCCCGAAAACACTACCGAATGCCGGAGGAGGTCTAGGCGAGGGCGTCGCCCTTGATATCCGAAACGAATGCAGAGAACTCATGCTCGGCTACTCGGAGTGTCAAGCATATTCTTGCCCCTGATGTTCTTGGCGGAATCGATTTGGGCAAGAATATGGTTGGCAAGAATATGAAACCGTTTGGCTCCACTTATGGGATCTCGATCCAGGTTTTCATTGACCCGCCGCGTATCCTTCAGTCATAATGTGACGACAGATCGTCTGCCCAATGGGCACTTCTCCGCTGCCGGTTTGAATTGTCCGCATGGTTCGTTTAACGGCAAGCCGCAGGCGTCGGCGAGTCCGGGACACAGTCGCCTTCGGCTTGCCGTTAAACAAGGACACAATATGCTGGCCGCACCATAGTAACTGGTTGCGAGGAATGAGATGGGAAATAGGATACGGATATTGGCGATACTCGTGGGCCTCACTGCTGGAGCGAGCGTGTGGCAGCCGGTTTCGGCTGCGGAACCGGCGGAGAAGTCGCCTCAACTGGCTGGCATGCTTGATGCGCCGCTGCTGTTCACCAAACGGCACTCTTACGTCGGCATTCACATCTATGACACGTTCTACAAGTGGAAGCCGGGTGGCGGGATCTATGTGATTGAAAACCCCAGCGATCCACCGGAAAGGCACAGGGTCCGAGCGGTGATCGACCCGACGACCCCGGAGACACTGGGTGAGGGGATCTACAGCGATCCGGAGCTTTCGTGGGACGCCAAACGTCTGCTGTTTTGCTTCAAAGGTGAAGCGGCCGGATCTACGAGCATCTACGAAATCGGTGTCGACGGCACCGGCCTGAGGCGTCTGACGGACCCTTGTCCCTGCGAAGATGACTACCGTGGATCGCACGGCGGTGTGCACGATGTCAGCCCGGCGTATTTGCCGGGCGGCCGGATTGTCTTCACGTCGACACGGCAACACGGATTGGTGCCTTGTGCCAACGAGGGTGTTGATATCATGCACGTGATGAACGCCAACGGCACGGACATCCGCACGCTGTCGGTGAACAACGTGAATGAATTCGACCCTTGTGTCCTGCCGGACGGACGGATTCTTCAAGGCCGTTGGGAGTACGTGGACAAGACGGCGCTGACACAGCAGAGCCTGTGGACCATTTTCCCAGACGGCACGAACGAGACGGCCATGTTTGCCAACAACATGGTCCATCCCGAGGCGCTGCTGGACGCGCGGCCGGTGCCCGGTTCGCCACATCTGGTGGCGGCGTCGCTGACTCGGCACAACGCCCCGCCGCGAGGCACCATTGGAATGATCGACACGCGACTGGGCAAGAACGCCCCGGGCGCGATGATCAACTTTGAGACGCCGGACGATCCCACATTCGATCGTGGCGATTCGTGCGACCCCTGGCCGCTGTCCGGGGACGTAGTCCTTTTCAGCGGCCGACCGGCAGGCAGCGCGTTCAACGCCATCGAGATCATGGACCGGCACGGCCATCGGCAATTGGTCCATGCCGAACCGGACATCTGCTGCCATTCGCCCATGCTGATCAAACCGCGACCGCGACCGACGATCATTCCCGACGGCAGACAGCACGCAGAGGTGACCGGCCACTTGTACGTACAGGATGTCTACGAGGGGCTGGCAGGCGTCGAACCGGGCGAAGTCAAGTGGCTGCGCGTGATTGAAGAAACATCGCGCACCAGCGCTACGCCGGGCGGAGCGATGAACCAGACGTTCCTGGTCAGCGCCATCCTGGCCTTCAGCGCAAAAAACTACCTGGGCGTGGTGCCGGTCGAAGAGGACGGATCGGCCTATTTCGAAGTGCCGGCCGGACGAGCCCTTTACCTGCAGGCGTTGGATGACGAAGGGCGGCTGGTCCAGAGCATGCGGACCTTTGTCCAGGCTGCGCCCGGTGTGACACGCTCATGTATCGGGTGTCATGAACATAAATACCACACACCGGCCAACTCGGGCGACCGTCTTGCGGTTTCGCGAAAGCCGGTCCGACCACAGCCTGAATCGTGGGGAACGGGTTTTGTCGACTATCCCTCGATGATTCAGCCCATCATGGACAAGCACTGTGTGCGTTGCCACGGTGGCGATGAGGGGATTGCCGCTGGAATGGATCTGTCGGGCGGCTGGACGGAGTATTTCAACATCGGCTACGAGAATCTTGTGACTCGCCGTGAGACTCAGTTGATTGCCTATTGGATATCGGGCATCGATTGCATGAACGGCACGGCTAATTGGTCCGCCCAGATTTTCCAGCCGCGATCTCACGGATCGGGCGCCGCACCTTTGGCAGAGATCTTGGTCTCCGGTCACGACGGGCATATCGCGAGCCTCAGCCGGACCGAACGCGACTTGCTGATGGCCTGGATCGACACCAACGGCCTGTACCACGGAACTTGGGACTACACTGATCACGGATGCAAGATCAACGCCTGGCCGGATGTGAAGAACGCGCTGATTGCGGAAATGCAATCGGCCGGTTGCTTACGATGCCACGGGAAGAACGGCCAAGTGACCATGTTCGAGAACGACTGGTTCAACCTCCAGCATCCGGAGCGGAGTCGGATTCTTCGCGCCCCACTTGCGGAAGACGCCGAGGGGTTGGGGCTGGGAATGTGTCGCGATCGAGAGGTCGATCCTGCTCGTCAACGAATCCACATTCTACGAACCGGTGGGTATGTCCACGCGGATTTACCGCTGGAGTCCTTTGCACCGCAAACGCCGCCACCTCGAGACACAAAAGGCGAATCGGTTGTCAGCTTCGCCTCGACCGACGATTCGCACTATCAATCCATGCTGGCGATCATCAACGATGGTCGCCGAAGGGCCCTGGCCGCGCCTCGCTCCGACATGCCCGGCGCAGAAATCAATGCGGGCAGTTGTCGGCGTTTGTTGCCGCCGTCGCTGCCCGATTCGCTGCCAACGCTGGAGGCACGCGTGGATGCGGAGAGCATTGTCCATCTCGCGTGGGAGCGTTCGGCTGACACGATAGGGCTGGGCAGCGAAATACACCGCGGATCGCGAGCTGATTTCACGCCGACCGACGAGACGCTGGTCACGGCCACTCGGCTATTCGAATTCACAGATGCCGAAGCACCGGAAGGGCAGAATCACTACGCACTGATACTGGTTGCGGAGGACGATCGTAGCGAGCCGATCCGCGCTTCAATCTCAGTGCCACCTTTGCCGGAGCCGCCGCAGCCTACGGGACTGAAGGCGGAAGCGGCTCCAGGACGCGTCGAACTGCGGTGGCTGGAGCTGGGCGACACTTGCTTGCGATATCACGTCTATCGCGCAAAGACCGGTAGCGACCAGTTCGCGTGCCTGACCACAGAACCGGTCGCCCAACTGCAGTACACCGACGTGGATTTGTCGGCAGGCGTCGAACACGAGTATGCGGTGCGCGCGGTAAATCGGCGCGGGGCGGAAAGTGCATCTTCCTCACCCGCAGGAGCCGCGGCGCTGCCCGAGATCAAAGAGCCGGTCTTTGAAGCCACGTTCGCACAAGACGCAAACGCTTCGCTATACGGCGGCGGCGCCGCCCCCGGCAAGGTGCACGGAAAGGCGAAGGTCGCTGGCGGCATGCTCGACATTCGACAAGGTGGCCATGTTACATTTTCCCATCGACCGGAGTTCGATTTGAATACGCGACTTTCGGTCGAGTTTTGGGTGTATTTCACCAACGAAGGACAAATGCCCGTGGTTGTCAGTTGCGGACACTGGCGGCACGCCGGCTGGTTCCTGCAACGGATCGGGGCCGGTTGGCGTTGGCATGTTGGCGGTATCGACTGCGACGGCGGCAAGCCCGCGCCCGGTCGCTGGACCCATTTGGTCGGAACATTCGACGGGCGCACGACTCGTCTGTACCAAGACGGCCAGAAAGTGGCCGAGAAACCCGGCCATATCATCCAGGCGACCTGGAACGGACCGCTACACGTCGGGCAATACAGCGGAGGACCATCGGCACCGTATCAAGTGAACGGCTGGATCTCCGGCCTGCGAATCTACAATCGCGTCGTGAACGCCGAAGAAGCCGCCGACGCGTTCAAACAGAAGCCGGCTTACCTGGAATAGCGAGCGTGCCGCAGCCAACAGTCGCACAGCGATCGAATGATTTTGCCCGCAAATGGTTTTGCCTTTCTTGCTCGGGCAAAATGATTGTTGGGCAAAATCATCGAAATCTTCGCGCGGTCAAGCAATCAGTCGTCATGTGCTCCGATGCCCACCGTGTCCTTCGGTCCGGTGAACCCCGGACCTCCGGCTGCGACGTATCCGTGACTGGCGCCGGTTTCGTCGGGGCTTACCCAGAACGAATACAGGGCTGCTTGCTTCAGATGGAATCGAAAACGAACTGGTTGGCCGGCGATTGACGAGAGGTCGTTCACGTTGTTCCATTTCACGGGGATCAGCGTTTTGTCCTCGTGTATGGGGTGGCACGCCTGTTTTTGAAACTGTTGGATGACGTTGCCTTCGCGATCCAGTATTTCCATTTCGAGCTTTCCACGTTCTTCGATGGCGGCATTGACGAAAAGGAACTTACCGCGAAAACGAACTGGTCGTGTCGTGAGCGTTCCTTCCTCGTCACCGGCCTGCATCGAGGCGAAGCCGTCGCGGCGCAAGAAGGCCAAGCCGGTTGTGTCTTCCTTTGCGTTGCGGCCACTGGCGTAGCAGAACAGTCGGTCGCGGACGACCAGACATCCGCCGCCGACTGACTGGACGTTGGCCCAGTTCCAGGCTTCGGTATCGTCGGCCACGGGGATCACGGCCTGTCGGAACGGCCTGTGCCAATGAAAACCATCTCGGCTGAAGCCGAGCATGATATCGTTGATTTTGGGACGCCCAGCAGACGATCCGCCGTGCCAGACGCTGAACAGGCCTAGCAAGACGCTCTCGTAGGCGACCGCGTCCAGATTGTAGAGTTCCGCGTGGGTGTCGGCGGGGCCGATGTCCGGCGAATCCAGGCGATCCGCCGCGCACCACCAGGCCGGTTCGTCCTCTTTCCAGTCCTCGTGCATGTGTCCGCCCGTCCACTCGGCGCCGGCGACAAAGTCGGCGTGTTCCCAGTACTTGCGGGCGCGCCCGATTGGCTTGGGCGGCTTGCTGTGGTAGTCCCACGGTCCAGGATAAATGTGCGCCCGAATACTGTAGACCCATACCTTGCGAAACGGGTTGTAGAAGATCGTCGAACGGTCCCAAGTCGGCCCTGTCCAGACGGGCTCGCTCCAGTGGATTCCATCCGGTGAAGTGTGGACCGACGATTTCCACGCGTCGCGATGGAATTGGAATAACTTGAAACGCTGCTCTGCGTCGGCGGTCTCGTGATCAAGCCACACTGTGGCCGAATCGCGATTGCCGGACAGCAGGACGATGTTCGTCCCAGGCTGTACGTGCTCGACGGCTGGCTTCTCCCAGTTCATCCCATCTTTGGAGGCGGCATAGGCAAAGCCACCGCGAATTCCATAGCGATACCACATCTTGAACAGCTTGGCCTGCGGATCGAAGAACACGCCGTCGCTGTACGCCATGGCGCTGGACGGCACGCTGCCACGGCCACGCTCCCAACGCCGGTTTGGACGAATGACCGGGTTCCCGTCATAGAACTCTGCTTTGTGAAACACGCGTTCCAGCGTCGTCGACTCGATTAGAAAATCGTCAACAAACAACTGACGTCCAACGTCGATCGGGATCATCTCCGGCGGATCGTTCAACCAAGGCACGGGCATAGGTTCGTGCTCACGTAGCTCAGCCACAGTCCGCTTTGGCGGCCACTGCTCCGGCAAACGAATGCCGTTGTAGAGCAGTTCACCGACGCCCGACGGTCGGTCGTTCACCGTTTCGGCGTCCGCAATCAGCGCGTGGAAGAACAAGGCCGAGAGGAGGGTACAAGCGGATTGACGGGCAGTACTCATGCGTAGCATTCCTCCGCCAAGGTTTCTGTAGGTTATGCTTCAGCATGACGACGCGGGACAGTGTGCATATCGAAAAGCAGAGGCCGTTATGCTGAAGCATAACCTACGGGCGGTCGACGTGAATTGCCCGCTCTGAGTGGAGTGCATCTCTCGTGAAGATCGACTTGGCCCACGAACTGCAACCAATGCTTTAGACCGATAGAACAGCCGCCCCACAACCATCACTTGCCGATGCAGTATAAGTACTTGTCGCTGCGCAAGAGGATCTGGCCGTCGCTTATCACGGGTGAACCGTTGAAAATGCTATCGTCGGACTCGATTCTGTTGTGGGCCAGGAGGTCGAACTCCGGCTCGGCCGGTACGATGAAGGTACCTTGGTCGCGGCTGACGTAATACAGTTTGCCGTCCGCTGCCACCGGCGAAGCGTAAATGCGTCCTGGGCGCGGATCCAGACGCCCTTCATAGACCATTTCGCCGGTCTTGATGTCGACACAGTATAAGACGCCTCTGGTCTCGCTGGCCCAGTACAAGAAGCCTTCGTGCACGACCGGGGATGAAACATTCGATCCCTTACTGATCTCCCATAGTTTGTGAGTAGCCGTCACGTCACCTCGTCCGCCGGCGCGGATCGCAAGTGCCGTATTCTTGCGACCGCCGATGGCGTAGACGATTCCATCGTTGGCCAGAATGCTGGGAACGATGTAGTCGTTGATGGCATCGCAACTCCAGAGCTTCGAGCCCGTCGCAGGATCGAATGCCAAGACTTTTCCCTTCGTGTTGACGACCAGTTCCCAGCCGTCGGTGGCCTTAACCAATGCCGGCGTGTTCCACGAAAGGTTGATACCGGGCTGACTCCATACTTCTTTGCCCGTGCGTTTGTCCAAGCCGATCAAGTTTCCGCTTTCGACACTGGCGTTGATAATGACCAGGTCTTCGTACAAGACCGGCGATGTGCCGGTTCCAAAACCGTGGGTGTTCGTTCCGCACGGCGTTAGCCATAACTGCTTGCCGTCGTGCGAGTAAGCGGCGGCGCCGGTGGTGCCATAAAAGACGTAGATGCCATCTTTGTCCATGACCGGTGTGCCAGAAGCGTATCCGTGCAGGGCAATGAAGCCTTGGTAGGGTTTCTGCGACGACGTGGCCGCTTGGGTGACATCCCAAATAACGCTTCCATCCTGGCGGTTGATGCAGACCAGGTTTCGCTGCAGTTCGGCGGGGTCGCCTGGTGATTTGGAGTCCAAACCGTACCCGCTGTGGCAGGTCAAATAGACGCGATCGCCGTACGTCACGGGACTGGACGCGCCGGGGCCGGGCAAGGGGGTCTTCCAGACGATGTTGGTCTCGGCATCCCAAGTCATGGGCAAACCGGTTTCGTCAGAACTACCGGCAGCGTCTGGGCCGCGGAACTGGAGCCAATCTTCAGCTTGTGAGCTACTCGTAAATGCTTGGAGTGAAAGGAACAAGACTGTCATGACACATAGTGAAGTTGCTCGTTGCATGCGTGGAGTACCTCCGTTGGAAACTCGGTTGTGGATTGAACGTACAGTCGAGGCGTGTACAAGGCGGCGCATTTCGATAGGCAAGCGTGAATGCCGGTATGCCGATAGACACAAATACCATCAAAAGTGGGCAAATGCAATGCGTTAGGAGTTGAGAAGCTGAATGCGGCGATGAATGGAATTCAGGATATCCTGTCCGCACCTTCTTGTAGGTTACGCTTCAGCATAACGATGGGGGACGGACCAATTGGATGGGGCGTTGTGCTGAAGCATAACCACCGTCGACAAGTCATTGGCTCCGAGGACGGTGGAAGAGACCTCAGTCATCTCGTCGGAGGTCTTCAGGTGGTGGTTGATGCTTGGCGACGTACCATGCTTTCCACGCATCAATCTTGTAGCCGAAATTGACGCCTGGGTTGAGGACGGCGAGGGCGTTCAACACGTTCTCGTTGTTCAGCTGCTGCTTGACCAGCTTCGGGCGTCCGCCAACACCGAACGTATTGCCCCCGCCGCCGGGGCCGCCGCCAAATCCTACGTTCATTCTTCCCGGGTCGCCGCCGCTTTTGACCAGGAACTTGTGCTCGGTGGTTAGCGAATTGATCAGAGCCAGCGTAGCCTCCGGCTTCCCTAAGGAACCAAGGCAAAAGCCCGCTCGATTGACAACCTTGTTGTCCGGCGATTTCAGCATCTTCTGAAATGCGTGTACCGCGTGCTCGGTGCCGAACTTGGCAAGCTTATCCAAGCACGCGTCACGGATGTTTGCGTCCGGGTCTTTGATGGCCAGTTCAACGAAGGTGCCAACTGCGATCGGCGATTGCAGTCCGCCCAGGACTTCGACCATTAGCATCCGTACGTTGCGTGGCTCCTTCTCGTTCTTCAGGATATCTGCCAGTGCTGGTGCGGCACTTGGATTGTCGATCGCGCGGAGGGCGTCTATGGCTTCCTGTTCCTTGCCGCGTCCTTTTCGTATCGATGTATGCCAGCTGTTGACCTTCTCCCTCCACTCCCTCTGACGCTTCGCGACCTCTTCGGCCGCTTTTTCCAGCATCACGTCCTGAGGAATCCGCCAGTCCCCGCGATAGCGTATGTACCCCTTACTGCTCATCCATTCGTCGGTTTTCACCCAACGATCTTCGACCTGGCTGTATCCAAGGCCATAGCGGGCCTGCTTGTGGTCCGGCTCCAGTTTGAGGATCTCTCCCAAATGGTGCTCGCGTTGCTCTTTCAGCCAACGTTTGCGGCACTCCTCGGCCATCTTCAAGTGGCCTTCGACCGTCTGTGGTGTCTTGGGCAGCCATTGTTCGTACCACGCCAAGGCTTCCGACTTTTCGACGACCTCGTCGACGTGGGCGTTGGCGAGCGTGACCACGCCGCCGTTTTTCGTGCGCACGACGTAGGTCTGCCGTTGCTTCTCGTCGCGATTGACCCATTCGCCCTCGATCTGGCCGCCGTTGACGAGCAGAAAGACAGTGGCGTGTGACGGGCTGGCGACCGACAGTAGCGCCGCAGCGATCAGACTGGCAAATGAGAGTCTCATGCTCATATTCTTCGTCCCAGTCCTTGCCGACCTTCATCCCCCGATCTTTAGTATACGGCTCTGACGGGCGAATCGGCAACAGAAACGGCAACCGGGATGGATAAGGACGATCATCCGGGCAGTCCGTCCTGCTTGCATCTGGCGGACAGATGGGTAACCTCAACAGCAGGAAAACACTCGAAATCGGCAGAAGGACTGGGCTTTGAGCGACGCAACCGGCGATCCGCCGCCTGTTAACGATGCTTCCTTGGCAGCGACCGTCCGTCTTGCGCTCGTTCCGGGCGTTGGACCGACGATTCGCAAGTCGCTATTGGAGTATTTCGGTTCGGCCGAAGCCGTGCTGGCGGCCAGTTCAGGTGAGTTGCGTCAAGTTCCAGGCGTCGGTCCTAAGCTGAGCTGTGCGCTCGTATCGGCTCGCGACGAGATCGACGCGGAAGTCGAAATCGCCATCTGTCGCGAACACGGCATCACGATCATCAGCGACGAAGAGGCAGGATACCCGCGGCTGTTGCGGGAAATACACAATCCGCCGAGCATCCTGTTCGTGCACGGAGATGTTGGCGACGACGACGCGCTGGCCATCGCTATCGTCGGCACTCGCCATGCTACCAACTATGGACTACGGCAAGCGGAACGATTGGCTGGCGGGTTGGCTCGAGCTGGGCTGACTGTGGTTAGTGGCTTGGCACGCGGAATTGACGCCGCGGCGCATCGCGGTGCACTAAATGCTGGCGGTCGGACTCTAGCGATATTGGCCAGCGGCGTGCTGAACGTCTACCCACCGGAGCATAAGGGGCTGGCCGAGGAGATCCGCGATTCCGGCGCCGTGATCAGTGAAAATCCACCGCGAAACGAACCAATAAGCGGAGCGTTTCCAAGACGCAATCGAGTGATTACGGGCCTGAGCCTTGGCTTGGTTGTGGTGGAAGCGGCGGAACGATCCGGTGCGTTGATTTCGGCTCAGCATGCCATGGAACAGGGCCGCGAGGTTTTTGCCGTGCCTGGGCGAGTGGATAGCCGAGCGTCGCGCGGTTGTCATCGGCTTATTCGCGACGGTGCGAAGCTGGTGGAGTGCGTCGAAGACGTGTTGGAAGAGCTTGGGCCGTTGGTAGAAGCGACGCCGCGATCGGACGGCCGCGTTGTTCATCATCCCGCCGAATTGAAGCTGAACGAACAGGAACGCCAAGTGCTGGATGCCATCGGGATTGACCCTACGACCATCGACAAAGTCGTGGAAACCAGCGGACTACCGATCCATCGAGTGTTATCGACGGTCAGCGTGCTGGAGATGCGGCGGCTGATTCGACGCGTGAGCGGCACCACCGTTGCGCGTTTCTGAAAGCCCATTTCGAAATTGGGAGGGCGAGGCTCGGCCGAGCCGAAACCGTGGGAAGACGCGGCTCAGCAGGAGCTTCGCCCTCCCAAACTTCACTTCCGAAGACTCATTCCCATTCGATCGTGGCCGGTGGCTTGGAGCTGATGTCGTAGCAGACGCGGTTGACGCCTTTCACCTCGTTGATGATGCGCGTCGATATTCGTCCAAGCACCTCGTACGGAAGGTGGCTCCAATCCGCGGTCATGAAATCGGCCGTATCGACACATCGTACCGCGATGGCGTTTTCGTAAGTCCGGGCATCGCCCATCACGCCTACGCTCTCCACAGGCAACAAGACGGCGAAGGCTTGTGCCGTGCTACGATACAGCCCTGCCGCTTTGATTTCCTCGACAACGATGTAATCCGCTTCGCGCAGCACGTCCAGACGATCGCGCGACACGTCGCCCAGACAACGCACCGCCAATCCCGGTCCCGGGAACGGATGACGCCAGACGATTTCTTCCGGCAACCCTAATTCCAGCCCCAGTTTTCGGACTTCGTCTTTGAAAAGATCCCGGAGCGGTTCGATCAACTCAAACTCCATCTCTTTCGGCAAGCCGCCGACGTTGTGATGCAGCTTGATCGTCGCCGCCGGCCCGTCCGGAGCCGCTCCGCTTTCGATCACGTCGGGATACAGCGTCCCTTGAGCCAAGAACCGCGCGTCTTCGATCTTGGCCGCTTCCTCTGTGAAGCATTCAATGAACGCGTGTCCAATCAGGCGTCGTTTCTCCTGCGGCTCTGTGATCCCAGCGAGCGCGGACAGGAACCGGTCCTCGGCATCCACGACGTGCAGATCGGTTCGAAAGTGATTAGTGAACTCCGCCAGGACCGCCTCCTGCTCCGCCTTGCGCAGAAGACCGTTATTGACAAGGATGCAGGAAAGCTGAGGACCGATTGCCTTGGCCAGCAAAGCGGCCGTCACCGAGGAATCGACGCCGCCGGATAGGCCGCAGATAACTCTGCTGTCGCCCACCTGGTCTCGGATCCTCTCGATGGTCTCTCTGGCGAAATCGCCCAAGTGCCACGTGCCCTCGCATTCGCACACGACTGCAAGGAAGTTGTGCAGGATGGTTCCGCCCTGAGGCGTGTGGGTCACCTCCGGATGAAACTGCAAACCGTAAACAGGCAACTCTTCGTGCTTGACGGCCGTGATGGGGCACGTGTCGGTGTGAGCCAATGCGACGAAATCGTCCGATACGCGCGACACCTGATCGCCATGGCTCATCCAGACATCCGTCTCACCGGGGATTCCCGCAAATAGATTCTCGTGGGACGTCACGTGGCAACGGGCCCGCCCGTACTCGCGCGAAGGCGTGCTGTCGACTTTTCCGCCCAGTATGTCGCACACCAGTTGCATCCCATAACAGATGCCCAATACGGGAATTCCCAGTCGGAGCAATTCGGGATTACAGTGCGGTGCTCCTTCTTCATAGACACTGTTCGGTCCGCCTGACAAGATGATGCCCTTGGGCTTGTGTGCTAGAAGTCGTTCCGGCGTTATGTCGTGGCGGACGATTTCGCAGTAGACGTTCTGTTCGCGAACGCGTCGAGCAATCAACTGGGCGTACTGCGAGCCGAAATCCAGCACGAGTACCCGTTCGTCAAAGATGCGTGAAAAGTCGCCCTGTGGATTGGAGGCACTGGCGGTCATGGCTGTGATCCCACACAAAGGCCAGAAACGAAAAAAGCCCGCCAAAATCCTCGGCGGGGCTGGGTATTGGAAGCCACGGATTATAGGGTCGACCCCATGGTTTGAGTAGGGGGCAGGTCGTTGATCCACCACGCAATCGGGCGTATATTCACGTTCACACATTCTCAGGAACAGATGGATCACCAACTCGAAAAGACGGACCGTGCAAATTCTCCTCACGAACGACGATGGAATTCACGCCCCAGGTCTGGCGGCGATGGAACGTGAACTGCAGAAGATAGGCGATGTCTGCGTCGTGGCCCCGGCGCACGAGCAGAGCGGTGTGAGCCACTCGATCACCTTTCTCAGCCCTTTGATCTGTCAGGAAGCTTACGACGGCGATCGGCATCGCGGCTGGGCCGTGGAAGGAAGCCCGGCGGACTGCGTCAAGATCGGCGTGTTCGAGTTCTGTCCCAATCGCCCCGATCTGATTGTCAGCGGCGTCAACGGTGGGCTGAACGCGGGCATCAACGTGCTGTATTCCGGCACGGTAGCCGCGGCCATCGAGGGCGCCTTTTTCGGAATCACCAGCGTGGCTGTGTCGTTGGAGTACGACGAGCACGCGCAATTCAGTCGGGCTGCGTCCATTGCTGTGGGCATCATCCAACAGATACTCGAACTGAAGGATTCAGCCGCCCAACTCTATAACCTGAATATTCCCACGTCTGCGATCAACGGCCCGCCCGACGTGCGAATCGTGCCGATGGGCGTCGAGCGATACGGCGAACACTTCGTCAAACGTCAGGATCCCAAAGGACGAGACTACTATTGGGCCGCGGGCGAACCGCCTCCGGATCCCGGCGATCGCGAAACGGACCTGACAGCGTTGAAGAAGGGTTTTGTCACATTGACTCCGCTCCAGTACGACATGACGAAATACGACGTCTTACGTGAGATGTCCGATTGGAATCTAACTCGTTCGGAATAACAAATGGGGAGAATCATGCGTATTCTTTGGTGTTGCACACTATTGGCGTTGGCGTCGTTCGTCGGTTGTACCGTGAACGTGGAAACGTCGTCTACATCGGAACCATCGACCGAGACCGGGACGCCCGACGCGGGGACGCCGCAGGAAGATCCGGCGAACGAAGAAGGCTCAACGACGCGAGAGGAAGAGTCGCCCACGGTTGAAGAAGGCTCTGGCACGGTGGCAAGCGAACCACCGGCGAAGCCCGAACGAGTTAAGGCCGGCGTGGGGACCGGGAAGCAGGGGCGCAGTTTGGACGAGTACGACACGGGAGCGCAAGCCGTGATCGCAGGACCTGCGAAGGCTTACTTCGCTGTTCGCGAGAAGGTAGTGCAGATAAACATCGACAAGGCCATGCAGTTCTACAGAGGCATGCACGGCAACGCACCGAAATCGCACGATGAGTTCATGTCGCAGATCATCGAGTCGAACAAGATCGAATTGCCCCCTCTGCCGACTGGGCACAAGTACGTCTACGATCCAGAGAAAGAAGAGTTGATGGTCCAGCGGTGATATTGAAGAGCGGCCACGGATGGATTGATCCGTAGGAATTGCTGCCGATTTCGGCATCACTTCAGCCAAGTGGTAGCCGGATTCGCAAGAATTCGGAGGCTTCCTAGTTGGACAGCGCCACTTTGAATTAGCCGTTTGGGCGCTAGCCCC
>CAZUAH010000260.1:0-18771 GCA_964617665.1 uncultured Pirellulaceae bacterium
CCTCCTTCAGCAAAGCGCGCGCCTCCCCCTCTACCGTTCTGGTGTACGCTCACGGCCCAATTCCACCTGAAGAAAGTACTTGATCAAACACGACAAGATAACGGCCCAGAACAGCACGAAGCCGAATTTGGCCGCTTGGTGAGGCACATTGACCAATTCGCCGGCGCCGATCACCGAACCACTGACTACGATAGCCGGCCCGATGGCCAACAACATCGGCCCGAATCTGGTTGGCGGGGATCTGAACTGAGTGTCGTTCGATGCCATGAGTGTTCTCTCACAGCCAGTCTTCAAATGCGTGGCAGTGGTTTCCAGCCGCCATCGGATGAGCGAGGGATCGTCGCGCGAGCTACTCCAGCGCCGGGCCTTCGGTCTGATCGCCTCGTTGCTGGCGCTTTTGGTCCTCGGGATCGAAGGTGCCGTAGAACAACGCGTTGTTGTCCATCCATGTGACCAGACGCTCCATCTCCTTCTCGTCCAGCACAACGTCTTCGTGGCCTTCCTGCAGCAGGCCCATTAGTGTGCTGGCCCGAGCGCCAAACAAATTCGGTCGGCTCATCGGCTCATGGTTAGCTGCCGGCGGCGATTTCCATTCGGAATATGGCACCAGCGGTGCCAGGGCGTTGTAGGACGCGGTAAAGGCACCGGCGGGAGCGGCGGTCAATACGACGCCTCCGTCGGCTTCCGAGCCGCTGTGGCATTCGACGCAATGTTTGTCGAGCAGCGGTTGAACCAGGATCGGGTAACTGAACGGTCTGGATCCTTCAGGGCCCGGCGTGATTGCCGAGGGCGGACGATTCTTCGCTAATGCCGACGCGTTGATGGATACGGTGGTGCGAGTCTCGTGACACCCAACGCAAGACGTCTGCTCGCCGGGCTGCAGATAGGTAAGACTGCGCATTGTCTGGACGGCCATGCCCCGTTCGTCGAGAGCTTGGAACGACAGCGCGATTCCCGCAGGCGCGCGAAAATAGGCCGAACCATCCGCCTCGACGGGAACCGTGCCCAGCACTTGTTTGCCCGGTGATGCGTTCGCCAGACCTACCTTCGGTGTGTTGGAATGTGGTGTCGTCTTGGGCAGCACTTGAATGACTCGGAGTTGTTTGATGGTGTCCCTCGTCTCCGTGGGGAGTTGCGGCCAGCTTTCGTAGACGTTTTGCAGGAAGAAAGTGCCCTCGCCGCCGTTGGTGTCTGCCAGGGCGGATGGAACGGCTGGTGCGCGTTCGCGAACTCGTAATGGCGTCGGCCAGAGGCTGCCGATGCTGACGTCCCGATAGATCAACTCCTTGTTGCCAAAACGATCGACTAGGTAGATTCCAAACATATTCGCCGGGTTGGCGTGGGGCTCGCCGATCAACGCGTCGAAGCTGTAGGCAGCCAGGAAATAGTCTTTCGACAGTGGATACGGAGTTCGGTAGCAGTGTCCCGGCCAGCGACGTTCTTCGACAGGCACTTCCGGCGGAGTGGGAACGCCGACGGGCGCGTACCAGCGTTGTACGCGGAATTCACTTTCGGGGAAGAGCGCATCGGGGGTTAACCGAGTTATCGGTTCCAGGCCGTCGATGCCCTTGGTTACATCCAGCAGGATGATCGAACCGGCTGTCATGGCATGATGCGCAGCGGCCGTGGCCATCACCAGATTGGAGCCCGGCACGGGACGCGCTTCCCACACGCCCACGGGATTGAACGTGTTGTTGCCGTAGTAGGCGGCCACGTTCGTTCCATCCGGTCGCGCGGTCCACAGTTGCTGATAGTGGACGGCGTGCCGGTCCACGTAGTCCCAGCGCGTGTAGATGATGCGACCATCGTTCAGCACGGCTGGGTCCCATTCGTGTGTCTCGTGGAAAGAGATGACACGAGGATCCGAGCCGTCGCCGTTGGCCAGAGCCATTGTGTAGACAGGGCACGGGCCTCGGCCACAACGATGAAAGCCGCCTCGTCGAGTGGACAGGAACAGCAGCTTTCCGTCAGGCAAATAACGCGGCGAGAAGTCGTCATAGGGCCCATCCGTAAGCTGTTGCACACCGGAACCGTCAGCCGAGGCTTCGAAGAGGTGGTAGTACCGTTCCTTGTCCGTTCGCCAGTCAGCGGCCGCCGAATCGGCGGCGCAAAACGCAAACAACACGCGCTGCCCGCCCCAGGATACATCCAGATGCAGGTAGCTGCCGGTTGGCAGATCGTCGAGTTGACGGCATTGCATCGACTCGCCTGGAGCGTCCAGCGCGAAGACGCCGCCGCCCGGGCGGGATATGCTCCCGTAGTATTGCGTTAGTTGATGACTGAAGGCACTGGGGACTCGTTTGACGAAAACCAGCGGCCCCAAGTCTGCCAGTGGGTTTCGGAAAACGATTTCCCTCCGCAACAAATGAACACGTCGCCACAAGTCCTCCCAACTCGATTCGCTAGTCGCGTCGGCGGCTACCAACGTCTGCCACTCGGCTCGCAGGCCTTCCCACTTTCGCACCAAATCGTCGATAGTCACGGACAATGTGGCGAAATCTTCGAGCAGCATATCGCCACGTTCGAACACAGCCTGGATGGCTTCGCTCCAGGTGCGCTGTTCGCGCGGCGTGCCAATTCCGTCGTGCATGCGCCAGTCCCATTCGATCAGCTCCTGCTGGATCGTAGCACGCGGATCGGGAAGAGTCCGCGGCGGATACTGTTCTGTCTCTCGTGAAAATCGCAAGGGTATGTCAAACGATTGTTCGCCCCGAGTGCACCGCAACCGCCGCCAACGGACACCCACCTCGCCATTCACCCCACGTGTACTCAAGACGATTGCGGCTTTCTTGCCTTTTTCCACAGGCTTGGTCGCAAGCAAAACCGCATCGCCGTTTTGTATCGTGCGGCGGATTGGTTCCCCGCCGAACGAAAGCTCCACGTCGGCCTGCCCATTGCCGATTACCGTTACCTCGGCACTTACCTCCAGTTGCTCCACGATGTTGTCGACGGGAATTACAAGTCGGACCTCCTCTTCACGATTGACGCTCGCGGTGAACATCCTGGCCGTTTCCATTACCGCGACTTGAGGTCCGGATTCTTTGGCGATCATCGAAAAGCCGCATGCCGCAGCGCTGGCGGGCGGCGCGGGGTCGCCATCGAACGACACTTTCACCGGCTTGAAGAAGGGCATACGCGAATCTCGAACAAGGCGAGCTTCGGCCCAGTTAGCCATGTCGCAGCCAATGCCGTCTCCGCTGTCTTTGGCGATCAGGCGAAGCTCACTTGCGCCCGCCAGCGATACGTGGACCTCTTTGGGCGGATCGCTGTCGGACATGGGACCGCATTGGAACTCGATACGGCCATCGACCGAGACCTGAAAGACGACGCTTCCCCGGCTGCCGCCTTGCCACTGGACGCCCACCAAGGTTCGCAGGGCCGTGTATTGACCACCCAAAGCCACGATAATCTCGCCGTTGGCATGGTGCCCCAAGCCCCTTTTGTATGTCGTTTCCCCAATACGCATCGGCGACCCCGGTCTACCGGTCGCTGCCGCAGCCGTATCCCAGCCAAAATCTCCCCATTGCTGCTCGTGCGTCACGGAAAAACCCGCGCCGGGGGCGCTGATATAATCCTCGCTTTGGGCTGGCAATTGATCGGCCAATGCCGCGAGGAGAATCAGAGGCAAAACAACGCAGGCGACGGTCGGTAGGACTCGATGCCCACAGGACCATTGAGAAGTCAAGGCTGACAGTATTTTGCTCGGCATGGCGTCATTCAGCTCCGTAACATGTTTCGTGTGAGCGCCGTTTGGTGGTTTTCATCACGCGCCGATGATACCGGTCGGCTCGGTCGTCTTCCAGCGACCACGCGTGAAATCGGGGAAATCCATTGGACCACTCCTGTTGGCCACTGATTTTTCGCTCAGCTCTGTGATGCAACTCCACGTGGCGGCGTCGTAGACATCCATGTCCGGAGGCGTACCGGTCCGCAGCGCGTTGATCAGACGGTGCATCACCAGCCAGTCGCCACCCCCGTGGCCACCGCGTTTCATAGCTGTCTCGCCGTGTGCTTTCCACAATGGATGCTCGAACTCCTTGTAGTAAGCCTCCATCGACTCCCAGGCATTGTGTTTCGGGCTGCGTCCCTCGATGTAGATCTTGTCCGTCGTGGCCATGCATATGCCTCGCGTACCCTGCACGCGATAAATCAGATCGTAAGGCCGGGGCAGTTTCGTGTCGTAGTACAGCGTAATCGTTTGCCCGCGCGCGGTTCGGATGAGGCTGGTGTTGATGTCGGCACTGCGGTTGCCCTCGGTGCCGTCGGCGCTCATTGACACGAGATAGTCGAACCGGTTGCCGCGGTTGATATCCATCCATTGGGCCACCGGTCCTATGGGATGAGTTGGATAGCTGTTGGCCGTGCGGACCGTGCCCTCAGCGGCGCGTTTTGTCGCAGCCCGGCTCGCCCGACCTACGTAGTGCTGGTAGCCCGCCTCGCAATGGCGAAGCTCTCCCAGCAAGCCTTTTCGCACCATGCTGTAAACCAGCATGGCCTCTCGAAAGTAGCAGCAGTTTTCCAGCATCACGCAGTACTTCTGGGTCTTCTCTGCGGTCTCGACCAACTTCCAGCAGCCCTCGATTGTCTCCGCTGCCGGGACTTCAGTGGCCGCATGTTTGCCAGTTGTCATGGCCGCGACCGAGATTGGCACGTGCCATTTCCAGGGCCGGGTGGCGTTGATCACCAAATCCAGTTCCTCGGTATCGCATAGCCTTTTGAAGTCCGTCTCGCCGCGTGAGTATCCAGTCGGCTTGGGCTTGTTGGCCGCAATCACCATGTCCTGAGCCCTGGCTACGCGTTCCGGAATGATGTCGCAAACCGCCTTCACTTCGACTCCTTCCAGTTCCAACAGGAACCTTAGAAGCAACGATCCACGGCTGCCGACGCCTACAAAACCAATGCGCACATTGTCTATCGGCCGCGCCTTCACGTCCGAGGCATCCGCCGCGAAGCATTCCTGCCCCATCGCCCACAGCGCTCCCGTGGCCGCCCCAATCTTCAAGAGACTCCTGCGATCGAACTGTTCGCTCATATGTCCTACCTTCCGCTAAGTCGTATGGCTATTCAATTCGCTGCCCAGAGTGAGTCTAGCAATTGCAGGGTTCGTTCGACCAACTCGCGACCGCCTTCCGGGCCAATTTCCGTGCTTTCGGGGATCGCCCCGTAGGCACCTCCGGCCACCGACCGTTCGGTCGGTACGTAGCTGCCTCCGCCAGCAAGCTGAACGACAAACGTTTGAACGGCCTTGCTTCGGGACTTCATCTGCATGCCGAAATCCAGGTACAACTCGAATGGATTGGTGGCGATCGCCATGTCGCCAATCCGGATCACGTGGACTTCGAAGGGTACAGTAGGCTGCGTCTTCTGCAGTTCGAATCGGTCCAAGACTCGTGACGCCCGCGACATCCTCCAATAGACTGCGGTGATATCGTTGAACCAGCCCCGTTTCTGCTTCAGCTCGGGTTGCTCTTCGATTTTGCGACGCAGCGTGCGGTATTCTCCTCGCAGCCGCTCGAACGCCTCCTCGACCGTTTCGAGTTGGGGACGATGATGCGTCTTCCTGGGTGTCTTGATATCCTCTTCGCTCAGACGCCGACGGCTTAGTTCAACCAACTCCCTGCGGTGAGCGAAAGTCGGGCTCCAGTTGACTGCCTTGTCCATCACCGGGAGGACGGACGTTACGGCATCGGCGATTCGTACGGCGATCTGCTCGCGACGGCTTCGTCCGGTGAGGCGCTCCATTCGCGCTTCGGCCTTCTTTCCTACGAGCACAACGGGCGACTGGTCGCCGGCGGCGGAACACTGCGGGAAGACGAACAGCCCTTCTCCCAGCCGTTTGCGAAGCTCGACGCGAGTTTCGTGCCAGAAATCGGCAGTTATTTTGGAGCCTCCGCTTGCCTGGGATGGCACGGCTACGTTGATCAATACGCCGGTCAGCTGGCGATCAGCATTCCAGGTATACAGTAAGTCGACCGAGTGATCTTCGAAGCCTTCAATATGGCTGAAGTCCGACTGGTCGGTCTTGCCGTACATTCGCGAATTGCCGCCCGTGTAGGCCGTCAGACGATTGTGGCCCACCACAGCATGCCCCAAACCGAAACTCACGCCGCCGGGCTTCCGGTTCGTCCACGCCTGTTCGACGGCCTTGGCGATCTGATCGCTGGCGAACTCCACGTAGTCCAACGGCGACATCGCCCCTAGGTCGATACCCCAACGCGACCAGGCAAGCGGCATCTCCAAACCAAACTCAGCAAGCTTCTTGGCTAGATCAGGTTTCGTGCGAGTCTCCGGACCGCAATGAGTATGCGTTGCATTCAGGACCACGGTGTTGGCGTCGATCGCCGGCAGCGACTGTTTCACCTTGGTCCGCACCCGGTCCCGCAATTCGTCGCTGATAGAGATCACGTCGCAAGAAACCATGATCACCATACCGGCTTGGTCGCCGTTCTGGCCAGATTCGATGACGAGGACCGTCGCAGTGATCGGATCCAAGACGCCTTCGGAAACCCGCGCTCGTGAAAAGCCGGTAAGGACAACGGGCTCGTCGGGCGTCAAGTCGGCCGATGCCCATCCAATGCGGAGCGGTCCGGCTGGTTCACCGTCGTCTCCAGCAAACGCCATTTGCGATGTCGGCCCCACCGCCAGCAGCAAAACAAGAGCAGGCACCAAGCCTCCGAACAATCCGAATGAGTTTCGATACATCGTTGTCATCTCTCTGCATCTCATGTCGATCCTCCAGCAGAAGTCTCCCGAACGATTTGCCCGACCAGCCCGAACGATACGAGTGTAGCGGCTCCCTGAGGCACAATCCATGTTCTTTGTACTCTGTCGCGATTTAGTTGGACATTCAGAGCAGGCTGCCTATTTGGTGTCGACCGATGAAGAAGCATGCCTTGCTTATCCTGCCTGCTGAAGCTGGCGTTCTTCAGAATTGCCTCAAACGTCTTGGGGCACGACGAACGGCGCGCGATATGACTTTCGCAGGTAGCGATTGGCTTCTTCGTCGTTCTTAATAGTCTCCGATTCAGGGTCAAAATCGATTGTCCGGCCCGTCAGATACGAGATATTGCCAAGTAGTGGCATTGTGCAGGCCATGTGACCTTCGAGGATGTCGGCATTCAGGTCCTTGTTGTTCCGACTGCGGCACGCCTTCAACCAGTTGGGATGGTGGACGTAATCCATGACGTGCCATCGCTGGGCCGTATTCGGCATGGTGGCGTGCGGACCAAGCTCCCGGTTCGGTCCCAGGAACGTGTAGTAGCTTGTGTAGTCGGGGAAGATCATGTATCCCTTCGTGCCCAATAGAAACGCGCCTACGCACGCGTCCGGATTGCCGTGGAAGCGGTACGGGTCGCGGAAGCCCGCTTCGGCTGGTGTCCACCAATTGCGATGCTCGACCGTGATCATCCGCCCGTCGTCGAACTGGCAGGCGAACGTCTGGTTGTCGGGCCACTCGCGATCGTCTTCGTGCACTTCGCGCATTCCCATCGACTGGACCTTGACTGGATGTTTGTCCAGTTGCATCGCCCAGCGGATGATATCCAGTTGGTGGACGGGCTGGTTGGCCATGTCGCCGTTGCAAAAATCCTTCAGCCAGTACCAGCGGCGGTAGCGGAATTCGCTGTATTCCTGCTCCGGCGCGGCGCCAACGAACAGGTTCCAATCTAGTTCCGCCGGCGGTTTGGTCGGCTTGTGGCGTCCCAGACCGCCGTGGACCTTGTAGGATAGTGCCCGGGCCATGTAGATCCGGCCGATAACGCCTTCCTGGGCCTTCTTGACACCTTCGATGATATTGGGGCTGGAACGGCATTGCGTGCCGACCTGCACCATGCGTTTGTACTTCCGAGCTGCCTCGACCATCTTTCTGCATTCCTGAACGGTGTGGGCCAGAGGTTTCTCGACAAAGACGTCCTTGCCCGCCTGACAGGCCCAAATTGCCGCCAACGCGTGCCAGTGATCGGGCGTGCCGATGCTTACACCGTCTATCGATTTGTCATCCATCACCTTCCGCAGGTCCTGGACCACATCCGGCCGCTTGCCGAATTCGCTCTCGATGCGTTTGGCCGCCGTTTCGGCTGTCCTTAGGTCGCAGTCGCAAACGGACGCGATCTCGACATTCTCGCCATTTTTGCCCATGCGCGCCAGACTCAAGGCGTGAGCCAAGCCGCGGCGCATCCCGATCACCGACACGCGAAACCGGTCGTTGGGGCTCTGTGTCGAACGGGCAACGGCGGGAAGCGTCACCGTCGATGCCGCAGTCAACGCTGCGGAAGATCTCAGAAACTGTCTTCGGTTGCTCTTCATTGCGACGACTCCCCGATGAATGGTAGGCCAGTTGATTACCAGCGACAGAATACACTCCGCGAGTAGATGCTATGTCCGTCCATACGCGTCTAGTCTGCTATGGTAGGATATTTGCCGGGGCTTGCCCAACCCGTCCTTTGCCGACCAGACTCTGGCCCGCAATTGCGGAATACGGTCGCAGTGAGTGGCACGGCACTAGCCGCCGGCCTTGCTGCAACAACCTTTCGACTCGATTCACCCAGGGCTAATCGCGTGCAGCTCTGAGACTCCTAACCTGGCCGTCAGCCGTGGCAACGGTGATGGAATCGCGGCCGGGGAGGATGTCGACGATCTCTGAATCCAACTCCGTGATCGCCTTGATCTTTCCATTGGAGTCGACGCTGACAAGTCGTCCTTTGCTCGTACCGACCACCACCAGACCGCCTTGCTTCTGCGGCACAGTCACCAAGGCGGAAACGGGGCCGCCGACATCCAGACGCCAACGCCGCCGTGCATCCGCGCCGAAGCAATACACGTTGTAGTTGAGCGAACCGGCCAAGATCTCATCAACGCCGTCGCCATCAAGGTCTCCGGTGGCTACATGCTTGACTTCGTCGCCTGTGTCATAGGCCATCCGCTGCTGGCCAACAGCATCGACGTAGTGAATTTTGCCATCCCCGCTGCCGAAGACGACGCCTCGCGTCCCGTCGCCATCGAACCGGCCGGTGGCGATGTCGTAGCAGATGGGACCAAGCCGGTATTGCCAACTTCGAGTCCCTTCCGCGTTTAAGACGCTGGCCCAGTAATAGTGCGTGCCACAGATTACCTCGGCTTTTCCGTCTCCGTCCAAATCGGCAACGGCTCCGGATCGAGAGGGATGAACGCTTTCGTAGTTCCACAGCTCGGTTCCGTCTGCAGTAAAGGCGTAGAACCGCCAGTTTTCGCCGCCGGCAATCACCTCGGGCGTTCCGTCGCCGTCGATGTCGCCCGTTCGGACGAGATTGACGCGGGGCGGTCTGCGGTAGTAGGACAGAGCGCGCCGCCAGAGTTCCTTGCCAGCCGCGTTCAGCACTTGAACGTGGTAATCGTGACGCGCGAGAATGATTTCATCTTTTCCATTGCCGGTCAGATCATCGGCAACGACGTCGTTCAGTTGTGTGCCCGTTTGCACGCTCCACCGCGTGGAACCGTCTGTGTTCAGCGCGAAAAGGGTGCCGTCAGTCGTGGCGGCCAACGCGGTATCGATGTCGCCGGTTTCACCCAACGCCGCGTTGGCCAACCGCGTGAAACGCAACTCCGTCGCCTCCGACGGGGAGTCTTTGGGATCAGCAGACGTAGGTCGAACGCACCATTGGATCGGATGAGACGGCGCGTCGGCAGCCGCACTGATATTGGGGATCGGATCCTGCAAGCGGCCGCTGTGCAAAAAGTCAAGGGCTTCGGGAATGTCCAGGTCCACGTTGTCCGGTTCGGCGGAGCGGAACACATCGTCCGTGCCGGCGCGAGCGTGCTTTGCTCCGAGCAGCGAGGGACCGGCCTTTGATATGACCAGACACTCGGCATCGGTTTCAAACCGACCGTGTTTCGTCGGACAGGCATGGGGGCCACGTACCAAGCCAACCTCGCCTTTTGGTGTGCTGAGTTTGAAGCCATCGGCATCTGCCAGAGAACTAATCTTCCAGGGCTCGGCGACTCCGTCCGCCTTGCCATGCAACACGCTGGCGACCAGATACTTTTCGCCTTTGGCGAGCTTGACCGTGGCCACCGCCTCCAGGGATCGCACGAAGGGATCGGCATGCGCGTAGCCGCCCCAGTTCGCTCCGAGTTCCGAGTCGTGATGCAGTTCAAGTACCGGCCCCGGTGATACCTGAATCCAGAGGCTTGGCCCTTTCTGCGTCAGCAACAGACCGTCGTCGCTCAGCGTCGATGCACCGACACCATGCCAAAGCGTTCGGAATTGATACTCGTCGTCGCTCAGCGCCGTCAGTTGATCGACCACGGCGAATGCTTGTTGTCGTTTGAGCCAGCAGACCGTACGGGTCCAGTCGACGCCGGCATAATTCGTCAGCTTTGTCTTGCTGTAGCCGAAAAGCGGCGATTCTCCCGCGCTCACAAGTTCCGTGTACGGTGGGATGGCGGCCGATTGTCCATCTCGGAACACCGTGACGGAATTGTGGAATTTTACGGGGGCTTTGTAGTAGTCGTTGTCCGCGAGCCAGATTCGGTCGAAGAGCGTCAAGCGAGGCAGGCTGTTGCCATCGAGGTGTTTATGGCCTCCGTTGCTGAGGCCGTCGAGCAGCAAGTAGGCAGCCTTCGGGTCCATGGCCTCGCGGAACGAGACCTTATCGAAGCAACGGTCCAGCGAAGGCCGCTCGCCGGCCGAGTGCGTGTGGTAGTATTGTGGTTCCAGCGGCCAGACCTTCACGCCGTTGAACCGGTCCGATCGCGTGCCGGGTTCAAGCTGGTAGAAAGCGTGCGTTTCGGATGTCTTCTTGAGGGCTCGCTTCTGATTGGCTGCCCAGCGGGCCTCTGGCGAGCCAGTGGCGTAGCCAAACATGTCCAGGCAGATCATCTCGCTGTTCCAGCACTGCCACGAACCTGTATCACCGTAGGGCACTTGGTAGCCGAGATTGTCCATGGTGCCGATGCAGTAGTCGACGATCCGAGCACCGTTGCCATTGTCAAATAGTGTCATGTCGGGGCGCGCCAAACAGTATCGCATGAGGTGCCCGTTGGTGAGCCACTGGTAACCGTTGCAGTCTTCGTACGGCTTGAAGTAACCGGCTTGGCGTTGGAACATGGCGTCGGCGATTCCGAGCCAGAGTCTGCCCTCGACCACATCGTAATGCTGTGAGAAATACAATCCGGCGAACAACGCACCAAGCCCGGGGAACGTTTGGTGGTTGTGCGGCACACGCGTGCTGGTGGCCGCACCGGCACACTTGGGAATCACGGCCTCGGTTAGCCATCGTCCTATGTTTTTTGTCGTTCGCAGCCGATCGTCATCCGTCAGGATCGGGTCTTCCTCGATCACATCCCAGCCGGCCACGACCCGCGCGGAGGGAAAGTCGCTGTCGAACCCCCAAGGCCCGCCGTATTTCCGCGGATCGGCCACGGCACTTTCCGCGTACAAATCCCACAATGCGACGAACAGCTTCGCGTCGACGCTGTGTCCGGTCAGCATGTAACGTTCCGCCACGGAACGAAGGACTCCGGCGATGGACGTGTGCCGACCGCGATCGAGGGCTTCTTGCCCTTGTTTCAGCCCTTGCTCCAATCGCCCCGGCGCGGGGGCGTCGTCTGCCCAGCCATGCCGTTTCAAGAAGGACTCGCCGTAGTGTTTCTCAAACAGACGGGGCAGCACCAGTGAGCGTGATTTTGGCTGTTCGCCAATCGCCTTGGCCAGGACATCGGCCGCATGGACAAGCCCATCGTCGTCACTAGCACCGGCGACGATCACGTTCGCACCGTTGCCGAAGGGATCGCAAACCGTATGCACAAGCGAACCGCCGGCGCCTGGGCAGACGCTGTCGGCCGGTGTGAAATAGCGAGCGTAAAGCAACGACATCGCCGGGTTGTTGTTGATATTTCCGACGAGAATGGTCGCGCGGTCGAGGACTCTGTCCGCTTCCGAGCCAGGACGAACGATGGGCGTAACGCCCGTGCGATCGGCGATCGCGGCTGCGATTTTCGAAGCCGCCTGCCGGTCCACCGCGGAATCCGCGTGGAGAATGTTCGCCACAGCTTTCCCGTCTTGAACGAGCACCGTATCCGTGCAGTGCGGGTGAGGTGCTGCGAGATCCTGGAATGAGCCCAGTTTTGCTCCGACCATGACGCTGCCAAGCAGAATGTCGATAGGCGTGTTGTCTTCTCTGGTGCCAATGATGAACTCGATTCGATCGACGGTTGTCGCCACTCGGTCCTCGACGACCTTGGGCTCCCAGTTCAACCCGCCCAACGAGAATCCTCGTTGCAGACAAACCTCACGCCGTTCTTCCGTGAGCACCGCATTCCACGAGTTGAAACTCCAGGCCGCCTTGCTCTGTCCTTTGTTGTAGGCACGAACGTAAAAGGCCGCCGTGGCGCCAGGATGGTTCGTGCGAACGTGGAAAACGAGCCGTTTCTTGCTGAGATCTACGGGCTCGGGCAAGGGAATCTTGACGCCGAAGTACTGACTGCCATCAGCAACAGTGCTAGTTGCACCAAAGTGCAAAGCGGTTTCGCCATCAATAGTGTCCCCTTCAACGGAAACGGTCTTCATAAACCGCGTGGAACCGCTACGACCGTACGACTCGGTGATGCCTTCCGTGTCGTCCAACGGCAGGAGAACCGACAGACCCGGTTCGTGTGCTTCGGCCGCGGCGAATACCCATGTTCGCGCTGGAAGCATTGTGAGCGTCACCAGAAGAAGCAATCGGAGTGGACTATGCATATTTCCTCTCGACATTCTGAGTTGGCCAACGTCGCGTGGCACTGCTTGCTGCCAAGCAGTGTGCGTTGATGAGCCCATTAGACATGGCAAGAACACGGCTAACAAGTTAACCACAAGAAGTCTTAACTCCCTGCCGTTTGCGAGTTCCATCGTCATTGTAAGCAAACGCAGCTGCGGCTAATCGAGGGCCTTTTTGTCTCGATTCTCACGAGGCTCGTGGTAAGGGTGACTATTGGGTGCGGGGGAAGACGCCGCGAACCGTCAAGGACTTGGTAGTGTGTCCGCAACAGGCGATGATAAATCGTCATGTTCTAGCGGCAGAAATGCCGTGACACGTTGCCCGGGGAAACAGAGTTGTGGTGGCTTCAGCCGGCTTCTCCGTCTCGGCCGTAGACGACGAGGGGCTGCTGGGCGTTTTGCGCTTAGGGCCAATTCCCGCAAGGGTTTACGTCGGTCCAGCACGCTTCACGAAACCTCTCCGTCTCGAAAAAAGGGTCCGAACGAAACCATCATGGTTCCTTTCGCACCCCAAGAATTCCGCTACCAAACTCTCCGACTCTCGAATTAACAAGGGCCGAAAAGTTAACAACCCCGTTCGGTTCGGGGCCTAGTTGTCGGTTTCGAAATCTCGTCTAGGTTGACGGGTGAGTGGACAAGTTCTTCCGCTCGTTGTCTTGCAGATTTATCGCCGCTTGATTTTCCTCGGGACCATTCGCTTGCAGGCCAACCCCGATTGACTAAACTCAGGTCGAGTCATGGCGATTCGAATCCCCGCCATGCAGTTTTAGCAGCGGAGCCCGCCCTATGTCGAAAATACAGATTCCTTGCCCCGGATGCTCGAGCCAGTACGCTGTTGACGAGTCCCACATGGGAAGGACGGCCCGTTGCAGGAAGTGCAATGCTAGGTTTGTCTTGAAGGAGCCCGTAGAGGAGCAGAGACGTCAAGGGCCAAAGGCGATTGAGCGCCAGGCAGACTCACTGAACGACTATGGAGTATCCCAATGGGATAGGGGCAAGACGGCTGAAGCCGAAACGGCATTCAACAAGGTCCTCGAATTAGTTCCCCATCATCCACTAGCGATGTTCAATCGTGGGTTATTGCGATGGCGAGATTGTCGAAGCACGGATATTCGAATCTTGACACGGCTAAACGAGATCCGAAGTCTACGCCCCGACGACTGGAAAACGGCATACGCAATCGGACTCGTGCATTTGGAGCGATTGGACGCGCGAAGTGCCGTGGAGAGTCTGGACGCGGCCCATCGTTTGGGCGGGAAGTTGGAGGCAAAGGCTGCTCTCGAGGAAGCCCGTCGGATTCTTCCCGATGCGCCCCGATGCGTGCGGACGTTCGAGGGGCACGCGTGTCAGTTGGACTCAGTGGCTTTCAGCCCCGACGGACTCTATTGCTTCTCAGGAGGTGACAAGGCGCCGAGACTTTGGGACGCTTCAACCGGTCAGTGCCTGCGGACCTTCGATGGGCATACATTGTGGGCGCACTCCGTGGCCTATAGCCCTGACGGCCGCTATTGCCTTTCGGGAAGCCAGGACAAGACCATCCGACTTTGGGATGTGTCGACGGGGCAGTGCGTGTGGATGCAGGAGGGGAATAGCCGCGTGACGTCCGTGGCTTTCAGTCCCGATGGTCGCTTCTGCCTTTCGGGGAGTTCTGACGACACAATACGACTTTGGAACATCTCGACGGGGCAGTGCGTGCAGACGTTCGGTGGGGGTGACGGCAGCGTGTCCTGCGTAGCCTTCAGCCCTGACAGCCGCTCTTGCCTTTCCGGAGGTGACTCGACGCTGCGACTTTGGGATGTTTCCACAGGCCAGCGCGAGCAGACGTTTCGGGGCCATACCCCTTCGGTGACCTCCGTGGCCTTCAGCGCCGATGGCTGCTTCTGCCTTTCAGGAGGCGACACGACGCTGCGACTTTGGGACGTTTCCACAGGCCAGTGCAAGCTCACGTTCCACGGGCACACCGAATTAGTCCACTCAGTGGCGTTCAGTCCCGACGACCGCTTCTGCCTTTCGGGAAGCTCTGACGAGACGTTCCGACTTTGGGACGCCTCGACGGGGCGCTGCTTGCGGACGTTCGATGGGGATGCCGGCTGCGTGTTCTCCGTAGCCTTCAGCCCTGACGGCCGCTACTGTCTCTCGGGGAGCCAGGACGCGACCCTACGACTTTGGGACGTTTCTGCGTGCTGCGTTCAGCGTCACGGAGTCAACTCGGTTCGTTCGGAGGTCGGTGATCAAGGCGAAGCGGAACAAGTGGATCGTGATTTCTCATTGCTGCTGAAAAAGACACGGCGGGCCCATTCCGAGGGGAATCACGCGGAAGCGTTGGAGAGCTTGGAGCAGGCACGGAATCTCCTCGGCAGGGATCTTGCGGAAGAGTTGCTGGATTGGAATCATCGCATTGGTAAGCACTGCGTGAAGAGGGGGGCATCGCGTGGCTGGAGGAAGTGGACTGCGAAGGGGTCAGGTGAATACGTAAGCTCCGTGGCCTTCAGTCCTGACTGCCGCGTATGCCTTTCGGGGAGTTGGGACGAGACAATACGACTTTGGGACATGGCGACGGGGCAGTGCAGAAGAGCATTTGAGGGGCACGGCCATGTAGTGAGTTGCGTAGCCATCAGCCCTGACGGCTGCTCCAGCCTATCAGGAAGTTGGGACAAGACAATACGACTTTGGGACATGCTGACGGGACAGTGCGTGCGCGTGTTCAATGGACATGCTGAAGAAGTGCGCTTCGTGGCGTACAGTCCTGACGGGCGCTTCTGTCTCTCGGGAAGTGCGGACCACTCTCTCCGACTATGGGAAACTTCATCGGGACGGTGCGAGAAGACGTTCGCGGGACATGACTGGCCCGTGAACTCAGTGGCCTTCAGTCCTGACGGCCGCCTCTGTCTTTCGGGGAGCGATGATCAGACCCTAAGACTTTGGGATGCTTCGACGGGGCAGTGCATGCGGACGTTGAAGGGGCATTCACAGGACGTGACCTCCGTAGCATTCAGCCCCGATGGTCGCCTCTGCCTTTCAGGAAGTTGGGACGAGACAATGCGACTTTGGGACATCTCGACGGGGCAGTGTGTGCAGACGTTCGGAGGGGATATCGAGCGAGTCGACTCCGTAGCCTTCAGCCCTGACGGCCGCTTCTGCCTCTCGGGTGGTGAGGACAAGAAGGTGCGGCTTTGGGACGTATCAACGGGTCGGTGTGAACGAACGATGCGAGACCATACTGCTCGTGTGACCTCAGTGGCCTTCAGCCCCGATGGCCGCTTCTGTCTCTCGGGGAGTGAAGACGCCACACTGCGACTTTGGCAATTTGACTGGAGACACGAATTTCCCGGCTGGGTGGATTGGAATTGCGGCGCGCAAGCACACTTGGAGAATTTTCTAACGCTTCGCAGGCATCGCGGCGAACAGCCCCAATGGGACGAGGACGAATTCCGGACACTATTGCTCGATCTGCAATACCGCGGCTACGGCTGGATAGATGTCGAAGGCGTTCGCCGGAAGCTAGAAGAAATGCGAGCCAACTGGCAAGGTCCGCCCGCTTTGTCGGTGGCTCGGGACGAAACCACTCCTCCTGTCGATTCACATGCAAAGACAGGTGCTGAGTGTTTCCGGAAGGAGTTGTCAGGCCATGTCGCTGAAGTCAGGGCAGTAGGGGCATCCGCCGATGGATCGGTCATAGTGACAGGATCTCTTGACGGGACTGTTCGATTCTGGAATCCCGCGACAGGCGAGCAAGTGCACCAGATCGACGTTGGCTCAGACGTTGGAACGCTTGCGATGAGCCCTGACGGTTCCAGAGTGATGATAGGCTGCGCATCGAACCTAGTGGAAGTGTGGGAAGTGGAGTCGGCACGACGCCTGACACAGATGGAAGGACATGAGGCCTTCCCCTGCGCATCAATGGACGTGTCCAAGGATGGCAAGTGGGCTGCTTCAGCCGCCTGGATGGAGCGAGGGGCGCTTCTGTGGGATCTGAGTGCCGGCAAGCTCGCGAGGCCAATCATCGCCCCTGACCCCTTCCTGTCCGCAGTTAGCGTCGCATTCGCCCCCGATGGCACGCAATTGGCTGTTGGTGACGGTCGTGGCGTGTATATCTGCGAAGTGCCGTCGGGGGAACTGATAACAACGCTTGAGGGTTCTGGAGGAAGATGCAGCTTCCTCAAGTACTTGGATGATGATACGGTCGTTTCAATTGCTGGATGCTACGTGTGGATCCAGAGTGTTTCTCAGCCAAACGAGAAGAGACGACATCATCTCTATCAATATGATCCGATGTACACGGGTGCAATCAGCGACGATGGCAAACGGGTCGCGCTCGGCGCTTTGGGGACTGTACAAGAATGGGAACGGGAAACGGAATCAGTTCTAATGGAGGCAACTCGAGCCCATGGTGAGAATGAGGTAAAGGCGGTCATGTACGTGCCTCGCACATATATGTGGATTTCTTGTGATGTGTCAGGGGCAGTGATGCTGTGGGATTCATCCAGCAAATAGAAGCTGAGGGAACTACTGGTCGCTGGCGGGGAGCGGGATAGGCGGGACCAGTCGCGGCAGTCGAACGCTGTGGAAGTCGCGATGTACACCGGCAGGCGTAGGTTGTGGACCGATGCGTCCCGTAAGCGAAGCGCGGCATCGCCTGTGGCCATCGTCCCCACGTCGGCGGCGATTGTGGGGCGACGGCTGTTTGCGATGCGATGAAAGTCCCCCAGAGCCTACACGTTGGCTGCATCGACATTCCCAAGACCACTGGAAGTTCGTTCCAGATTTGCACACGCAACATGGGGTAGTGAAGTGATCTGTGGTGCCTTCAGGTCTGCGGATTCTCAACGCAAACAAAGTGATGTCCTGTCCAACAAGCAGCCAGATGGAATAACGCTCGAGACTCTCTACCTTCTACTTCAGATTGTGCAAGGATCTTACCGTGATTCATATTCTCTGCGAGCCGACTTGTCTTGGCCAATCAACACGAGTTGGTTGCTGTCGTCATAAAAGAATAGCATCCACTCATACCGAATCACCTTTACGGCAGAATCGGCATAAGACTCGTTGGAATTCGGTTTTCGTTCCTCGTCCGGTTCCCCGAACTCCTGAAACAAGTAGTCGGGGGTGATCTTCTCTGAGTTCACTTGACAGCTTTCCACGTCGTGTTCGTTGGCGACGAGAAAAGTAACGGCTTCCGCCACATTGAGTGTTCGCAAGACTTTTCCATCCACCGACTCACTTTCTTGCGTCTCCGACTCCGCAAGTTTCAGTTGCTCAATCATCTGTTCAAAATCAGGGCGACGAGAGCAGCCGCCGACGAATGCCGATGCAATAACCGCAGCAAACATAGAGAGCACTACCCGCGGCTGAGCGTTCACAAGTCGCGTCATTACCATCCTCCAGAAAACACCCCTTGAGCGAAGTGATGCCGACAAATCGAGCGAGTTGAGCAGAATATCAGCGAAGGTGAGTGGGGTCAAGAACTGCTGGGCGATGAACCGTGAATCGACGCAATTTCCGATTGGGCCGTTTCTTCATGTGCCCGGCGATGACAAAACAGAGCCAGTCGATGTGACGACGCTAAACAATGAGCTCAATCGACGCTCCGGATTCGTACGCGGAAGTAGTGGACGCAATCGGGGAGAGGATCCAGCGGGAGTATCAGCGGGCCGTCCAAGCGGTGAACCGGGAATAGGAAAAGGCGGTACGAGTGATTGAGGCTGAACGCGACAGGCCCTTCAGCCCGTTAAGACCTTCTACGGCTAACAAGTAAGCCGTGCCACGTCTCATCCTCGATGCGATCGTTTTGACATTCGGCCTTGAGCGCACTACATTGACCCACGAACACAAGTCCGGTCGTTTCCAACAGCAGGTCAAACACAATGGTCGTGAGAAAATGAAACACCTACTTTATGTTACCCTCTTCCTCGTCACAGTCGCGTCGCACGCGTTCACCTGCGATGGGGCCGAAACGACGCCAAGTTTGATCCAATCAATCACGAAAGAAACCGTGCGCCGAAATCGGGATGGCTCCGGGATAACCTGGTTTCATCCTC
>CAZUAH010000261.1:0-18137 GCA_964617665.1 uncultured Pirellulaceae bacterium
ATCCGTGGCCACAGAAGATTCTTGCAGCGGAGCAACCGGTACAACCATCGGGACTAAGTTGCGCGATGCATCAAAGCCGATGGCTCTAACCCTCTCCTTCCGCATCACTTGACTTCAGCTCATCCTGGAGTTTCTGGCCCAGCACGGACTTGATTTTCTTGAATTCCGTTCCGCTTATATCGCCTTCCTCCCGCAACTCGCGAAAATCCGTCAATAAATCACTAGATGTCGCGCGAGTATTCCCCGAACGGTCTCGAAACCAGATCACCACGTATGCCCCAATCGCGCAAAGCACCAGAAGGGCTGTGACCCACAAAACCGCTTGAGCCGATGTGGACTGAAGGAACTCGAACATGGCCGGCCACCCATGCCAGCGAAACTGCTATTTTCAACCCTTGTGGCCGAATGGACACGATCAATATTATGCACATTGCACCCTCGGAGTCCAGCTTTGGCAATTCTTCCGACGCAAACTGTTTATTCAAAGGGGTTTGTGACGTTCGAGCCATTCTACCGGACAGGCGGTCGGGCAACATTTCGGTCCGCCGTTGACACTGCTTTCCACCAGTCGTACGCTGAGGAGACTATGCTGTTTCCTAGTCGCGGCGTTCCAGTTACGATCGTTACGCCGGTTCTTCTGTGGAGGTTTGCTCGCGTGACGGGCAGGCGGGCAGATCAGTCGCGTGCGATCCGCAGCGGGATTGCCGCAACAATGCCGGCGTCGAGCGGCGGTCTTGGACGCATCAATTCGCCGTCGAGGCAGTATGCGCAAATCGTTCTGGTTACGCGGAAAGGTCCGTAATCTTCCATTCCCCGAATCGAGAAGATCATGATCCCGTTCACTTGTCCACACTGCGGAGCGCAAACGGACGTGTACGAGGAATATGCCGGACAGACGGGGCCATGCGCCGTGTGTGGCCGGCCCATCACCGTACCCTATCCGTCCACTGCCGTCACACAACCCTCCAGGCCCTCCGAGGCTTCAGCAGAGCACGGCGATACACCTCGCCGCTCGAAGTCGTCCGCCCTAGTCCTCGTGGCCGTGATCGCAGCGGGGCTGCTGGGCGTGGTGATCGTCGGGGGAATTCTAATCGCCATGGTGTTTCCCGCCGTATCGGCGGCCAGATCACAGGCCCAGAAGACGAAGTCCGCGAATAATATGAAGACTATCGCGGCGGCCATGTTCAGCTACGAGGCCGATCACGGCTGCTACCCGCCAGCCTTCATTGCCGACGAGGACGGCAAACCGATGCACAGTTGGCGCGTATTGCTGCTGCCATATCTGGGCCCCGGATACGATCACATCTATGACCAGTACAACTTCGATGAACCGTGGGATGGCCCGAACAACATGAATCTGCGTTACGCCATGCCTCCCGAGTATGCATGCCCGGCGGATCCTGATGCTCGCGCCCAGTGTGAAACCAGCTACATGGTGGTTATTGGCGACGAGACGATGTTTCCTGGCGGTACGTCCGTCATGCGTGCCCAAATCACGGACGAAACGGCGTACACGATCATGCTAGCTCAGACGCCATCGTCCGGCGTTTGCTGGATGGAGCCAAAGGACCTGGACGCAGATCAAATGCGGTTCGAGGTCAACGGACGCTTAGGCGTCGAGATGGGAAGCAGACATCCTGGGGGCGCTCATGTGGTAATGGCCGATGGCGAGAGCCAATTCCTCACCGAAGATGCACCTCCAGACGCCGTGGAAGCGATGACCACAATCGCCGGTAACGAATCGATTCCATGGTACGCGTTCGAGTAGCCTCCTCCGGCCAGCCGTCGGCGCCGTGACGGGGCAAACGTTCAGCGGTTCGTCTTGGCGGCGGGCCCATGCCCCGCTTGTTTTGGACGGCCCCATTTGCCATCGCTGAAAACGCACTCGCGCGGATCAAACTCGGTGAGCGACTCAAGCGAAAGTGACGGGACCGGGCCTGTTCCCTCGCGCTCGACGATTCGCGACCATGGGGCCATGTCATCAGGATCCTCGTCGCGTGTGGCTGTTTCGCCGCTGGCCAGAATCAGTTCCAACGCAAGCACTTTGCGCAGGATGTCTGGTGGTACTTCCTTTTTTTTGACGGCCTTGAGTTCCTCCAGGGTCAAAACTTCAGAAAAGCGAGCAAAGGCCTTTTGCGCAACCGGTCGACTGGCCATAGTAATCGCCGTCGCTCGTTTGCCCCTCCGAAATGACCGCATCGCCTTCAAGAGCACGCCGTTCCCTTCGTCGTCTTCGCTGCCTTCCGGCCCCGCGTTCTTGGCCGAATCCTGCAGGAGGTTGCGATCATGGTTGGGATCCAGTAGATAGGCCATCGCTCGAAATCTCCGTTCCTCGGCTGGCGAGCGTGCGAGCCCCGCCATGCCCAACAACGAACTGCGGCCCAGTTTCTCCGGATCCAAATGGGCGGCGAGCAAATACAGCCGAAGGCCGGTAGCTCTGGCGTCCGGGTCCTTGCGTTTTTCCGCCAGCTCCTCTGCGTAATCGCGATAGGCTGCAGGCTTATCGGGACTGAGCGTCTGAAGGCGTTCGTCGGAGACGGCGATCAAGATGTCGTCGATCTCTGAACGCGGAAGCTCCCGCAATTGCGTCTGGCCATTGGGAAGTAGCTGCCGAACAACGACCAAGTTGTCATCTTGGCGTTCGAGATAGCCAATAATCGGCTGATCTTTGCCCTTTTCGAAGATGATCACACCCCAGACCGGTGAAGCCTGAGCCGCAAACACTAATAAGGAAAAAGAAACGAGCAGCCTTCTCATTGGCGGCACACCACAGGATACCGAGAGACAATGCACGCTATACCGACACTGTCAACGATAGCCGCCTGGTGCCTAAAGTGCAAACGTTTCGCACCCCATATGCGGAGCTGGCTAGTGCTTGAAGGTGATACCGAAACTGAGAGCTTGGAGCCAGAAGTCCGTGTCTCGTATGCCGACAAATGCAGGATTACCCGGCCCGAAGAGCCCTCCGCCCAACAGTTGGGTGCCGTTCACGGTCGGCTGCCCCATCGACATGTCAACCTGCTGGCCAGCCAACGCCACATCGCTCCAGTATAAGAAAGAGTAGCCGAGCGAGGCTTCCAGCTGACTGGTAAGGCGGCAGGTCAATTTGATCTCGGCTTCCGGTATGACGGCAAAGTCGTCTCGAGAGTATGTTCCATCGTTCGTCGGCATTGCCAGCAGCCCATGACGAGGGAAGAGCGTGGCTACACCAGCCGGTGGTGTGCGGGTCGACCAGCCAGAGATAGTCAACGTTTCCTGCATATTCCCTATGCTCATCTTGCCCATGATCGAAAGCGTGAATGGCCCGCGATCATATTCGGTCTGCAGCCCCAGTTCCAAGCCGTGAAACTCGTTGCGGACATCGAACAGGTCATTGAATTCAAACTGAGTTCCTACTGGGAATGTCCCGCCGAGTTGCGTCATGCGATGATTGACATTGAGGCTGTCGTCAATTCGTGTGAATTGATAGCCGATCAACAAATCCGCGCGGCGGTTGGATTGGCTGAGGAGATTGTATCGCATGTAGGTCTCGGCACCCAGCACATCGTTTGTAGCCGTTGCCCGAAGATCACCGGTTCGTAGTCCTGGCCCCGTGACAATCAGAGCGTCCGGACCGTTGAAGACGGGATTGGGGTCGGTATTGTAGAAAGGCCGCGCAATGAGAGGAATTCCGGCAGCATTGGACGCCGCAGCGTAACCAGTCTTGTCGCCTTCAAGGGCAAAGAATCTGGCGCCGACTCCGATAGTCTCTTCCTCGTTAAACCAGGCCCCAAGAGACACTCGGCTAGACGCCTGCAGTCCGGTCCCGACATACTCATCGCCAAACCGCACAGGTGAGCCTGGCAGCACGCCTGTTGCCCCTCCCGTTACCAATGGCGGCAGCCATCGTCCCCTGGTCCATGCGTGCATGTACTCAAGGGTTACCCAAGGACTGTGAAACAGCGGCCCGTAGCAGGAGATGCCGTCGTCACCGGGGGCATCTAGAATCTCCAGCTCGGTGACATCAGGTTCGTCGTCCTGGACGTAACTGATGAAGCCCGTCGCGGAGTCTTCATCGATGAACGCACCGTCGGGCACGGTCTCGTCTGCTCCTTCATCATCAATAAACCCCGTATAGCCAGGGAACGCAGCGGTCCCATTGGCCGTCTGAGATGAGTCAGTGGAAGACGGATTCGCCTGCCCCACCGCTTGACTCTGGAATAGGGTGACAGCAAGAACAACTGTTCCGATGGTCGTAATCGCTCTGATCGAACTCATGGTCATAATCCGCTTCGGCTGAGTGACTCTATTTACGCATACAACTAAATCGACTACTACAGGCCCGAATTGCAGGAAAAGCGACATATCCGGAATACTTTGCGCAGATTACCTGAGCGGCTCCAGATTCGTAAGAGTCCCACAAACAACGCCCTCAGACAGGGAAAATGCTCGTACTTCACGCGTTCATCGGATTATGTCGGCTGTGCGAGTTAGATGGGTTGAGACGAATGTGACGAGAATCTGTGGCAATGCGGCCGACTCGCAAACGGTCACCTCCGATACCATTTCGTAACTTCTCGTTTGGCGTTACCATCATTTGCGGCAAGTGTGATTCAGCTCGGGGCGTCCAAATGGAATCAATTGGATGAAAGCAGTGCAAGCAGACAAGAAAAGCTCGCGTGGGTTTGGTCGTCATCTGGGCAGTTTGTTGGGGAGTCCCGCCAAAGGACGGCTCGCTCGTTGGAACGCAATGCGGGACCAGGTCGCATCTCTTGAGCCCAGCCTTCAGAAAGAATCTGACCATGAATTGAGAAAACGCAGCCTTTCGCTTCGCTATCGCGCCAAGAGTGGTGAGAAACTGAACGGATTGCTGCCCGAGGCTTACGCGCTGGTCCGAGAGGCAGGTGTGAGAAGCCTTGGTATGCGCCATTTCGATTCTCAGATAATTGGAGGCATCGCGCTGTTCCAGAGCAACATCGCCGAAATGGAAACCGGCGAAGGCAAAACGCTGACAGCGACATTGCCCCTGTACTTGCACGGATTGAGCGGTAAGGGAGCTCATCTGGCCACAGTAAACGACTATCTGGCCGCTCGTGACGCCGAATGGATGCGCCCGATCTACAGCCTATTGGGACTGTCGGTGGGCGTGATCCAGACGCAAGATTCACAGGACCAACGACGCGAAGCATACTCCTGCGACATCACGTACGGCACGGCCAAAGAATTTGGCTTCGATTTCCTCCGTGACCGGCTGCTGCTGCGCCGCATGGGACGCCAGCAGGCCGATTTCTTGGGTGAAGGCAGCACTGAACGCTGGGACGACACGGGCGAACAGCCTGTTCAGCGGAGTGTGCATTTCGCCTTGGTGGACGAAGCCGACAGCGTGCTGATTGACGAGGCACGGACCCCGCTGATCATCGGCTCGTTAGGCGAGGAGGCGCTTGAGAAGGTGGTCGCAACGTACCTGTGGGCGGCCAAGAACGCTCCTACGTTCGTGGAGGATGAACATTTCGACTACGACCACGATACGAAAAAGGCGGAGTTGACGGCAGTCGGCCGTCAGTTCCTCCGCGCTCTTCCCCAGGACGACATCTTGCGGTCCGTTGGACTGATCGACTTGTACCAGTACATGGAACGGGCCATCAAGGTGCATCGCGATTACCACCTGGATCGCGAGTACGTGGTGAACGACGACGGCGAGATTGTCATTGTCGATGAGTTTACGGGGCGCTTGGCCGAGGGCCGTAAATGGCGAGACGGAATCCACCAAGCGATCGAAGCCAAGGAAGATGTCGAGGTCACTGTTCCCACAGGTCAGGCCGCTAGGATCACGGTGCAAGACCTATTCCTCCGCTATCGGCATTTGGCTGGCATGACGGGCACAGCAATGAGCTCGGCTCGCGAGTTTCGCAAGATCTACAAGATGCGTGTAATCAAGATCCCAACCAACAAGCCCGTACAACGGAAGAGACTGCCGGCACGCATTTTCGGCACGGCGGACGCAAAATGGAACGCGATTGCCGAGGAAGTCCGCGAAATGCATGACATCGAACGTCCGATCTTGATTGGCACTCGCTCAATCGACAAATCCGAGCACTTATCTCAGCTACTCTCCGCGCAGGGCATCGACCACCAAGTTCTCAATGCCCAAAAGGTTGCCGAGGAAGCTGGTATCGTAGAACGAGCAGGCGAGCCCGGCAAAGTAACCGTTGCCACAAATATGGCGGGGCGAGGCACGGATATTAAGCTCGGCGAGGGGGTTGCTGAAAAAGGTGGCCTGCACGTCATCCTGACCGAAATGCACGACGCCGCGCGCATCGACCGCCAATTGTGCGGGCGGTGCGGACGACAGGGTGACAACGGTACGTTTCGCTATTTCCTTTCTCTGGAGGACGACATCATCGAAACCGGTTTTGGTCCCAAGAAGGGCGACCGCTGTCGTGATCTTGGCGCAAAGACCGAACAGCGAGTAGAAGGGCAAAGTCGCCTATTCCGCGCGGCTCAGAAGAAGGTCGAACGACGGCACTTCCGTGACCGATCCGTGTTGCTGCATCACGAAAAACAGCGAAAGAAGATGCAGCGAGAAATGGGCCAGGATCCCTACTTGGACACGCCGGACTAAGGAAGCACGATCTCCTTCCGCACCACGTCTTCCTGATCAGATACGGTCAGCTTCATATTGCGCTCTTTCGCTTCGGCGGCCACCTTCAGCAGGGCGATCCCCATCCGAAAAACGTCGGCGCGAGAAGTCTTGCCCAGCTTCTGCTTCAGCTCGTCAATCGTCTTGTCCAACTTCTCGTCGATGCCAACGGTGAAGGTCTTGTATGTTTTCTCAGTTATCACTTCAGCTGCCCAATGCCATCCGCATCGGCCTCCTTTCGGATGTTGTGTCGTGACCTGCATCCTAATTGGAGATCACGGTACGAGTCAAGCATAAAGCAAGTGATTGTTGCTTGATTTTTAATTTATATTTAATCGTATAAGCCTTGATTCGCGACTCATTTGCTGGTAGTCTGTACGGGATGGGCAGGTACGTCGATTTGCATGCGGAGGTGCTGGCATGACTGAGTTCTTCGCCTGGTTTGAAAAATCGCGAAAGAAAAACAGTGATCGATCGTGGCGAGATCGGCACCGAGTGCTGCTGGCGCTGGAGGTCCTTGAACCAAGGCAGATGTTGGCAGCGGATGGTTTTGGGGGCTTTGTCCCCATGAGCCCCACAGAACATGTGTCGGACCAGGTCTGCGAGGGCGTATTCCTGGTTCCCTTTTGGAGCGAAGAACACGTATCACGTGGTGAAAAAACCGATGGTTTGGCTGACCGTGATGGCCCAACACAGATTTGCCTTGATGAGATTGCCGAAGAAATGGGAGAGCTGTTCGAAATCGAAGACCAAGAATTCTGGCCCTTGGACGCCGAGTAGACGAACTTGGTTCCCCCAAGGTGCCTGACCCTCATCTCTTAAGGTATGCCGACAAGATTTTCACCAACGCGGCAAAGAAATGCTCGATCCCACATTGGAACTTAAATCCGTCATTCCCATCATAGATACATCTTGGATTTTATGTGGCTTGGAGACAGTGAGATGATCGATCTAAGTACGGTCATCTACTCTCCGGGAGGGTGAACCTTATTCCATACGGCTTCTGGAGTTGACCGGAGCGTGCTGGCGTTCCGATGACATTGCCCGGACGCGGGCGACACTTGTTTCCAATAACCTCTCTTCCGCATGCGGTGCTAGCCATGTCCTCAGAGCAGGCTGTTAATGCTGAAACGATCGAACAAACCAAACAGCAGATCCGGGGGCTGGTCAGCGAGATTGCGCAACTCTCGAAGAGCGATCTGGACGCCGAGGAGTACTTCGCCGCCTTCCTTCAGAAAATTGTGTCGGCGCTGGCTGCCATTGGAGGCGGCATTTGGATCGTGCGCGACGGCCGTCGGCTCGAACTGGTCTATCAGATCAGGATGAGCGAAACGCTGTTGGACGCCGAATCGGACGACGCGTCACGCCACTTTGGTCTGTTGAACCAGATCGCTGCAACCGGCGAACCCGCCCTGGTTCCGCCGCAATCGGGAACCGGCGAAGATCAAACGGCCGGCAATCCGACCGGCTCACTATTGGTTTTGGCGCCTCTGCGCAGTGACAACCAAGTCGAAGGCGTCGTAGAGATATTCCAGCGCCCGGACGCCCAACCGGTGACGCAGCGCGGCTATTTGAAGTTCGTCGTGCAAATGTGCGAATTGGCCGCGGAATGGCTTAAGACACGCAAGCTGCGTCAGATTAGCGACCGCCACTCGCTGTGGGCCGAAGCGGACCACTTCTCGCGCATGGTCCACGAGAACCTGGATCTCCGCGAGACGGCCTACACGGCAGTGAATGAGGGCCGCCGGATGATCGGCTGCGATCGTGTCAGTGTGGGTATCATGCGCGGCCGAAAATGCAAGATCGAAGCAGTCAGCGGCCAGGACGCAATTGAAAACCGTTCGAATATTGTCAACCTCCTAGGCCAATTATCCTCGCGGATAGTCGCCACTGGCGAATCGCTGTGGTACGACGGTTCGACCGAAGACTTGCCACCTCAAGTTGAACGAGCGTTGGAGGACTATGTTGACGAATCGCACACGAAGATGATGGTTATCCTGCCGCTTCGCAGGCCCAAACGGACCTACGAGGTGCGGCAGACAGTAACCGGCGAAGCGGATGAAGAGAGCAACGAAGCCAATGAAATCGTTGGTGTATTGGTCGTCGAGCAAATCGAAAGCAATTTGCCGGAGGAGATCCTTCGATCGCGCACTGATTTGGTGTACGAACATAGCGCTCGCGCGTTGACCAACGCCGTAGACCACACCAGTATCCCGTTGATGCCCGTTTGGCGATCAATCGGCAAGATCGGCTGGATGGTCAAAGCCAGGTCGTTGCCCAAGAGCGTTATCATCCTGGGAATCATCTTCCTAGTCGTGGCGTCGCTATTTTTGATCCGGAAGGACTTCAACATCGAGTCCCGCGGGGCCCTTCAGCCTGTGACCAAGAAGGACGTGTTCGTGCCGTTCGATGGCACCGTGATCAAGGTTTACGTCGAGGATCAGGACGAAGTCCGAGCAGGAGACCGGCTGGTCGACTTACGGAACCCGGAGCTCGAGGTGCAGTATCAGGAGGTACTTGGGCAAATCCAGACGAAGCAAGAACGGCTGTCCTCCGTGGGCACTGCTTTGCTGAAAAAGTCTGGATTGACAGAAGTAGAAAGGACGCAGTTGGGCGGCGAGAAGCTAGAGCTGCTGCAAGAGTTGAAGACGCTGCGCGACCAACGCGACGTGCTGCAGGAAAAGAGGGACATGCTGCAGATCTGTGCGCCTATCGACGGTGAAATCATGATGGATTGGGACGTGCAGAAGTCCCTGCTACGACGGCCCGTAACGACGGGCCAGATCCTGATGAGCGTGGCGGACCCCACCGGCGACTGGGAGTTGGAACTGTACATGCGAGAATCCCGCGTTGGTCACGTGCGAACGGCAAGAGCGGATGAACGGTGGCGCGATATTCAGCCCGAACCTGGAAAACAAGTGCCTGGGAAGACCGTGACGTTCATCCTGGCCACCAATCCGGGAGCCGATTTGACGGGCGTGATCACCGAGATCAAGGATGCTACCGAAGTGCACTCCGACGAAGGCGTCATCAACAAGATGAAGGTGGGACTTGAACGGGACGTGGTCGGTAATCCGCATCCCGGCGCGACCGTCACCGCTGATGTTTACTGTGGCCGCAGCTCGGTGGCCTACGCATGGTTCCACGAAGCCTGGGAGTGGGTACAAGCACGTATCATCTTCTACTTGTCCTGAGCACCTACTGGCTGGGCATCACTGGCCGAAGACGTAACACCGTAGTGGGCAACGCCCGCCCTGCGATTCGAATCCTGTCAATCGGAGTTCAAGCCAATGCACACTACTACTTTCCTGCTGGCCGCCGCCGTCGTCATCAACGGCCAGGCGTCATCGCGTACCGAGCGTATACCTGGTTATGTGCCCCATTGCGTCATATCGTTGATCGACCACGCCGACATGCCGGCTGAGGAATCCGGGATACTGACATCGTTGACAGCCAAAGAGGGGCAGGAGGTAGACAAAGGTGAAGTGTTGGGAAAAATCGACGATAGGGATGCGCTGGCCCGAAAGAAAGCGGCGGAAGCCAAGCTGGCCGCGGCGACCAAGAAGGCGGAGAGCGAATCCGAATTAAAGGTAGCCCGAAAGATCATCGAGTTGGCGGTGGCGGAATACAACGAATCCGTCGAAATCAACAAGCGTTCTCCCGATTCGATTCCAGAGGCAACCGTGCGTCGCCAACGCGTTCAGTGGGAAAAGGCAGTGCTGGATGAAGCCGTCGCAGTCGATAACCATATCGTCGCTGGTCACGACAAGACTGTGGCTGAGGCGGAATCCGAGGCAGTGCAGTACGAAGTGGATCGGCGAACGCTCCAGGCACCGTTCGACGGCGTCATCGTGCAACTCTACCGCCAAGAAAGCGAGTGGGTGCAGCCAGGTGAACCAATTCTGCGTATTGTGAACATGAAATCCCTTCGCGTGGAAGGATTCTTGAGCGCCGAGGACTATGCTCCCGACCAGGTGAAAGGTGCCAATGTAACGATCACGGTGGATCTGGCGGGTGATGAGACGGCGAAAATCCAGAGCACGATCAGCCATGTGAGCCCGTTGGTTGAGGCCAGCGGGGATTACCGGATTTGGGCAAGAGTAGAGAAGAACCCGCCGGGCCGCGGCGGATATCCATGGCTGCTGCGACCAGGCGCGGAAGCCGCAATGCAAATACAACTGAAACGTCCCGCGTCGTTGACAAGTCGATAGGAGCTGGCTAAAGCCTTCTGGACGATTGCCAGACCATCCAATTTCCACGACGCCTTAAGGCACTGCAGGAAACACAACCTAGATGGCTACGCTTGCGGATAGTCTGGTCAGCAGCACGTCACGACGGCTGCGACTCCGAGTGCGCCCTGATCTATCCGCGCGCCAACAACGCTATCACGGCGAAATCTACTGGGTTGTCAAAGAGCCCGTTGGGTTGAATTACTTCCGTTTTCACGAGGAGGAGTTCGCGATCCTGCAGATGCTTGACGGCGACACAAGCCTGGAGGAGATCAAGGATCGGTTCGAAGCGGAATTCACACCGCAGAAGATCACCTACCAGGACTTGCAGCAATTCGTCGGCATGCTGCACCGCAGCGGCTTGGTGGTTTCCGAAGCCGCCGGGCAGGGTCGGCAACTGAAGAAGCGACGAGACGAAAAGACACGCAAACAGTTGCTGGGCAAGTTCACCAACGTTTTTGCCATTCGTTTTCGTGGCGTCGATCCCGAGCGGGTCCTGAATCGCTTGTACCGGTACACCTTCTGGCTGTTCCATCCATTTTGCGTATACCTTAGCCTTGCGGTGATCCTCGGGGCGGGGCTCTTGATACTGGTTCAGTTCGACGTGTTCCGTTCGCGTCTGCCGACGTTTCACCAATTCTTCGGGCCGCACAACTGGATCTTCTTGGGCGTGACGATGGGCGCGGTCAAAGTGCTGCATGAATTCGGCCACGGTTTGTCGTGCAAACACTTCCGCGGCGAATGCCACGAGATCGGGCTGATGTTCTTGGTGTTCACGCCGTGCTTGTACTGCAATGTATCCGACTCGTGGATGCTGCCCAATAAATGGCATCGTGTGATCATCGGCGCCGCCGGTATGTATATAGAACTCACGCTGGCATCGGTCGCCACATTCTTGTGGTGGTTCAGCGAGCCGGGGCTGCTGAACCAACTTTGCCTGAGCGTGATGTTCATTTGTTCGGTCAGCACGTTGATCTTCAACGGTAATCCCCTTCTGCGATTCGATGGTTATTACATCATGATGGATATCGCAGAGATTCCCAATCTGCGTCAGAAGGCGACCGAGATCTTGAAGCGGTTCATGGTTGGTTTGTGCCTAGGCTTGGAGCAGCCGGATAACCCGTTCCTGCCGCAGAAGAACCGGTTCTTTTTCGGCTTCTATACCATCGCGGCAGTCGTCTACCGCTGGGTGATCGTTTTTTCTATTTGCATGTTCTTGAACAAGGTACTCGAGCCGTACGGCTTGAAGGTCATCGGCCGGCTCCTGGCCGCCGTAGGGTTCTTTGGGTTGATCGTTCAGCCGCTCTGGAAGCTGGGCAAGTTCTTCTATATGCCCGGGAGGATGCACAAAGTGAAGAAACCTCGCGTTATCGCAACGTTGGCGGTTGTGGTCGCGGTGATTGCGGCCGTCATATTCGTGCCGTTGCCACACACGGTGAAGTGCACGTTCGAAATAGGGCCGCGGGATGCCGCAGCCGTGTACGTCGACGTGACCGGCCGCCTGGAAGAAGTTCTGGTCAAGGAAGGCCAGCAAGTCGTCGCAAAAGATCCCGTGGCGATCTTGAGCAATCCGGATCTGGAATTGTCTGTGATCAAACTGGCAGGACAACTGGAGCAGACAAGGACGCGGCTCCATGGGCTGGAGCGAGAGCAATTTCGCGACACACGGGCCGCCAGTTTGCAGATCCAACAGGTGGAAAAAATCGAGTTGACCATCGAAAAACAGTTGGAGGAAAAAAAAGAGGAGCTGACCCGCCTCAGAATCGTGTCCCCTGTGGCTGGGGTGATCATTCCGGCACCGCCACGGCCATCGCGACCGGAGGAAGGCCGGTTGCCAATGTGGTCCGGATCGCCGTTGGACCCGAAAAACAAAGGGGCGACGTTCGCCGAAAGTGATCTGATCTGTCGTATCGGGAATCCGACGAGCCTCGAAGCGTTGCTAGTCGTCGACCAGGCGGACATTGAGTTGGTTGACGAGGCGATGCATGGCGATAAGGAACCTCAAGTTGTGCTGCAGTTGGACGGTTATCCAGGAGAAACCTTGACAAGCAGAATCATCGACGTGGCCAAAGTCGAATTACAGGTCACGCCAACGGGCCTGTCGAGCCAGGCTGGTGGCGAACTGAACACGAAAACTGATCCGACCGGCGTCCAGCGTCCTATGAGCACGTCCTATCAGGCTCGTGTGCCTTTAGATGAGCAGGGTAAGCTGCAGGGGCTGCTGTGCACCGGTATGCGAGGAAGGGCAAAAGTATCAACCAAGTGGCAATCTTTGGGCAAACGTCTTTCTCGTTACATTTCGAGAACTTTCCACTTCGAATTGTAAGTATTCGGATCACAAGCCCCCTCACCACCGAGGTTGATCCTGATAAGATGACTCACCTTGAAGTAGAAGCGAAAGATCTCCAAAGCAACAACTCACTACAGACAATGTACTGTTATGGCAGTGGGCTCGATTGAACCCACATATTTGTTTCCCTTCAAAATCCGATACGGAGTGTAAGAATGGCGAAAGCAGAGAAACCAGAGGAAAAGGCTGAAGCCGCGACACCAGAAGCCGAGGCGAAAGAGGCACCGCAGCAACAGCAGCAGGCCCAGCAACTGCAAGTGGACGATTCCGCCATCATGGCGCTTTACGCGAACTTCTGTCGCGTTACGGGTTCGCCGGAGGAACTGAGCATTGATTTCGGTTTCAATCCGCAACCAGTTGGAGTCCCCACTGAGCCGATCAAAGTCAAGCAGCGAATCATCGTGAACTTCTTTACGGCCAAGCGACTCCTGGCGGCGCTGTCGATGTCCGTGCAACGGCACGAGCAGGTGTTTGGCGTGCTGGAGACAGACATCCAGAAGCGACTCAAGCAGCAGCAATAGTGCCCGCAGGGAGAGGTGCGGACTAGCTGAGTTCAGCCTCAAGCTCAATGATAAGCAACGGCTGTGTTTCGATTTGGTAACAAACGAAGCACAGCCGTTTCTGCTACGTTTCCTTGAGCGCTCGTTCCAGATACTCGACCTGTTCCTGGACAGCTTCCAGGTTGGGATTCAGGTCAATCGCCCGCCGGAAGCACTCCAAAGCGGCGTACCCCTCTCCCAGCTCCAGGTAACAGTGAGCCATACCGACTGCTGCGCCAAAATGGTATGGGTTCAATTCCAACGTTTGCTGGCAGTCGTTGGCAGCGTCTTCGAAGTGTCGTAGGCGGTAATGCGCGATGGCCCGCTGATTCCATGTTTCGGCGAAACCCGGAGCCTGATCGATCAGTTCAGTCGCTTGTTGAACGGCTTCTTCAAAACGGTACGAGTCGTTCAGTCGCACAATGATGGTCAACTGCTGGCGTTGCGACTCGCTACCATCGCGGCACCACATCTCGCGGATAGAGTTTTCGGCAATCATGCGCACGATACGATCCTCGTCCTTCAGTGCGCGTCCCAGCACCGAGTTGGATTCGTAACCGGCCAGAAAGCCCAAGGCCAGAACTGCTCCCCGCCGTGTGACTTGGCCACCATACTCAGCCAGCCGTTCCAGCGAAGAGGTCATGTAGTGCCGGGAAACCGAAGCGACAAATGACGCAGAGTTCTCGTCCTCCAGATAACGCAAATAAAGCCTGTCCAGGAGTGGAAACCGGCTGTTTATGCTCACACTACTTGTCCCTTCCGGGTTGTCGTTACACTGCCGACGTAAATACTTCTTCGAGTTTAGTTGGAACGGCCTTCCGCGGCAACTGTCGGGGCGCCTGGCAGGCTATAATTTAAGTACTTTCCGGTCATTCACGATTTGATAACAATGATAGCGGTATCCAACGCAACGGTGAGTCGAGAGAAGGTCATGCCCAGAATGCCGAAAAGTGAAAGTTTACCGAATGGGGTTTGGAGTGTAGTCCTGATTACACTGGTCCTGCCGTGGTCGGTCATGCTAGCAACGACACAGGGCCAGCTTTCGCCCCAATCGCAGATTTCCTGGCAAACGGGCCAGGACAAAGAGGACCGATTGGACGCGGCGCTCAACGTCCAGTGGTCGTCCAATCCCCTGCGTCGCGCGCTGACCAGCCTGTCGCGCAGTCAGCAGGTGGCCATCTTCCTGGACCGTCGCGTCGATCCCGACCAACTGATCACTTTCTCTGCCCAAATGGTAAGTATGCGGCAGATCCTTGGCGACCTTGCAGGACGGGTGGGGCAAGACGCCTGTCACGTCGGGCCCGTCGTCTATGTCGGCCCGAAGGAAACGGCGGCCGTGCTAGCGACGGTGACCGAACAGAGAGGCGAGGAGACCCGGTCACTGCCACCCGCAGTCGGGAACCGATTGCGCCGTACCGTAGCGGTCAACTGGCCGGAATTGACGACGCCGCGCGAGCTAATCGCAGAGCAGGCTGCGAATGTCGGCATGAAGGTCAATGGCATCGAGCAGCTACCTCACGATCTGTGGCCTGCAGTCCAGCTACCGCCTCTGACGTTTGCCCAACGAATGAGTTTGCTGCTGGCCGGCTTCAACCGGACATTTAGTTACGGACAGGATGGTTCGACGATCCAGATTGTAGCCCTGCCAGAGGCAGCGGTCGTAAAGCGGACGTATCGTCCACGAATCGCCTTGGGAAACACCATTGCGATGTTGGCTCGGCATCACCCCAACGCGACTATCAGCGCCAGCGCTGGCAATGTCACCGTAATCGGAACTGTCGAGGAGCACGAAGCCATCAAGCGTGTGCTGGAGGGCAAGCCCAATCGATCGCCAGCCAACGGCCGCCCGACTGTTGGCAAGACAGTCTACAACGGGAAGATTGAGGCTTCGGTTGGCGCCATTGCCTCGAAACTGGCGAAGGACCTTGAACTTGAGGTTGAATTCGATCCGCGCACCACGGAGAAGCTCAAACGCGTGGTCTCGTACGAAGCCAAGAACGCGTCTCTGACGGTATTACTTGACGCCGTGTTCTCTCAAGCCGGCCTTTCTTACGAGTTGACGGGCAAATCACTTCGCGTCCTGCCAGGCGAAGATCAATAGCGCGGCCGCGCCCGCCCGTCATCCAAAATCTGCTGAACGCTGGCGGGTCGCCTTGAGGCAAGAAACGAGTAAAGCGGGCCGCATCTGCCAGCCACATCGTATGGCGACAAACGCAGCCCGCCCTACCAAGCACGCGGGGCACATATGCCCGCGGCATCCGTTCCGCGGGCTTATTCTCGTGATGGGGCCTCTATCGCATCCCTAAAACGGTCGCCCACCCGTGGACGGAGGCGTGGTCGGCGGTGTCCCAAACGGCCGCTGCGTGGGCTGAGGGCTCGGGGTCTGCGAAGGCGTTGAGTACGTCGGAGCTTGCGTCATGGGAACAACGGGCTGCGGAGGCGCGAAGTGCGGCGTGTCCACGCGTGGTTTCGCAGGCGTTTCGGGCTCGCGTTTCTGGAAGTCCGATGGCACCAGATCGTCCGCGATCATCTGCAGCAGCTTTGAAATACACAGCTTGTTCATGCTGGTCTTCAGGTTGTGCGCCTCGTGACGAAGCGACTCGTGGAGGCTTTGCGGCAGGCGAACTGTAATGACCCGCGTCGGCTCCTCACGGTCCTTCTGGATGCGATTGCGTTCACGTAGCCGGGCGACCATCTGCTGGATTTCGGCGTATTCCGGCGTACGCTCGAATCTGTTTCTCTGGTCGAACGTGGGGAATACTTGGTCAATAACGCCGTCCACCCCAAGGACGTCTCGGTAGAAAGTCACCCAGTCGGGCTCGCGGCGAAATCTGTCTGCGGCAAGGCGACGAGCTTTCTGATTCCTGTCTTCCTGAGTGGTCTGCTGAGGGGCGTCCATCATCTTGGCTCCTTCCGTGTTTTCCATGCGAGATTGGGTCGAACGAAACGCTGCGGAGAACGCGTGCTCCAAAAAAGGCATGCTCCAGAAAACGTGTGCAGGAGGTTTACTGCAATTCGTCGAGTGCCGTCAAGAGCAGCAGCGAAGTGCTTGCAGTGCTTGCACTTAGGGAAAGCGAGTTGCTGCTGACCGGAATCGGGCAGGCGTGCCAAGGTTCCGCGCATCTCCCGTCGTGCCTAAAAAGTGGGCATGGCGTTTTTCTGGGGTGCCGGCCACCTGGGAGAATTTTTTTGGGATTTTTCTCGTGGCACTGAATTGCCGCGACTGCGTGTGCCGAGTTGTTGGAACCCGTCTTTGCACTGGCTGGGGAAGGAGCAGACGAGGACCGATCGAAGAAACCCTACGGCATATGATCCCCGCATCACGGAATTCGCCGTACTTCGTAGTGTTGATGCTTCGCGTTGGATCGCTCGACACCGAAGCCTTTGGCCCGGGCAAACTCATCGGCGATGCCGCCCGCTCGCTCCGCTTTGATGTCGCGACTGTGTGCGTGCAGCAGATAGCGAAGCACCAGAGGCTGTTCGCGCGTAGTCACCCGCGGTCCTTGCATGCAGAGTGACGCCCCCATCCAGCCATCTTCGCGGACATGCCAATGAGACGGGAAACCCAAATTGGCGGGATGATCGAAATACGTAATGCCCTCAACACCACCGGAGTGAGAAGGCCCCGAATAGTCCATCCAGCGAGCCGGTTGACCGAAGACCTGAGGCTCGCCGCGGACGCCATCGCTATTGGTCAGCTCGCCGCCGCCGAAGTGTGCCGAGATGTGCTTGGCGACACGGACTGCCAGAAAACCGAAGTTCGTCTTGCCGAGCTCTAGCATTTCGGCCTTGGGGCGAAATGTCGCCTGGAACTCGACCAGCGTCTCTCCGTCATCGCCCGGACGCACTGCGGCGATGAGTTCCTGCTCCATCAACTCGCCTCCATCTTCCCCCCCATACCAGCCCAGCAAGGTCCCCATGACGGCCTCGTCGTCACCATCCCCGTAGCAGAGCCACTGTTTCTGACGAATACGAGCCTCCGTGCGGTCGCTCCAGAAATCGACGCCATGGACATCGTGATGGGCGAACCACACGCTGCGATGGTGATCGTGGTTGGCGGCTCCAGGGTGTCCCATTCGCGTTAACGAGCCACCACTCGGTCCCACCAGCGGATAGAAAAACGGTCGCGGATAGCTGGGCCCAAAATGCCATCGCAAACGTTCCTGGGCGTTGATTTCGAAGGATACCTGATGGTCCGGCAAGGGAAGAATCCGGCAGCGTGGGAATTGGTAGGGCATGTCCGTGCTCGTTGGCAGGAGGTCAGATCGGTGAAGGCCTGATTGGACAGCATCCCGAGGGTGAGTTTAGCACTAGCCATCGATCAAGAAATAACTGTCCAACTTGCCCGTAGTGGAAGTCGCCAAGACAAAAGAATTGTATGGAGATAAGGGGGAATAAAA
>CAZUAH010000261.1:18147-18762 GCA_964617665.1 uncultured Pirellulaceae bacterium
CCCTTCGTTCAATCCCCCACATTTCCTTTTGTGTTGGCATTTCTGCCTAACCCCACTACGTTCTATCAAACCATGAAATCGGACGACAATTGATCGAGCGATGCTAGACTATTCGTCGCCCCATTCCAAAGCGACGTACTGTGGCGTTGATGATTCGCCCATGCTAAACCATTCTACCGATTCGTCGGCCACGACGATGGCCCCGGTTTCGTCGGTAGAAGGCTCGTCGAAGGACCAGCGAAGGTACTCTTGCGGTTGCCCTGCCGCATCAGCCCAATCGCCGTTGGCGTTGCGGTGGATACCCAGGAACGTCTTGCCGCGAACACGTGGAAACACGAACGAAGTCTCTTCATCCGAACTTATGACCAGGAAACGCGCATTGTGCCGTTCGGCAAATTGGCGTGCCTCAGCGATGGGAAGCTCTTCGTCCGGAAACCAGTACCAATTCCCGTTCCAGTGCTCGGCCCCCGGCGGAACACCCTCGGGCCGGGATGACGAGTCTCCAGGAGTTCCGCTATCCGTCCCGTCGACACTTGTCTCGTCGCCTGACGACTGCGATTGACCGCCACCCTCGGCGGCCAGAAATCGCTCCGAGTTGGACACGATGCCCCAGGC
>CAZUAH010000262.1:0-18750 GCA_964617665.1 uncultured Pirellulaceae bacterium
ACATCGTCTGGAGCGGCCCGGTGTTCCGCCGCGTGGAATTCAAGGACGACGAGGCCGTCGTGCACTTCGATCATGTTGGATCCGGGTTGGTCGCAGGGCCGCCATCTTCGTTTAACGGCGAGCCAAAGGCGTCGGCGAATCCCGCGTCTAGCAGTCGCCTTCGGCTTGCCGTTAAACAAGAGCCACCATTGCTTGGCTTCACACTCGCCGGCCTGGATCAGAGATTCCACAAAGCCGACGCTGGGATTCGCGGTGATACCGTCGTGCTCCGAAGCGACGCCGTAACCGAACCGGTCGCAGTCCGGTATGCATGGGCGGATTCTCCCGTCGCCAATTTGTGGAACAAGGATGGCTTGCCCGCAGGCACATTCCGAACCGATGACTGGCCCCTCATGACGCGGCCGCGGTGGCTTCCGCTGGCGGGGGCACCAGAGGTTCGCACGATTCAACTGCATCTCACCAAAGGCGGCACCGCAGAAGAGCCCACAGTTTTCGATGGCAAAGGAATGACCATTGACCTGGGCACGGAGATGAGTGGTCACGACTGGAAAAAGGAAGGCGATCTCTGGACTTCGAACGGGCCGCTTCTCGGACGGAAACCCGTTATCGCAGGCCAGACCGCAGGGTTGTTTGTCGGCGAAATCCCTATCACAATTCCGCGCGATCTCGAAGCGGAGAAACTGCACCCGGATCGCAAGTCGCGCTGCTACTTCGTACCCAATCAGCTCAAGCCAGGGCAGATGGGGTATGATGAAGACGGCTCGGTCTATTTTCGCTGGCCCGAAGGCACAGAGCCTGGATCCACGAAGGTGATTTTGCCCGGACCGCCGGGCATGAATTGCGTTTCGATTGCGTGCTCGCACATCGTCATTCGCAACGTCACCGCAAAGTATGCCGGAAACGATGGGTTCAATATTCACGGCGACCACGTGGGGATTCGTTTGGAAAATGTGAAAGCCCTTTCCAACGCCGACGAAGGCATCAGCGCTCACGGATCCGTACAAATGGAAGTCGTCGGTGCGGAAGTCGCGTGGAACGGTTCGGCCTCCGGAGGCGTTGCTGATGTGCACCGCTGTGTGACAAGCTACCGCGACTGCAAAGTCCACGATAACGCCGGCGCGGCTTTCTACTTCAGCGGCAAGTCCCACACGGTCGCCGACACGCTGATCTACAACCAATCGCGAGATTTCTCCCTGCAAAACGGCACCGAAGTGAAACGAGAACGCGTTGAGTGGCGCCGTCCAGGATACGCCATACCATGAAACACACACTCATCCATTCCTTCCGCAGCCAAGATAGAATCACATTCGCGGAATCGTCAGGAAGAGACTGCTCTGAGTTAAAGACATCATGAAAGTGCCAGACATGAAACCAGATCACGTACTCGCTTTTTTCGTCACCGTCATGCTTTTGTCGTTACCCACGGTCTCGATCGGTGGTGACTACGACCCGAACGTTCTGCCGAAGGGACGTGAGTACTACGAACTGCGTAACGGCCTCGCGAACTGCTATCTGAAGTTTGAGCGGGAGAAAACCGGGCGCATTGCCTTCCTCGGCGGTTCCATCACGGCCGGCGGCGGTTGGCGAGATCACGTCATTCGCTATTTCCAGGAGCGTTTTCCGCAGACGAAATTTGACTTCATCAGCGCGGGGATCAGTTCGCTGGGATCCGTGCCGCATGCGTTCCGGCTGGAACGAGATGTGCTGTCAAAAGGGCCGGTGGATCTACTGTTTGTCGAAGCGGCAGTGAATGACACGTCCAACACGCCCGACCGAGCACACATGCTGCGCGGAATGGAAGGTGTGGTGCGGCACATGCGTGTGGCCAATCCGCTGACGGATATTTTCCACCTGCACTTCGTCATGCCCTCGCACATGGATGAGTACAACAAAGGCAACGTGCCGGTTTCCATCGCTCAACATGAGAAGGTGGCCGCGGCCTATGGCAATGTCACACTGAACCTGTCCCTGGAAGTGACCGAGCGGATCGCGGCCGGCGAGTTCACCTGGGAGAAGGATTTCAGAAACCTGCATCCGTCGCCCTTCGGTCACCAGCTTTACGCCAACAGTATCCGCCGTATGACCGAGGCCGCCTTTGCCCGGCCGCTCGCGAAGACCGCGAAGCCGCACTCGCTTCCGCAGCCGGTAGATCCCCGAAGTTACTTCCGAGGCCGCTTTGGCGACATTTCCGACGCCCGCATCCTCAAGGGCTTCACATTCGAGAAATCCTGGAAGCCGACAGACAGCAGAGGCACGCGTGCTGGCTTCGTGAACGTACCGGCCCTGGTTGGAATAGAGCCTGGAGCCGAGTTCCAGTTCACCTTTGACGGTACCGGCGCAGGGCTTTTCATCACCGCCGGACCCGACGCCGGCCGCATCGAGTGCAGCATCGACGGCGCCGCCTACCGCGAGATCGAGACCTTCACCCGCTGGAGTAGGAACCTGCATCTCCCCTGGGCCGTAATCCTCGACGACGGGCTGAAAGAAGGTCGGCACACCGTGCAAGTCCGCATCGCCAAAGGCCACGACATCAGAAGCACTGGCACCGCCCTACGGGTATTTCATCTTCTGCTCAACTGAGATGGAACCAGACACAAGCCGCGTGGATTTCGACTCATGCACAAAATCGTCAGTACCCTGATACTGTTTGTTTCCGTCCTTCCAGCAATGGCGCAGGATCGCCAATTGCGGGTTTCGGGCATGCTTGCCTATCGCGCGGTGCTGCAATGCGGTAAGCCGGTTCCCGTTTGGGGACGAGCTGCTGCCGGCGCGAAAATCGTGGTCGAATTCGCCGGGCAGAACAAGACGGCCACGGCGGACTCGGATGGTGCCTGGCTGGTCACGCTCGACCCCATGACCGCCAGCCTGGAACCGAGCGATCTGGTGGTAGAGCAGGCGGGTAGGCCTCAGACGATTACCATTCACAACGTGTTGGTAGGCGATGTCTGGTTGCTGGCGGGTGGTCGCGAAATGCTGAAACGGATCAAGGACGAGGAGTTTGGCGCCGACGCCCCGGTTCGCATTTTCTATGCAGCCCACGAAGCCTCGCCCGATGAAGAAGCCGACTCAAGGAGGCAACACTCATGAACGTTACACCGTTTTCCAGACACGACTGGTTGATCTCCACAGGGGCGTTCGCATTGATCGTGGCAAGTGGTGTCTGCTGGCCTGATCGCGCCTGCGCAGTTGACGAAGCGGACACGATCGACATCGGCTCGCGGCGGCAACTGTTTCTGGACGACTTCATCGTCGAGCGCCTCGATGGCCTGAAACCGACGATGCATCAGCCGGAGAAAAGAGGTCCCGTCCTTCGTCCAGTCGGAGCGACGGATGGCATTCGCGTGCAGACGGCATCCGCTCCGGTATGGGTTCCCGATGAAGGCGTCTTTAAGTTGTTCTACATGGCAATGCCATACGAGAAGGGCAATTGGGTAACCGACCAAATCGGATGCGCGTTGGCGGTGTCCAAGGATGGGCTGAAATGGGAGCGGCCTACGTTGAATCAGATCGAAATCGGAGGATCGAGCGCCAACAATCGCTTCTACGTGGTGAATCCCAAGGCGCGCTGGACGGCCAACAAGATCATGGATTTCATCTATGATCCGCACGACCCGGATCCAGGTCGTCGCTACAAGGGACTGTTGGGGGCAATCGGACGCACGCCCGTGGTCAGTCCGGACGGCATTCGCTGGAAGACCATCGGCGCGAAGACGATCCGCTCCAGCGATACTTCGACGCTCATCTACGACGAGTTGGGCGAGCGCTACATCGCCGTGTTGAAAACGGGCAGCAAGTTTGGCCGCAGCGCCGCAGTTTCCTTCAGCAAGGACTTCAAGAACTGGACCACACCGATACTGTCGTTCCACACGGACGAGCGGGATCAAAGGATTGCCAAAGACCGTATTCAACAACGTCTGTCCGATCCGGGAATTCAGAATCCGATGTTCAATGACCCGCATCCGGACACGGGCTGGGAGCCGCCCGGCTTTGATCCGAAAATCGGCAAGAGCAAAATTCCTACGTGGCGGGCAGAGAATTATAAACTGGCGGTCTTTCCCTACGAGGGCCTTTACATTGGAATGCCGCAGATCTACTACCCGACCGGACCGCAGCTCCCGCAACGAAACAACACCGTCGGCTTTCACGAAATCCAACTGGCCTTCAGTCGCGATCCCCAACTGCGCCGCGAAAGCTGGAAGCGGCTTGGCGAACGCAAACCGTTCATCGAAACCTCCCGCTTGGACGAAGGACTCGTGGGCAACTACGACCGCCAGCAAATCGGCGTGTTCAACCGACCGGTGATCAAGGGAGTCGAAATCTGGTTCTACTACAACGGCGCGAAAGGAAGGACACCTCCCTACAAACTCTGGCCCGACGGCCGCATCCGGAATCAGAAGGACTTGACGCAGGCGGAGAAGGCGGATTTCGACGACGGGTGGATCGCCATCTGCCTCGCCGTGCTGCGGCTGGACGGATTCATCTCACTGGACGCAGACGAAGACGGCGGCGAACTGCTGACCAAGCCATTGACCACGACCGGCAATCGCCTGCTGATGAACGTGGCCGTCCGAGACGGCGGTCACGCAACCGTGGAAGTGCTCGACGCGAACAACAAACCGTTACCCGGCCTCGCCCTGACGGATTGCGTGCCCCTGACGGCCGACGGCGTCAAACAGGTCGTCTCCTGGAAGTCGGGTGCCGGGCCCAGCCAATTCGCCAGCAAGCCGCTGCGCCTGCGCGTTGCGCTGAAGGACGCGGAGCTCTACTCGTTTCAATTCACCAACGGGAACTGACTTCCCAGATTCGATGACCTTGCGACCGCACAAGACACCGCAGTCGTTTCTGCCAAAGATTAAGGACTGTTGTTTCAAGCTAATCCGGGTAACGGGCTGCCTCCGAACGGCCAGTTCATCATCCGAGTCGACTGCAAGAGCAGCGGAAAAACCACACTATCGAAGCTCTGACTCTTTGCTGGTACTCACGCTCAAACGCTCCACGGTTCCCGTTTGGCGCGATCTAGCCAGAGGTTGGCCTCCGGATCGTTGACGAATTCCTCTTGTTGCGGATTCCACCGGAGCGGACGCCCAAGCCATTCGGCGATGTTGCCGATGTGGCAGATGGTCGCGGCTCGACAGCCGAGTTCGACGTCGGCCGCCGGTTTCTTTCGAGTACGGACGCAGTGGATGAAATTGGCGTAGTGATGAGTGCTTTCCCCCAGGTGTACTTCCTCGGGCAAGATCGTTTCCCGGGCAAGTCTCGCTGGTTCGGCCTTTTTGATGGCCGCCCAGGCGCAGACGTCCAAGTCGATCGTGCCTTCCGATCCGACCAGTCGCATGTGATTCCCGTTGGTGCGGTATACCGTTGCGCCGTTGGCGTATCGGTAGCATACAAACCGTCCGCCGTTCTTGCGGGGATCCAACGGGGTAATCTCGACCGGGCCGGTGTCTTCAGTACCCAGGGCCCATTGCACCAGATCGTAGAAGTGGGCGCCGCAGTCGGTCACGCCACCGCCGCTGTAATCGAAGAATCGGATCCAGCCCTTGGGCCTTTGAATCTGGTGGTGGAATGGCCGCCAGGGGGCCGGGCCGAGAAACATCTCCCAGTCGACGTGTGATGGAACGGGCTCGCCTGGCAGCGAACACGGATGCGAGATATGCCACGTGCCGACTTCGATGTATTTCAACTCGCCAAGCCGTCCGTTGCGAACCAGTTCGCAGGCCCGGCGGGCGCTGGCATTCGAGCGGTTCTGTGTGCCCATCTGGAAGACTCGTTCGTAGCGCCGGGCCACCTCGACGGCTCTGCGCGCCTCGCTCACCGTGAGCGACAGCGGTTTCTGGCAGTACACGTCCTTGCCCTGCTTGCACGCGGCGACCGCCATCGGCACATGCCAGTGATCGGGCGTGGCGATGTGCACGGCGTCGATGTCGGGCCGGGCCAGAATCTCACGAAAATCGCGGATCGCCGAACAGTCCCGGTCGCCGTACGTTTGGTCGACTGTCTGTTTGGCCGCGGCCAGACGCTTCGCGTCGATATCGCACACCGCCGCCACCCGAGCATCGGGCAGGCTGAGGTAAGCCTTCATATCAACCGGAGCGCCTTGGCCACCCACGCCGATACAAGCCACGTTGATCCGCTCGCTCGGTGCGGGCCCTTCTCCGCCGAGGGCAGATGCATGGACCACCACCGGTGCTTCGGCGGCAAATCCGAGCGCCATTCGGGAGGTCTGCTGTATGAACTGCCTTCGCGTGGTGGTGTTCATGCGGTCCTCCATACAAACAGCTAAAGTGCGCACACGCCGGTCTTGAGCACCGTCAGTCTCCAGCGATTGCGTGCATGCAAGCCGGCGGCTAGCCATTCAGTCCACTCCGACCACTGATCAGGACTTCTCCAACGATAAAGCTGTTTTGCCATCCTTGGCTCTCCCATTGTGCCGTTCGTGTGGAAACAGCAGCATGATGGAAGAGCCTCTTTGCGTTAAGATCATTTTACCAACGGCCTATGCCGTTTCTCCAAAACTGCAGTTGCGAATGATGAAGGACTCTTAAGGCCGACACCCACGACTCTTGAGTTACGCAAATTCAAGGCGTCTGGAAAGCTAGGTGCGACACGCAGTCTTGCAGACACGCTGCACAATTGTGATTATGATGCCGCAAACGGTGAATCGTGATCGTATTCGATTCGCGAGTGTTCGCCGCACCCTTACATTTATTCCGGAGCTTTGCGATGCAGTTCTTCAGTGGGTCTTCAGCACGTGTGGCATTCTACGCAGGCCGATCGCTTTGTATCAAGTTGCCCTTGATTGTGTGGCTCGTGGTTACCTGCCTGACGGACACAGCGACGGCTCAGTCGGTGAAGGTCGTCGAGACGGATTCGACGATTACGGTGAAACACGACGACAAAACCGTTGTCACGTACAACAAGACATCGCCGCCAGCTCCTCCCGGGATTGATTCGGTCTATGAGCGTAGTGGCTGTCTGCATCCGGTTAGTTCTCCGCAAGGCCGAACCGTTACCGAAATGTTCCCGCCAGACCACCCACATCAACACGGGGTCTTTTCGGCGTGGGTGAAGACAACATACGACGGCCAGTCCGTTGATTTCTGGAATCTCGCGGGAGGCCAAGGGCGAGTGCTTCACGAGCGAGTGGTTCGCACATTCCAGCATAGTGACTCAGCCGGCTTTGAAGTCGACTTGATTCACCGCGCGGAGACAACACCGCCCGTCGATGTCTTGCGGGAACGGTGGAAGATCACGGTGTACCCCACCGACGGAACGTACTATGTCTTCGACTTGGAGACCGCTCAGACGGCAGTTACGGACAAGCCGTTGACCGTCAACAAGCACCACTATGGCGGCCATGCTTTGCGAGGATTATCGCGATGGCTGACCGCCAAAGACGGTGGCGCGCGGAAGCAGCTTGGCCCGACTCGCGAGCCGAGTGGATTCCTGAACGATCACGGCTCGAACCGAGTTGAAGGGAATCACCAGCACGCGAAGTGGGTGGCGCTGTGGGGGAACATCAACAGCAAACCTGTCAGCGTTACCGTGTTATGCCACTCCGATAACTATCGGGCGCCACAGGCCGCACGGCTACATCCAACCAAGCCCTACTTCTGTTTCTCGCCATGTGTTGACGGAACCTTCACGATCGATCGCGATCACCCTTTCAAAGCAGCATATCGCTACCTGGTGACCGATGCCGAACTCGACGCCGAATGGATTGATCGGCAATGGGAAACCTGGTGCGGCAACTGAGGCGACGGGAGGAATCACGCCTTTTTCAGCCACAAAACCGCGTCGCCGGTGAACGGAGCATCAAGTGTCCTGGTGGCGCCTCCGTCGACCGGATCGGCATCCATTGCATTTCCCTTAGTTGGATTGAACCACTCGGCCACTAGCTTCCCCGGCGTCGCCGACAGATCGACGGTGACTTTGCCGCCATCGAGTGCATAGACCAGGTATTCGCCTTCGTCCGCAGAAGCATTTGCCAGGCAATAGCCACTCGACGCCAATTTGTTCATCGGCGTCATCGCAGCTAGATTCATCCGTTCGGCAAAGCGGCGCGTGTAACCAAGGCTCTTGCGGATCGGGTCCCACTTCGGATCGAACCGGTTGCCGATCACGGTGCCGTCGTACGGATCCATGAACAACGGGTTGAGTCCTCGAAGAAAACTCTTCCAAACCCAAGCCTGATTGCCGCCGATGCCCCATAGATGGTCCGTGTCGGTGAGGATGACCTTGCTGCCGTCGGCCGCGGGCGGATTGTCGCGATAGCCGCCTTCGGGATTGGGCGAAATCCACTCGGCCGGACTGTCAAACAAAGTGCGATTCTTCCCGCCTTTGTACTGAAACGTCATGCCCACGGGATGTTGCTTCGGCTTGTCGCGTTCGTAGCGGTGAATGTAGTCGATTATGTGGTACTGCCACGGAGTCGACCCTGTATGGTTTTCGTTGGAGATCTCGTACAGCACGTTGTCTAGATCTTCGACCGTGTCGACGACTTTACGAACGTAAGCTTCCTGCAGGGCTGTGACTTTCCGGTTGGTCAACGCGTGAGTCTCAAGGCCCTTTCCATCGCCGTTCGCATCCCCATCGATTCCGTTGATGTTGTTCGCCGGATGAAACGGATGAGTCTCCCACGCCTGTTTGGCGAACTGTACTCCCCAACCCTCGAACAGCATCACCGATACGTAGATGCCTCGCTGGCCTGCGGCCGTCACGCGCCGCCGCAGGCGATCGAAATAATCGCGATCGTATTTGGTCAGATCGAATTTCGGTTTGCCGTCGGCAGCGTTGCCAGGGCCGGTTCGCGCAAACGGGTGGGGTGCCACCATGTGCGTTGCGCCCGGCCGCCAGTGTCCCGGTTGCCAGCGAGTCGATTCCCAAGTCCACATGCGGATGAAGTTGTGATTCAGGCGTTCGAGGAAATCGAGATACGAGTCGAAGTCGAATTTCGTTGGAGGGTCAGCCGATCCCATATCCGACAGATTCGACCACGTGTGTGTCCCGGTCAGGTAGACTGCCTTCCCGTTGCCGTCGGCGAAGTATCGCGGGTTGCTCGGGTGAACACGCAACGGACCGGAGGCTGGCCTGCGCGACGACTTGACGGTTTTCGCTTCCGCCGCCCAGCCGCGTCGGCGATCGCCAAAAACGTTGGCAAGAGCCCCAGCAATCATGAATTGGCCAGAGTGCCATAAGAACTCACGTCGCCGCATAGCTTTCTCCTTTTGCTGGAAGTGCACAGTTGTTCGATTCGTTCAGTACGACCAACGGGCGCGGTCGCTTGCATCTAATCCTCTTGTTCGATCTCGACGGCGCTCAGGATGGCTGGGCGTTTGCTGTCTGTGGACGGGGCGAGGCCCAGGGAGATTGTGTCGACCGCCCGGATGCCTTTGATTTCTCTAGTCAGTGCCTTCCGACAACCGCCTGCCTCGGTGGCGACATCCAGACCCTCGATGACCGTTTTGCCCTGGATGTTGACGTCGAATACCCGCTCGCCCGTTCTCTCGCCCTCCATTTCGGCGAAGTGCAAACGGACGGTGAAGGTCCTTTCACTTGGCGGTGCCGGCCGCTCGAATACGAGATCCGCCTCGCCGCCGCTCACGAACCATCGCCGCCACGAACGGAATTTGTAGAAGGTCCTCTCCGGCCCAACGCCTGTCCTATTGAAGCTCTCAAGGAAGATCTCCTGTCCTTCGGCCGGGCCGTCAAACGGAACGGCGATCTCGGCGGACCAGGCCGCGTCCGTGACATGAGTCGCCGTCTTCCAGTCGAGTTCCTTCTCGGTCCCCCTCATAATCCATCGAAGGTCGCTCTTGCCAGTAACCCTCGCACCGGAGGCCGAAAGGAAGATGTACTCGTATTGGTCCACGCCTTTCTGGAAGCGGACTTTCAGACTATCATCCCGCCACGCAGGCGCGTTTTCACCTTGCGTATTCATCGTCCAGGGAAGCGGTTGGCCGTCCGTCAGCGGCGCCATTCGCACAAAGCCGATGTAGAGATTCTTCGCATCGTAACGCAGCCATGCGCGTTCCGATGAGACTCGCCGCGAATCGTCCACCAGCCGGAGTTCCTCGGCGCCATCCCAACACGCGTCATCCAGCCTGCCGTCGATCCGCGGAGCTTCGTTTGCCTTGAGTGCGACGGCTGGCCGCGCCAAGTCCAAGTCAAGCGTTGCCGACGCCAGTCCCTCCACGCCGCAACTGTACAGCCACGGTCGCTCGGTGCCCTCGATCGCGATCTCGTCGGCATTCTCGCGATAGTAATCCGCAGCTTTACACGTGGTCAGCGGCACCCTGAGGTTCTGCGGCGAAAACGGTCGCGGGAAGCCCAGCCAGAGTTTGCCGTCTTTGTCTCGCTTGTCTCCGACACCACCGAAGTTGAACGATACCGTTTTCAGTTGCGATCCTCGTTTCGGCGGCTCGCAAGTATAGGCACCCCAATGCTCGTTGCGATCGTCGGCGATCAGGGCCAGCGACGTCTGGAAGCTGTACGCGCAGGTGCAACTGCTGGAAGCCTCGGGCATAAGCACGATTCCGCCAGCCGGCAGCGTGTTGATCCAGCAGCCCGGTCGCGTCTGGCCAAGCCAGTGCATCCCAGTATCCGTGGCCATGTCGTAGATACCGAGGCTTCCGGACCGCATGAACATCGCCGCTGGACAAGCCGAGTAGGTACCGCAGCCGCCGTTGCCCACGCCGAACGGTAGGATCGTCTCGCCGCTCAACGGACCGGTGCGGTGCAGTTCTTCGCCGGTCTCCAGGTCGAATGCGCGCGGCGGAGCCACGATCGTTCCATCCACGATAATGGGCGGCACAACGGGAAAGTCGCGGAGCGCTATCGCCCATTGATAGTGGTCGATGCCGGGGCCGTAGGTGTCGTACAGACTTGGTGGCACTGTCTTGGACCACCGTTCCTGACCGGTTGCGGCGTCGTAGACGGTATAGCCTGTCCCGGCCGCGACGAGGCTGTTGTCCGACAGCAGCAGTTCCCAGCGGTCTTGGATCGGCTTCGACCACACGGCCTTGCCCGTGTTCATGTCGATGGCTTTCAGGATCGTTTTCCCGATGCCTCCGATGTCGTTCTCTTGGTCCATGACATAGACGCGTTCTTCATCGGCGACGATTGCCTTCGGCGCGATCGCGTACTGCGACTTGTGGACCCACAGCTCTTTGCCCGTTCTCTTGTCGACGGCAAACAGGTATCTTCCCTTCGGTGTCGACAGTGGCCAGTTGGCTAGTGACCTCCTGACGTACGCCTCGCCGATCGTGCCCAGGATAGCTTTGTCCGTCACGGACAGGTAGTTCCATTCGACCTGGTTGAAGACCAACCCGCCCCTACCTCTTGTCGCCCTTTTGCTCTTTGGCAGAGGTTCCGATCTTGAGCCAAGTTCGATGCCCGCGGGCGGATTGTACGTCTGCAAGATCTTACCCGTGTCGCCGTCTAGTTGCAGGCAGGTTGTACCGTGAGGCGCGTACACGCAATTGTCGTCAGCCACGACACTTGGGCCGCGGTCATTTCCTGGAAAGCGGCCCACGCCTTTCAACTCGCGCGACCACATCTCCCGACCGTTGTAGGCGTCCACAGCGATAACGTGATCCTGTGCCGGCACGAACAGCCGTCCGTTGGCATAGACCGGTATCGGCGGGAATCTGTGCCGGTCGACCATGCGAGCCGGCCCCGGGCCGCCGAACCAAAGTGTCTTCAGCGGCAAGCGGACGTGTGTGTCGCGGCTGGCGGATGTCCGCCCGGAGTTGGCAAACGGGTGACTCCAACTGCCGGCGCCCGGAAGAGGGCCCCTTGTCGCACGGACGAATCGGCCGTCCACGGTGATTCTGTTCTCCGCCGCCCCCGCAGCGATCAACCATTTCCGTGCGGCTCCCGTATCAGCACCCTGGATCGTCAGGACGCCACCGCATGGCCTGAGACAACGATACACACTCGCGGGGTCACACGACGACGGATCGGGTACGACGATCAAGTTGGCAAAGTACGGGGCGTAAGGTAGTTGCTTCGGATTGCCTCGATGTACGGCGATCCGCACGCCGTAGAGCCCCAGACGATCATAAAGGCGGCGGGCCTGGGCGATCTTCCTTTCGTCCTGCTCCAGGACAATGACGTACAGGTCCGACTCCGTAGCTAGACCGGCAGGAAGCAGTGCGTCGTGCAAGCCGAGAACCAGACAGTACCCGCTACGAATTCCACATCGTTCGATGATCTCCTTGGCTGCTTCTGCCTGTGAGGACACTTCTTTATCGTCGACGGGGGCCTCTACGATCGGCGGTTCGTCGACCTTCTCCCGACCAAAACAGTAAATCCGTCCCGTCGAAGTACTAACCAGCAACCGCCCGGAGGCCACGGCCAGCCCGCGGGCCTGACCTTCGACCTTTGCTTTCCAGCGTTCTTCGCCCGAATCGGCGTCGAGCAGGATCACGGTATCCGACCCTCCCGCGACCAACGTTTTCCCGGCCACAATCAATTCGGTGATCCGCCCGGTTGACGTTTGCCATTTCGCCTTGTCCCTGACTTTCTGTGCGGCGAAACCCGCGCCGTCGTGACCGTCTGCGTGCGGTGGGGACAGGTTGACTTCTTTCGATATCTGTTTGTAATCGACAGCCAAGACGGAACTCTGTTTGCCCGAATATGTGCCTGCCGTCAGATAGAGTGTCTCGTTCGAGAACGCTGCCCTGTACACGTCAGCAAGCGAAAACATGGGTTTGCCCGTGCGGACGTTCCACCCCATCAGCCCCTCGGGCCGCAGGAGGCTATCTGGCCCCAGCGACGAGACTGGCAGTCCCGTTCCCCTCCGGCAAGCGCTGAAGAAGACACCCTTCGTCGTCATCGTCCACGCCGAGCCGGGGCGGTGGTGCTTGCCCCAGGCGATCTTCCACGGAAGCAGTTCCCCCGTGGCCGTGTCGAATCTGGCCGGCATCGCGCGACCGGTCGGCACCAGCAGGACGCCATCGGCCAGTGCAAGATAGCCTTGTGGCGACACGCCCGTGATGCCCTCGAAGTTGTTATGAGGCATAAGCATGTACTGCTGGTTCGACGTATTGTTCTTCCATATCACCGACCCGTCGTCCGCGTCGAGCGCGTAGATGGAGACGCCGTCCGGCCCCCACATTCCCGCCGTGAAATACGCGATTCTCCCATCGACCAGTACACCCGACCGCCCCGGCCAACGCGAGATCATCTGCCCGTTTCCAATCATCCGCTCGTCCCGCGGACCGCCGCGGAAATGCCAAATGAGCCTGCCGTCGCGGCTGTTCAGGCAGTACAAACAGCCGTCGTCACTGGCCGCATAAACGCGCCCACCCGATACGCAAGGTGCGAACCGGACCGGGCCTTCCGTATAGAAGCTCCAGACCTCTTGGCCGCTGTCCAGATCGACGGCGTAGACCTTATGATCTGCCGACGATCCGTAGTACATCCGCCCGTCCGCCGCGACCACCTGGTAGGCGTGATCGAAGGTCATTCGGTGGACTTCCTTGCCGGGCTCCGGCCAAGCAGCCCGCGGACGATGGCGGGACACGTACGTCCACTGAAGATGCAACGGCGGTGTGAGTCCTTGTGACGAGTGGCCACATCCTGTGTTGTTACCCCGATACACCGGCCAAGACTCGTCCGCACCCGATTTGCGGGCACACAGCATTACTGTTGCGGACGCGATCGTCACCAGAACCACGAGTCGCTGACATTGACAAACCATAGATACCGTACCCTTCTGTCGATCGCCAGTTGAATGAATCCGTTGCTTTGCCACAATTGTATCCGATCATTGTTACAATGTGCTACTTGTAAACAATTGACGATCATCAAGAACGGAAGCTGGCAAACGAGGCATTTTCAACTCAGGAAGACTGAACTCGGTGCACTCATGAAGCTACCACGACTCATTCGCGTTCATGTATTGCTTCTCACTTTCGTTTCGCAGAACACAGTTCTCGCCATGACGGCAAACGAGAGGATTGCCGACGCCAACTTGGCCGGAGGGCTTGTCGTCTCAATTGGTGCCGATCGTGAGCTGGTGACTGCGCTGAGTGCCCGTGATGCCTTTGTAGTTCACGTGCTTAGCCGCGATGTCAAGGAAGTCGCTGCCATGCGGGCATTTGTGCGGAGCAAGGCATGGTACGGCCGTGTCTCTGTCGATCGCCTGGAGGGCGACCGGCTGCCCTATGCCGACAATCTGGTCAATCTCATCGTGATGCGCGATGCGAGACACGGGATGCGAGATGTGGAGATTGAGAGGGTGCTCGCGCCACGGGGTGTTGCCATTATCCACGAGAAGAACGGGGATCTCATATCCCGTATCCTGTATCCCGCATCCCGTATCGGGGATGGCTTCGTGAAGTTCACGAAGCCGGTCCCTGCTGAGATGGACGAATGGACACACTATCTTCACAACCCATCAGGGAATCCGGTCGCGGAGGATGATCTCGTCAAGCCACCCAGGCAACTGCAATGGGTGAGCGATCCGGAATGGGCGCGGCATCACGAACATATGGCCAGCATGAATGCACTGGTCTCGTCGGGCGGCAGACTGTTCTTCATCTGTGACGAAGGTCCCATAGTCTCCATGCTGCACCCGCCCGAATGGAAGCTTACCGCACGGGACGCCTTCAACGGATTGCTGTTGTGGCAACGGTCGATTGACGACTGGTTCAACCATCTCCATCCCCTCAAAAACGGTCCGGCCTCCATGCCACGTCGCTTGGTTGTGGACAACGAGCATGTCTATGTGACTATGGGGATCGATCAGCCCGTCTCCGTGTTGGATGCGAAGACCGGAAGTACGCTGCGCGTTTGCCACGGAACAGAAACCACGCGCGAGATCGTTCTTTCGGAAGGTCGCCTTTTCTTGGTGAGAGGCGATGATTCGGGTACGTTCCTCACGGCCGCAGATCCCAGCACTGGTACGGTGATGTGGGAAAAGCAACATAGTGTGAGCACTCTGACACTGGCCGTTAACGCAGACATGGTTGTCTTCTTTGACGGGACCAAAGTCATCGCTCTCGATCATGAAACCGGCATGACACTATGGTCATCCGAGGCCCTTCCGGAGCGGAGTCGAGCCAACTGGCTGACGAAAAATCCGCCTCGGCTAATTCTACAGGAGAAAGCGGTGGTCGTCGCGCTGAACAAAGCGGTGTATGCCGTCTCCAGCGATAGCGGAAACCTGCTGTGGTCGGCGCCCCAACCGCGATCGGGCTACGTGTCGCCGAAAGACCTGTTCGTGATCGACGGTCTGGTGTGGTACGGCGATACGGCCGGCGCGAAAAACTCGGGGCGATTCGAAGGGCATGATCTGCTGACAGGGGAGATCAAACGAAGTTTCCTGCCCGATCTTGATGCCGTGTGGCTGTCGCATCACCGATGCCATTTTTCGAAGGCCACGTGCAACTATATCTTGCCGGCCCGCATGGGTGTCGAATTCGTTGACCTCGAACGAGAAAAGTGGAAGGCAAATCACTGGGTTCGCGGCGGATGCATTTACGGCATTATGCCCTGTAACGGCCTGCTCTATGCACCACCCCATGCCTGCGCGTGCTATTTTGAGGCCAAACTCAACGGCTTCTCGGCGTTGACTTCCAAGGGCCGGCAGGGCGCTGCGATACCGGAGAACATGCGGCTGGAGAAAGGGGAGGCCTACGGGCATACCCCGACAGTCGACGTCGGCTCCCCGTCCGCTGACGATTGGCCGACTCTTCGTCAGAACCCGGGCAGGAGCGGTTCGACAAAGACATCGGTTGCCACGACGTTGACGAAACGATGGCAAGTTCCTTTGGGCGGACCGCTTTCGCAGCCGGTCGTGGCCGAAGGGCAGGTTTTGATCAGCGCAAAGGAAGAACCCACGATCCCTGCCTTGGCCACCAGCGATGGCGCACCGGTTTGGAGCTACACCGTCGGCAGTCGAGTTGATTCGCCGCCGACGATTTACAGAGGGCTTGTTCTCTTCGGGTCCCGTGACGGATGGATCTACTGCCTACGTGCCCAGGACGGTGCATTGGTCTGGCGATACCGCGCGTTTCCCCATGAATCGCTGATCATGGTGCACGGCCGGCTCGAATCGGCATGGCCCGTCAGCGGAAGCGTTCTGATCGAGAACGGCGAGGTGCATTGCGTGGCTGGCCGGAACATGTTCCTGGACGGCGGGCTTCGGTACCTGCGTCTGGATCCGCTGACCGGGCAAAAGATCTCCGAAACCGTCATGGACCAGACCGATCCGCTACTCGGCGGGAGTATCACGAAATACGATTCCTGGTTGGACATGACGACCACGTTGCCGGATGTGCTCTCCCGTGACGGCAAGAACATCTATATGCGTTCGCTGCCCTTCGACATGGAAGGAAATCGACGCCGCATCACCCACATCGCCGAAAAGACGGAGCCGGCCCATCTGTTCTCGCCCACCGGCTTTCTGGATGACGCCTGGTTCCATCGATCCTATTGGACCTATGCCAGGACCTTTCCCGGCGGCTGGATCGGGCACTTGAATGCAGGGCGTTACAACCCGTCGGGACGGTTGCTGGTTGTCGATGACGCAACCGTATTCGGTTTCGGCCGGCACCCTGAATACTACAGGTGGACCACTTCGCTTGAATACCGTCTCTTCGCCGTGGACAAGGACGTCCATCAAACGCGGGACATATACGCCTACGACGCCTTCAAAGCGGCTCAATTGGAGAACTTCCCGAAGATGAAGATTGATCGGCAGCTCGGATTGCCCAGTGGGCCCCGGCCGGCACACTTGAATTCGTATGCATGCAAGTGGGAGAATCGGGACATGTCGCCGCTTGTGAGGGCCATGGTGGCGACCAAGAACGCGCTTTTCGTCGCCGGTCCAGACGATGTCAATGATGAAGGCGTTTTGTCCTTTCGCGATGCAAAGAACGAGGTCACCGAGAATGAAGCCGATCTGGCCGAGCAGGCTGCTCTATGGAAGGGCGAAGGCGGCGCGACGCTGCTTGCGATCTCGAAACAGGACGGCAAGAAGCTCTGTGAGTATCACCTCGACGCACTGCCTGTCTTCGACGGCATGATTGCTGCAAACAACCAACTGTTCATTGCCACCGAAAAGGGAACATTGGTCTGCTTTGGAAGCGAAACCACGTCAAGGAGTACCGAAAAATGACTGGACGGCAGGTTTTCTTGGCACTCGGCATCGTACTGGTGGCGGTGTCGGCGTCGAGAGCGGCAGATCAAGCTTACGATGTTGTTATTTATGGCGGCTCGCCGAGTGGCTTGGCAGCGGCCGTTCAGGCAGGGCGGCTGGGGTCGCGGGTTATCGTCGTCGAGTCTTACCGGCACATCGGCGGGTTGATGGCCGCTGGGCTAACGCGGACCGACTTGGGCGACGCGAAAACGACCGGTGGGCTGTGCCGCGAGTTCTTTCAGCGAGCCGCGAAACACTACGACAAGTTGGGCGTCAAACGAGTTTCGCATTACGACTTCGAGCCGCATATGGCTCAGGTCATCTGGCGGCGGATGCTAGACGAGACGAAACATGTCGATGTGCTTGAGCACACGCGGCTTGTTTCGGTGGAGAAGTCTGGCTCGAAGCTGCGGGCGATCGGGATCCGTGGCCCGACGGGAAAGGCTCAGCGGCTAGCCGGCAAGGTATTCGTCGACGCGACCTACGAAGGCGATCTGGCCGCCATGGCCGGTGCACCCTATCGCATCGGCCGCGAAGCGAAAAGCGACTTCGGCGAACCCCATGGGCTGGAAAAGGCGGACAAGCTGCTACAGGCGTATTGCTTCCGCCTTTCTGTCACGTCGGAAGAAGACAATCGCGTGGCCATCCAGAAACCGGCTGGATATGACCCGAAAGAGTTCGAGTTACTGGCAGAGTACGTCAACGAGAAGCAGATCAAACAGTTCATCCCAGATTGTCTCTATGCTCGTGAGCAAATCCTAGGCAAGAGCGACGGCAACGCCCAGTGGCATTGCTGGGTCTCAACGGATTGGGCGGAGATAAACGCCGACTACCCGGAAGGTTCGTGGGAGCGTCGGCAGGAGATTTACGACGAGTACAAACGGCTGACAATGGGGTGGTTCTACTTTCTGCAGTATGATCCGTCGGTCCCCGAGGTGCTTCGCAAGGACTCTCTGCGATGGGGACTCTCGAAGGACGAGTTTCAGGATACGGATCATCTGCCGTTCATGCTTTACATTCGCGAGGCGCGGCGGATCATGGGCGATTATGTCTTCACGGAACTCGACGCGACAACGAATACGGTCAAACCTGACAGTATCGGATGCGGGGGATACCCGATCGACAGCCATCACGTGACGAACTTCCACCGCGGGATTCTGAATCAAAGCGTTCCGCCGGGGAATATCCGAGTCCGGGTGATCCGTGGATATCAAATCCCGTATCGAATCCTCTTGCCCAAGAAGGTGGAGCAATTGCTGGTCAGCGTGTGCGTCTCGTCAACACACCTGGGCTATTGCACGTTGCGTCTGGAACCAGAGTATATCAAGATGGGTCAAGCCGCCGGGGCGGCCGCTTACCTGGCCCACACCGCCAGCGTTTCTCCGCGCGAAATCGACATTGGCCTAATGCAGGATACACTCCGTAGTGCTGACGTGATTCTGGAGGCGAATCCTCCGAAGTGAAATCAATAGCATCACGACAAACCAATAGCAGAAGTTTCCTCTATTCACCAAAAGGAGAAGCACCGATGAAACAGGGCAAATCCAGCGGCCCAGATTCTCTTCACGATTGGGGATCATTTTGAGGGACTCCACATACAG
>CAZUAH010000263.1:0-3377 GCA_964617665.1 uncultured Pirellulaceae bacterium
TGGAGTCCCTCAAAATGATCCCCAATCGTGAAGAGAATCTGGGCCGCCGGACCATCGGCCACGTGTGAACGCGTTGAGGAAGGGACCGACGTCCGGCACGAAGTTGTACTTCCAAAGCGAACGCAACGCCGACAGTTGCTTGTCGCGGTCGAACAGACGTCCTGCATTTACCCAATGCGCCCACGTCCGACCGAACACCTGGTCGGTGTAGCAACCGGGGCCCACGCCGATCTTATCCTTGTGTGCCGGATCTTCGACCTGAATGAAGTACTCGCCGTTATGCAGTTCCAGAATGGCCCGCGCTCCCGCGGCCGCGATGCCGGAACACCGCTTGGCGAAATCGTCGTCGCCCATTTCACGAGCCATCGCCTCACCCGCCTTGAGCGCCGCCAGGTACAGCGAACTGGTGAAGCTGATCTTGCCGTACCAGGCGGCGTCCAAGGCAGGATCTCATCGTTCGCGAACTCTACCTGCGGCTTCGTTGCGCCGGAGACCGTTCCGGTGGTGATCAGAAGCAACACGTACAATACTGTCTGGACTTTCATTGATATTTCCCCTTCAACTCATCACTGCGGTTTCTTGTCTTCGCAAGGATCACGCACGGATTATCTCCTATGTCAGACGCGCCGCTGCTTCGTCAGAGTTTGGTTCTGGGTTGCCATGGTTACCTTTCCGACTGTCCGTTTTCCGAGTGCTGCTGCCTATTGCCGGTAGCCACGTAGCATTATTCGGTCCAGCAGAATGGTCTGGTCTTGATCGCCAAACAGGAACGCCAACCGGACATCGCTCACATCCTCGCCAGTATGCCTGTACTCAACGGTGTATTCCCTTTTTGCATTCGAGATTTCCACCGGCGTGGATGTCCAGAACCCGGCACTTGAGCCGGAGACGTCGGCCAATCGCACCTTAACGGTTCCCGTGCCACTGACGGACTTGGCCAGGAAGGAGATCTTGTAGAGCCTTCCCTTTCTCACGGAGATCAGGTACCTACCCGGAGGACTCCCCGCCCTCTTCGGAGTTTCCTGGTAGACTTCGGCACTATCCGATTTCGTAGCTTCGACCTTGAGTGCCGACGAACCGCTCAGGCCTGCATTCCTGGCCACGGATATCTTTGCGGATCCTTCGCTGCTCCAGTTAGCGGTTGACCAGCCGAATTCCGTGTTGATGAGTGGCGACATAGGCGGGACCGGAGGCGCCTTGACTCCCGTCAGGATGTCGAGCGCGTTCTGGTCCCAGCCGTCCTCGGTATGGAAGACATTGAAAGCCCATTGGTTGTTGTAGCCGAAGCTGTAATACATCCAACCGATATTGTCTGTCTCACATTGGTCGACCACGAACTGCAGGTATTTCTTGAAGTCCTCCTCCGGCCGACAGGGCGGCGCCCAGGCACCCCATTCGCTTAGAAGAACAGGCTTTCGCCACCGCTTCGACCATGCCACCGGGTATGACAACTGCTCCCTCACTTCATCCTTCCATCCCGGGAATTTGTCCAGACCCATTATCCAATGCGTGAACTTCTGAGGATGATACATGTGGAACACGCCGATGATATTGCTGTCGTCCTCAAATCCAGTGCCGTCCTCCAGCTTATACGTCAGGTATTTCGGTGTGACGTACTGCTCAAGTTCACGACACCCGTTCATGCCAGGACCGCCGATTCCGAGGGTGCGGCTCGGGTTGGTCTTTCTGATGATGGGGATAACTGCGTTGTGGTACTCCATAACCGTTTCGCCGTCCTTTATCCCTTGAGGCTTGCCGTTCTTCACGAGCAACCCCGCTGGTTCGTTCCAGAGGTCAAAAACAAGGCCTTCGGGATAGTCTTGATAGTACTTCGCAAATCTGTCCCAAGACTCGACAAAATCTTGCATCCCTTCCTTTGGGTTCGATATCCATTGCCCGTTTCCCCAAAAAGAGATCACGACAGCAAGACCCCGGTCCAACGCGTCATCTATCCTGGTCTTGTAGACAGCGGGACCTCTCATTGCGACAACGTAGATGCGGACACTTTGGAATCCCGCCGCTTTAACGGTGTCGTATTGGGCAGGATCATGCAGCACCTTTACTGGCGGACCTCCTTCAAGCGGGGAGAGATCCACGACGATGCCTTTGGCGAGCCGTTTGACCGTGATCTCTGCTTTGGTCAACTTCGCCGCCCGACTCTTTTTCTCCCCTTCCGCACTCACGGCGAGGCAGAAAGGAGTCAGCGAGAGCGACATCAGGAAGATTGCCAACCCCGCTGCCTTAATCCGAATGCTTCGTATGATCACCGTTCGATTCTCCTCATTTCCTTTGAATGGCTCTTGCCGCTCGGAACGCACTGATTATGCAGGAATGAGACTCGTCCGCTATGACATAATCATGTCACCCGCCCGTGGTGGGGCGCCTCGTGCCGGAAGGCGGCCGCCGGTGATCAGCGAGTAGGGCCGGTTCCTACCGGCCATCGGAGACGGGACGCGGCTGGTGGGAATAGGCGTTGGCCTCGAAAATTCGTGAAGCTGCTATTCTTCACCGTCGAGTCCCAAAGCCTGCCGGAGGATGCGGCGTTCGGGTTGGATGAGTTCGACGAATTCGGATTCTCTACCGCTGATGAGGTAGCGGATGCCGTAGCGGAACAGTCGCAGTGAAATCTCGAACTCGGGCATGTCGGCTACGCGATGTTCGACAGCGGTGACGTAGCTTTCGAGAACAGTGGGTGTTACACGTGTGGCATCAATCTTCGCCAGCGACTTGACCAGGCCGTCGGCCAGGTGAGACAGCGGATTCACAGTAGGCCGGACCAAGCGAAGCGCTGTTTCGGCGGTGTCCTGTTCAGCCCCGTCCACAGCGTTGTTCTTGCCGGAGCGGCGTCGCTGCACTCCTTGATCCGGCCTACGGAAACCTCGCTCTTGGGCGGCTTGCGCGTAGAGATCCACAAGATTGCCAATTCGCGATTCAAGTGAGGTGTCGTCCTCGCTGGACCGGAAAATCACGGAGAACATCGAAGGCACGTCCCCAAGGTAATCCGGTGTGCTGCCGGGGTGAGCGAGCGCGTCGCGAATTGCGTCAAAACCCTCCTCCCAGCGATTCATTTCGAACAACGGTTCGCTACGGTTGAATCGCGGGTAGCTACTTTCCGGATCCAGTTCGATTGCCTTGCGACAGCAGCTGAGGGCCTCCGTGAAACGCCCGAGGTTACGAAACGTCACTCCTTTGCTGGTCCACGCGCTCGCGTCCTCCGCATCGATTTCGAGTGCCTTTTCGCAGCAGGTCAGAGCCTCTTCGTACCGGCCAAGGTCACGCAGCAATCTCCCCTTGAAGCTCCACGCGAAGGCATTGTCCGGATCGCTTTCGATCGCTTCGTCGTAGCAGGCCAGAGCCTCTTTGTACTGGCCAACCTC
>CAZUAH010000263.1:3477-18676 GCA_964617665.1 uncultured Pirellulaceae bacterium
CGCTTTCGATCGCTTCGTCGTAGCAGGCCAGAGCCTCTTTGTACTGGCCAACCTCGCGCAGCAAGTTCCCCTTGAAGCTCCACGCGAAGGCACTGCCCGGATCGCTTTCGGTCGCTTTGTCGTGGCAGGCCAGAGCCTCTTTGTACTGGCCAACCTCACGCAGCGAGTTTCCTTTGTTGCTCCACGCGTAGGCGTCTTTCGGATCGATTTCGATCGCTTTGTCGTAGCAGGTTAGAGCCTCGTCATACCGGCCAAGATCACGCAGCGAGTTTCCTTTGAAGCTCCACGGGTAGGCATCTGCCGGATCGATTTCGATCGCTTTGTCGTAACAGTCGATTGCCTGCGCGTAGTCCTCGTTGACGGAACTGAAGTGGTAGCCCGCGTCGAACCAATCGAACGCTGAATTCGATGCAGCCGCTTTCTCTTCCAGAAGTGTCGCCAGTTCGCGACTGTGGTTCTCCGCTTTCGCTCTTTCGAGTTCCTCCTCTAGAAGCTTCAGCCGAGGGTCGGGATGGGTTTGAGATCGTTCCCAGGCGGCGTCCACATAGGCCTGAGTCGACCGGCTGAGACCGACGGTTCGCAACTGCTGCATCTGTTCTGGGCGGTACCAAATGCGAAGGAACTCCACCAGCATCTCTAGCAGACTTTGTTCTTTGACTTCGTACGCCAATCGCATCAGAGGTTCGCTGAGTTCGTAAAACGTCTCCCGCCCCCGCTTTGTCGCCGTCAGGTAACCGATCTCCGCCAGAATCCGAACCTGCTTGCCGACTGTTCGCTGTTCAACCAACAGGCGGCGAGCAATCTCTTTGGGATTCAGCGTGCCGTGTTCGCGACACAACAGTTCGACAATCTGCCGCTGCAGGGGAGAAATCCAACGCAGCCGTTCCTGATAGTACGGCGTCAGATCGTCGGCCATTTTCTGGAACGGTGCCACCAATTGATCCAGCGACTCCCGCGTCACAAAACCGCTCAGCACGATGTACACGCGGTGGTTGCCACCCGCCAGATCGTGAATCGCCCGCACACGGCCCCGACCGTCCGGCGTGTTCAAAAATGCAGCCAGGTCATCCTGCCCTTTGGCACTCGCAATCTTCGTCAGCAATTGCTGAGCATCCGGCAGCGATAATGGCTTGAGCGGGATCTGTTGAAAGAAACCGAAGAACGGTTCGCTGCGATCCGTGACGGCTTTGAACAACTGCTGACTAGTAGCGATCAAACAAGCAAAAGGATGTTCCTGCAGAAGCGTACGAAGTTCGTGCTGCCCGCCTTTGCCGAAGTTCTCGAATAGCAGATTCAAGTTCTCAACCAGAATCACCAGGGTGCGTTTTTCAAAGCGGGCGACTAGCCGGCGAGTAAGCACTCCGGCAATTTCGTCCATCGGTTGGTTCAGCAGCTCGTCCAGCCACTCCGCCGAATACTCGTCCGGATACGCTTTGCACAGCGACCGATAAATCCGCACCAGCAACTGCACTATCGAAGTCGTGGTCTCATCTTCGTTCAGGCGAGCAATATGCACAGCGTCGCTGAGTTTCGGGTTATGAAGCAACCGGTGATGCAACAACGATGTGAAGTGCGACTTGCCTATTCCCCGAGGTCCGTATAACAGCACGTGATGCGTAGCGCCGCTGGTCGCACTGTCCGCAATCTTCTCCAGCACATTCCGCAGGAGCGGTTCGCGACCGACAAAGATGGCTTCCAACAGTTCCGGATCGGTTTGATTAGGGGAGAATCGCCAGATGAACTGTTCGTCGGTGAAACGGAGCTGCTCTTTGGCCGAACCACCAGCTGCAGCCCCTGTTCCTTCGTTGTCGTATGCAGTATCGTTCATAGCCCTCGATCCAGTTTCCACCAGCGGCGAATGAGTGCAAATCGAAACCGATAGCGTCCGTCAGTCTCGCGAGACAGATAGTGGTCGGCGTCCATCATTCGCAACAGATGGAGCAGATCATTGCGGTGTTTCGCAGTGGCTCCGCGATTGTTTGCAGCTTCGAGGATTTCGTCCACCGAGAGCGAGTCGGCCGCGTCGCCTGTCAGTGCGAGAACGTCGAGGATAGTCGCAACGTTGTCAGCATCATCGTTGTCGGGATAGTATGTCGACAGTCGAGTCCGATAGTGAGCAAGTTGCCACGGATCAGACGCGTCAACTAGTTGCCGAGCCACGAAGTCTTTGATGTTTTCTTCGCTGGCGGAGAGCTGTTCGATTTTCAAGCCAGCCACCACGTGGTGAATGTAGAATGGGAAGTAATCCACTTCTTCCGCGATCGTGGATGCGGCCGCTGAAAGATCGTCACACTTGATGGCCTCACCCTGCAATAAATCTGTCGCCAGTTTCTCGGCGTCGGCGGGGGCCAGCGGTGTAACCGTCACGTGGTACATGTCGTTCTTTGCGGATGTGGGAATGCCGGCCAAAGACAGTTTTCCCAGGACATGATGCAGTCCGATTGAGCCAGTGAAGACCACGCGAAACTTCGCTTGCTCGACTCGCAAGCTGCGAATTGTGTCCAGGACTTCAGCGGCGAGCTCGGGTCCATCGTTCTTACGGATACTTTCCAGCATGTACGGCACTTCGTCCCAAAAGAACACGAGCCGCTCTTCGAGTTCTGTCTCCATTAGGTCTTCAACGGCTGACTTCAGTAGTGTCTTCCAGGTGCGGCCTTTGAGGTTCACATAGTCGGTCTCGTTGTCCTCGAAGAACTTCTTGATAAAGTTGGTTGCCTTTTTCGTAGTGCCCAAGAATTGTTGGATGTCGTTGTAGACGAGTTCAGCGAATTCCTGAGCGGTGTGGACCTGTTCCAGATCACGGAACATGGGTTTCCAGCCTTTACGACGCTGGGCAACCATCTTGAGCAGGACCTGTGTCTTACCAATTCGCCGCTCCGCATTGATAACAACGCTCTGTCTTTCCAGTCGATCCCACAGCAATTCAATTAATGCGTCGCGTCCGTAAATCTGCTGGGGATCGAGGTTTCCGCCAGGATTTGCCTTCATTTTGAAACACCTCCGAGTGAGCCTGGATACCTCGAAATTGTACGTCACAAATGACGTACGTCAATATGGACGTATGTTTTCGACAGGAAAGACGAACCTACTCGGGGGCTGAGATCCACTTCAAAGCGCATGCTTTACCCTTCGACAGTCGGGAGAGTCGGGTCGGTTCCCACCGGCCGCGCCCCGCCTCCGTTGGGCGGAAGGAACCGGCCCTACCTGGCTGCCTCGCAGGGCGGTCCGCCGCGGCGAACCAACCAAATTCGAGCTATCGCTCGGTTTACAGTGGTCCGCTCCCTTTGGTCGCTGATTGTTGTGAAGGGGTTGACGATCTTGGGCATTAGTAGTGCAGCAATGGCTTCAGAGCCCAACACATGGAAACGCAAGGCTATTTTAGGAACCTTCGCCGGATCGAATCTTGGGCAGGTTTGTCGTAGATGTTCCAGACGTACGCCCCTGAGTTAGTCGCTGTCTTTCGCGTGGGAAAGCGTGAAAACCAAGACGGCAACCGCGAATGTTTGGACGTGTCTCATTCGTATGATCCTCTCCGCCGAACTGCGTCAAGGGAGTCGCTGGACGTCGACGAAATAGACGCCCAAGCGCTGCTGCGATTCGGTGACGAACCAAGCGCGGAGGTCTGCCTCACCTGCAGCAAGCTCGGTGGTGAATGAAACGGACAGCATTTCCTCGCCGACAGCCGTTGTCTCGCGGTAGGCTCCCAATCGGACTCCGGCTCGCGTGACTTTCAGTGCGCGGCCGCCGTCGATCGCCCCGCAGATCGGCGTCTTGAGTTGCTCGGGCCAACGGCGCAGCGTGATCCGGTAGCGGCCCGCGGTGGCGATTTCAACGGGAATGGCCCCTTCGAACAGCTCGCCTTGAAGAATCAGGTTGGTGCGGAACGTGCGATATTTCCTTTCTCCATCCAGCCACTGTTCGATCGTGAGCGACACGTGGGGAGCCTGGTCGGCCCCGAGGACAATTCGCTGCTGTCGTGTATCCTCGTTGCTCTCGTTTTCGGCCAACGCGGCTTGGAGTTGCCGGACCACATCGGGGTACTGCCCGGCAACGTCCTGCCGCTGTCCGGGGTCGGCGATGATGTCGTAGAGTTCGCCGCCATGGACCAGACGCCACCGTTCGGTCATCGCCACTTTCGTGAAGGATTCGACGATCGTGCGGTCGGGCCATTTGTCGGCGGTCCCTTCAAGAAGGGGCTTCAGGCTGATACCGTCCGTTTGCATTGCGTTGGGGCATTCCAGCCCGCAAAGGTCCACAAGCGTCGGCAGGACGTCAAGATGCGCGGCAAGCTCCGGGATATCTCGTCCGCCGTCCAAGTGCCCGCCGGGCCAGCGCACGAAGAACGGAACGCGATGGCCGCCTTCGTACGGCGAAGTCTTCTTGCCACGCATCCCGGCGTTGTAGCCGGCCCTAACAAATCCTTGCTTGTCTAAGGCGGCGCCGGCGGCTGTTCCGTTGTCGGTCATGAAGATCAGAATTGTGTCGCGAGCGAGTGACTCGGATTCCAACAGGAGCATGAGCCGGCCCATGTTCTCGTCGAGATTGGCGACCATGCCGTACATCTTGGCTGCATTGCGAGAGAAGACGCCCTCGACGTCCCGGTAACGCAAGAAATACTCGTCCGCCACCAGCATCGGGCCGTGGACGACATTGGGCGCCAAGTAGCAGAAGAACGGATTGCCGTGCTCGTGGCTCTCGCGGATGAAGCGAGACGCCTCGGCGAACCAGACGTCCGTGCAATAGCCGGAGTATTTCTTCGGCTGGCCGTTGTGATGATAGGTGTCGTCGAAGTAGTCGTTTCCCCAGACGTCGCCGGTCGTGCCGATCGCGCCGTTCCCATGATAGACCGCTTCGTGAAATCCTCGGTCATGAGGCCGATAGGGGTAGGTCTCGCCTAGGTGCCACTTGCCGAACATGCCTGTCCGGTAGCCATTCATGGCGAAGACGTCGGCCATCGTCGCATGAGCGCGCGCGATGAGGTTGGTGCAATTGTTCGTCTGCCGCACGCCGACATGGCGGCAATGCCTGCCCGTCAGCAGTGCCGCGCGCGTAGGGGAACACATAGGCGAGACGTGGAAGTCCGTCAAACGAATACTCTCCGCGTGGAGGCGATCGATGTTGGGAGAGTCGATCCAAGGATTCCCCAAACAGGCAAGATCGCCGTAACCCTGGTCATCGGTCATGATCAGGATGACGTTGGGGCGTTCCTTCGCGAACGACGTCGCCAAGGAGCCCGCAAGTGCCACGACAATAAACAAAGCTGTGCGTAGTGGTTGTCTTTGCATAGTTTTCTCTATTTCGCCTGGCCACCGTTTAGGATCAGGCGCGTTTATTCGCCGTCGCCTAGATCCGCTTTGTTCGGCTTTGTCTCCGTCCTGTAAAAACGCCAATCCTTGCTCTTCTGGACCGGGCATCGGATGACGGTGTTTTTCTTGCGTGTCATATGCATGTCGGCCATGGTCACGCGATAGACCTCCCGTCCGTAAATGGCATGCTTGTTATCGCTGAAAACCAGGATTGTTTTGTCGATCCCTTTCCCTTGAAAGACGAGGCGACCGTTCGGCCCCGGTCGAACCCCGCTCAGATCGATCGTTCCCTTGCTGCCGCTCTTGTCCTCCAGATAGAACGAACCTTCGTCCAATTCCAAAACCACCACATCATTGGGTGCCTTACTGAAGTGAGTCTTTGCTTCGAAGACTGCCTGTCGGATCGCTTCCACGGACGTACCGAATTTCAACCGGACGTTCCAATGGAGCGTATCCGCCCTCGCAGCCGTGGCAAGGACGCCCGTCAAAACTGACACTACTGTAGTCAGCCAATATCTACTCATATGCATTGTTTTCATCCGAACGCTTGCACTCAAAGTTTGGCGCGTCTAGCGGCAATACCGTGCAGCGTCTTGTTCGACATTTCTTGTTTGTCAATTCTGCAACAGCCTAGTCTCCTCCGGGGCTCTTACTCAATTCTCGTGCCCTCAGTTAGCCATCCATCGGCTACTGACTTCTCATCGCCGTGCCCTGGGTCAGCACCTGGTACGCGTAGGCGGCGAAGTGGCCGTTGACGTCGGTCGTGTAGGCTTCCAGGATCTCTCGCGCTTGGCCGTTGTGGTCTCCACATTCGAAGAGGAGGGCGGCCACCAGAACCTCCTTGAATTTGCTGTTGAGAAGGTCGCCGCCTTGGGCGTTGACTCGGTACCGCTCTTGCCACTTGCACTCGGCTCCGCTTGCCGCGTAGTAGTCCAGGGGCTGCACGTGCCCTTTGACTCCTTTCTTATTCAGCAGGCGGGCCAACGCCTGCGCCAGCGACTTGCCTTTGTTCAGCCGCAGCGCCAGACACACCGCTTTGTAATGGGAAAGAGGGCTCCCAGCGGTCAGGGCTTCAAGCTTGCGAATCAGCGGCGGACGTACCTCGGGTGTCCGCAGGAAGCCCAAGGCGATGACCAGGCGATCCACCTCGCCGAAGGAGTTCGCGTGCTCGCGCTGACTGCTGAAGTCCCAGCCCTCTCCCCAATGCTTGGCGTCATTCACAGCTTTCAGCAACGTCTCCTTACCGGTCGCGTCGCCTAGAACGGCCAGGATGCGGGCGAAGTTGGTTTTGGTCTCTGGCTTGACGGCCGTGCGGTAGGCCTCTCTGAGGAGCGGGGTGGACTGCTCCGGGGTCCCCATCACCACCGCCAAGGCGGGTAGCGTGTCGTCGTATTCTCTCTTCTGGTGGACGTCGATGGTGAGGGATTGCAGCGTTTGCACCGCCTCGCGTACCGCTTCTTCGCTCATCGGAAAGGAGTCACGATCAGTGAGAACACGTTCTTCCAGGCAGCCGTTCTCCACCAATGCCATTTGCAGCTCCTTGACGTCGATCTCTCGCACCAGGCCCCGAGTCTTCACAGCCGCCATTGCGGCCGCCATTCCTGCGGCGTAGCCTTGGTTTTGCAGGTCAGGCTGCATGCGGGTTAGGGTCATGGCGTCGCGGTGGGTGCTCGCACCCAAGCCAACGACTAGCAGGCCTTCCACACCCCGGGGCGTCAGGCAGCGATAGGGCATATCGCAGGTGTAAACCGGGCCCTTCATGTCCTTGACGAGAAACATCTCGGCGTCGGGCAGGGCGCCCGCGTCGAAGTTGCTGCTGTGGTGAGAGAGGGTGTCCGGGAAAGTGCGTTGGGCGAGGATGTCTTCGGTAGTGAGGATGTAGTCGCCGACGACGCGTCTGCGGTCTCGTGTGTCGATCAGTTGTCCCATGTCGTAGGGCGTCCCTCCTCCAGCACCTGCCTTCCTGGCTGAGAGCAAGAGGTGCCAGCGGTCGAATACGTCGCAATCGCTGACCATGGTGTAGGCGGTGTTGTTGTGATGCTGCCCCAGGCTGCGATCTGGATAACCGGCGACCTGGACCGAGAGATCACCCAATGCGGAGATGCTGTAGTGCGTGCCCGCTCCGGCTGCAGCGGCGATATCGGCGTTGCCGGTGCTGTCGATGACCACGTCCGCCAACACGACACCGCGGCCCAGCGGCGTAGCCACGACGACCCCCGTAACTTTGTTGCCCTTCATTACGGCGCCGCATCCGAAGCTGCCGAACCAGACTTCGGCGTCGAGTTTCATCAGTTCAGTCCGGTACCACTCGGATTTATGCACCGGGTTCCATTGCCCGTTCTCCACACCGAGTTGCCTATCGATATCAGAGGTGAAGCCTGTGCGGCGCCCATACCAGTATCTGCTGATGAGCCCGGCTGTGCCGACGCCACCCAACTCGTCCAGATACTCGATGACAAGAGTCCTTGCGCCGGAGCGTGCGGCTCCCACTGCGGCCGGGGCGCCCGAAGTACCGCCTCCGACCACCACGACATCCCATCGGCCGAGCACAGCGAGATCGTGGTCGGCCATCATGAGCCCGGGGCACTGGCGAAAGCGAAAACTGGGTGCCGCCTCAGCGACGGCCACGTCTCGCTTGCCGGCGGCAGCAGCGCTGTAGTTGAGACCTTCGGGAGTGGTGAGCTGCTTCGCCCTAATCGCCGCCTCAGTACCAGCGCGTTGTCCGATCCGGGCGAAGCTGCAGGGGCTCTGCTGGATCTGTTGACGAATTGATTGCGTGCGTCCCCCGGCGTAGGCACTCAGGACATACAGGTTTTCGAAGCCCCGTGGACGAAAGATGCCCAACGGGCAGTCGCTTGGAGGAGAGCACTGGCCGGTAGAGACAGCGGGGATGATTGAGTTGTCCGGGAAGTAGAGGAGATGTTCGGATTGGTCGACCATTTCGCGGTGGTAGACCAGGGATCGGATGTGGTTCAGGGCTCTGCTGCGTTCCCGAAAGGTGTCCGAATCATGGTGAATGGGTAGGCTGTATTCAAACACAGGGTAACGTCTCGTCACCATGCCCCACTTCTTCTTGTCGCTGGACGTCAAGCGTGCCTTGTGGCACGACTCGTAGAGCACACCGGGCACCTGTCTGCCGATAATCTGGTCGGCTTCACTCTTCAACTCGCCACCCACTACCGTGAACCGGCATTGTTTGGGACCGGGCTTAAAAGGCTCGAACTCTCCCGCGCTTTGGCGGGTCAGCGTCGTATCGGCCGTGGCATCGATGATGACCTTGGCCCGGATCGCCTGCCGGCCGCTTCGACTCACGATGGTGAGTCCGCCGGGAACGCCGTCTTCTGTCACCAGCAGTTCGGCGTGGAAAGTGCCGGTGAGAAACTGCACATTGTGATCCAGCAGCGCATTGTCGAGGACGCGTTTCACTTCCAGCGGCGTCACCACGCGCTTTTCTTTGAACAGCTGTTTGGTGAGCGGGGTTTCGGGTGTTTCGTTTGTATCGAGCCAGAGTTTCTGGGAGGCGCACAGGTCGTAACCGAGGTAGGGACGTGACTCCACCAGCAGGACCTTGGCTCCCTGATCGGCAGCGGCGCAAGCTGCTTCCACACCGGCCAGCGATCCACCGGCCACCACCACGTCCACGTCGTAGGCGAGCGGAAGTCTGGTCGCGGCTTCGAAGACGACGGTGTCGGGTTTCCCTGCCGTTAGAGGCGTTGCCCGCGCAAGCGAGCAGAGAGACAAGACCGCTAATAGTGCTAGTCTGGAGGTTTCTTTCAACACGTGTTTCTTCATTAGTTGACTCTCGGTCTATTTCGATACGGCGATCCCTGCAGGCACGAACGCGGCGTGGGGGATGCCATAGTTGTCACCCTCCTTCCCGCTATGCCCAGGCACGTTCACAGTGCCGGCCTCGAATCTCTTCACGTAAACGGTATCGGTGATCCCTTTGGACCAATTGGTCTTCAATGCGGTTTTGCGCCAGCCTTCCGGCGGGACAAATTCACCGCGGTCATGCACCGCGATATACACCTCGGCGGGTGCGTTGGCCTTGAACGAAAAACCTTCGGCTTCTTCCTTTGAGCCGCCCCGTGAAACCACAACGCACTGCATGGCGTTCAGCTCCTGCGGCAATGCGTTGAAATTGTATTTCGATGCAGTGTCCGCCGCCCGCCGCGCTTCACCGGGTTTCAGCACCGCCATTTGCAGCGGTGTTTTCTGACCAGGCATGGTTCCGTCGTTCGCGATTACATCGCGCTGCATGCCGCACATTTCCTTCAGGTCACCCAAGTGCTTTTCGTAGACATCGCGTGGGTCGATCCCGTGCTCGACGGACAGGGTTGCCGCCATACCGACCACCTCACCCATGAGCGCGGTGGTTTTCATTACGCGCACCGTACCGAGCGCTTCGCGCGTCACGCTGATGTCGCGCCCGGCCATGAACAGGTTGGGAATATTGCGTGAATAGAGGCAACGATACGGAACATAGTACGGCCTGACACAGTTGACGAAATCCACAGTCGAGATAAAGGCATCGCCCTCAAAGCCCTTTTCGTAGATTGGATGCGGATAGTGCACATCAATCTTCCAGCCGGTGGGAACAATTCCGTCCTCGTACCAGTTGGGTTTGCAGACATCCTCTTGGCTCAGGATGATGTCGCCCAGCAGCCGGCGCGATTCGCGCATCCCGGAAATAAACGCCGCCCAGACGAGATCGTGGGTCGGATAGGCTTTCTCCACATTCTTGACGCAATCCCAAGCACCGTACATGGCACGAAGATTCCAGTCGCGGATGTACTCGCCTTTCGTGATCGGATCGTGGCAGAAGCCGCTTTCCCAGAACCAGTTCCCGAACTCGTTGATGTATTCGGCCGTGATGGGTTTGTCGGTCTCGCCCCTGTACGTCCAACCGGGCCTTCCTGGGAACGGCTTATCGGTCAGATCCAGCGCCCACGGACAGCTAGGGAATTCGGTCGGTTTCTTGACATCAATGACGCTCCACTGGTTGCTGCGGCCCATGTGCTCATTGGCGGAAATCTCAAAGTCCGCGCCCGCCAGATAGCCGACACAGCCATCGCCGGTGCAGTCGGCAAAATGCCGGCCTTCAAATCGCAGTCGCCGACCGCTCGCCACGTCTTCGGCGATCACCGCCGCGATACGCCCGTCCTTGATTTCCACCTGTTGCATGCGGTGCAGCGGGAAAAACGCGATATCCGCGGCCATGACGATGGCGTTCTTCCGGTCGTCGATGAAGGCGCTGCCGGTGTGCATCGGGCGCCCGCCTTGAAACGTTTCGCGCGGCACATCGAACTCGGCCAGCACGTCGCCGAGGGTCTCTGAATAATTACTACGGGCCGTTCCGGAAAGATGCATCCGCACCTCGGAGCTGTTGTTGCCGCCAACCATGGGACGATCCTGGATCAGCGCCACCTTCACCCCGCGCCTCGCCGCCACCACGGCCGCGCACATACCCGCCACGCCGCCGCCGACCACGACGAACTCGTACTTGCCGGCCTCCTCCGGTTTTTCGGGATAACCGTGCCACTTCCGGCGGAAATCCGCGAGCGCCTCGTCACCGTCCGGAGGAACCAGATCCAGATCCTTCGTCAGGAACACGCCCGCGCAGCGACCGGCGAATCCGGTCAGATCGTGCAACGCAATCTCAGCGTCCAGCTTGCTCACCTCAATGGTTCCGCCGTCCTGCCAATGCCACTCTTCGCCCTCATCGCCGAATGTTCCAACCGCTTTGCCATTCACGTTCACCGCGAAGATGCCCGGCGTTCCGTTGGCCCGCTTGGTCTCCGGTGTATCCGGCCTTTTCCACGGCGCCACCCAGTCGCGTGTACGCAGCCACAATCTGTAGGTTCCGGTCTCTGGGAACTTCACCTTCGCGATGGCATCCTCAACCGGCTTGCCGATCCCATGTGCGATGAGGAAGCCGGAGCCCATGATGTCCATGTACTGCGAGTCGAGTCCCCATCCGCCATGGTTCTGGAATTGCGCCGCTTCCAACAGCAGCGAGGCCGACTCCTTCGAGCCCGCCCACGAAAAACGCTGCCCTGCGACCACCCCACAGACAGCAAGGGCGCTCCTCTTCATCATCTCTCGTCGTTTCATTTTCGTCAGTTCTCCGAGTGCGAGTCGCACGGACACATGCGTGCGCGGCGGCCGAAATCTACGAGAAATCTGTCGGATTCACGCGCACGGCAAATCGTGGTTCGCTCTAGTGATTCGATTCCAGATCGGCCAGCCTCAACGACGAGCGGCCGCGTCTCTTTGCCTGTCAGCAAGTAACTCGCGAAGTTCCTTCAGTCGCTCAGCGACATGCGGTTTCTCGGCAAGGTTGTTCTTCTCTTGGGGATCGTTCGTCAGGTTGTATAGCTCTTCGCCGTCGGGCCACTTGCCATAACGCCACCGCTGATTTCGCAGCGCGTACCCCAGTCGCTCGCCGCGTGACACAACGCTGTAAGCGTATTCCTTCTTCCCCAGCCGCTCAGGATGGCCAAGCAGTGGTCGCAGCGAGACGCCCTGCAGATGTTCCGGCGGCGTCAACCCGGCGAGGTCGGCGACGGTGGGGTAGATGTCGATCAGTTCGACCATGGCTTCCGAGGTTGTCCCGGCTTTCGTCAGGCCGGAAGCGCGAATGATGAACGGGACTCTGGCACCGATGTCGAACAGCGTGACCTTGCCCCAGAGAAAATGGTCGCCGAGGTGATAGCCATGATCAGAAGTGAAGATGACCACCGTGTCGTCCCAGTGGCCACTTTCCTTCAGTGCGTCGAGAACGATCTTTAACTGGGCGTCGATGAAAGACACACAGGCATGATAGGCCTGCATGTACTCGCAGCGGAGTGCCTCGTCTTCCTTGCCGAGTTCGAACCCAAAGGCCTCGTACCGTTTCGAAATCGCCGTCTTTGGAAGTGAATCCCACAGATTGGGACGATCCGGTTTGAACGCAATCTCATTCGACGGATAGAGCTCGAAGTACTTGTCGGGAGCCAGGAAAGGGACGTGTGGTTTCTGGATGCCGCAGGCGATGAAAAACGGTTTCTCTCCATGCGATTTTCCCGAAAGCCATTTCGCAACCAGGCGAGCGTTCTTTCCGTCCTTGTGCTGCTCGTCGGTCAGGCCGCTTCTTCCGTAGCCCGGTGGCGTCTGCGCATCCAGTTTTGCGGCAACCTGTTTCTTGAGGGTTCTCCACTTCCTCCTGTTCGGTCCCTGTTCGATGGAGCCATGTTCGGCCTCAAACTTCTCGCGTGCCCCTCGGACGACCGGGAGTTCGTCGTTTTCGTAGCGGATGAATTCGTTCCAAGCGACTTCACCGTGTTCATGCCGCGGTGAGTGAAAGACTTTACCGACGCTCGCCGTCCAGTACCCGTTCTGCTTGAAGAACTGAGGCATTGTGACGGTCTCGGGACGCTCCTTACGAATGTCGGCAGTGTTATTCAGGACGCCCGTTGATTGCGGGTAGAGTCCGCTCAGGAAAGATGCTCGCGATGGACCGCACACCGGGTACTGGCAATAAGCTCGCCGAAAGGTCATCGACTCGGATGCGAACCCGGCCAGTGTCGGCGTGTGAATCGGTTCGTATCCAGACGGCGAGACATGAGTATTGAGATCGTCGCAAACGATGAACAGGACGTTCTTCCTGTTTTGACGTGGCGTAAGCCTCTGGCTTGCGATTGGCTGTTTCGGCAAGCTGGAAGCTTGCCCCACGGTATAGGGCCGGTATTTCGGTGGCGGCGTGTAATTGCCCTTTCCTTCCTCCCAGCGAAACGTCTCGCCTTCGATCACGAGGTCTTTGCGAGCGTTGAGATTCTGGGCGGGCTCGGCGAAGGTCGCGGGCGCGAATCTTTGTAGTTCCGCCTTCCGCCCAGCGTGTTCCAGGTTGGCGGCAAGATTGTTCCACTCGTTCGGATCGGCCCGCAGATCGTATAGCTCTTCGCCATCTTCGCCGTAGCGGATGTAGCGCCAGTCACGATTGATGACGGCATACTCGCCAGGGTTCATGTGAGGCAGGAAGACATTGCGGTCCTGTGCCGCTTCCGGGTCAGCAAGCGTTTTCGCCAGCGATTCGCCTTCTAGCTTCTGGTGCGGTCTCGATAGACCACAGAGGTCGACCAGCGTCGGATACATGTCGATCAGGCTGACCGTGACGTCGGACTTCTGACCATTGGCAATACCTGGTCCGGCCCAGATGAACGGGACATTGGAAGTGCGTTCCCACAGTGTGTGTTTGCCCCAGTCTCCCTTTTCACCGTGGTGGTAGCCGTGATCACTCCACAGCACCACGATCGTGTTATCGGCGTAGGGGCTGGCTTCGAGGGCATCAAGGACGCGCCCCATCATGGCATCCGCATAGCTGATGCACGCGAGATACCCACGAATCGCGTCGTCGACCGCGTTCAATCCTTCCAGCTTCTGGTGAATGCGGGACCGGGCCGTCTTCATCTTGCGAATCTTCTCCGGCAGATCGTCGAGGTCGTCCGCCTTGAAAGGCGGACCTTCAATCTTGTCAGGATCGTACAAATCAAAATATTTCTGAGGGCAGTAGTTGGGGAAGTGCGGGGCGTAAATACCGACACCCAGGAAAAACGGCTTGTCGTGCTTTTCTTTCAGCTTTTCGACGGCCCAGTTGATCCGCATCGTATCCGCCATTTCCTCTTCGCGGTCGTTCGGGATTGCTCCCCACTCGAGGAACAGCCCGCCAGTGATCTGCTGGCCTTTGTTGTAAATGCTGTTGGGAAAGGGATCAGGAAACGGCGTGCCTTTGCTCCACGAGTCTAGCGGCCAGCCACCTTCACGCTGGCTCTGGTTGCGGAGAAAGAACTCGTTCCATCCGCGAACATCGATAGCTCCGGCCGGATGATGAAATAGCTTGCCCGCTCCAAATGTCTGGTAACCGGCTTTGGAAAAGCTAACCTGCAGCGGCTCGATCTCCGGGTGATCGACGAAGTAGTTCGCTGTCCGGTAACAGCCGGTGGTCGACGCGTACTGCCCGGAGAAGATGGCCGCGCGGCTTGGGGCACAGTAGACCCCCGCCGTGTGTGCGTTCGTGAAATTCACTCCGCGTGCGGCCAGTCGATCGAGGTTCGGAGTGATGGCCCGAGGCGTCGTCTCGTGACACCCGATCCAGTCGTTCATGTCATCGACGGCGAGGAACAACACGTTGGGTTTCGTTGCGGCGTTCGCCTGACACACGCAAAGCGTGAGAACGATCAGAATAAGGAAGCGTTTCATGATGGTGTTGACAATCATAGGGTGTCTCGTAGTTCGTCAAGATTGAGTCTTGGTGTAGCGACAACCGACTATTCTTCGTATTGGTGTAGCGGACAAATCTCTTGTCCGCAACGCCCCTCCCAATTTCTGCTTCAACCGTTCTGGATCGTTCCATGAAATGTCTCATTGATCCAGTTCAATAACGTCAGAGCGACGGTCGCCCGAATCGTACCTGTCAGTCTATGCTGATGCCAACAAGTACTGGTTCTCTTCGATGCAAACGTCCGCGCAATCGGTCGTGGGCATGGACAGCATCGCCCAGCACTCTGCGTGTTTCTCCTCGTCAGCTAAGGCTAGAACGCGTGTGGCGTAACCGTAGCGGGTTTTACGCTGGCTGGCCCCATGAATTACTGCGACGGAGACGCAACACGTTCGTGCGACTCGCACTAGCTGCTTCACTTCACCACGATTCGATACGCCTCTCCGGCGAGTGATTCGAATGCGATTATCTCAGGACGGGGGCTGGTCGTTCGTGTTTGCTCCGCTTCGATGGGAACGGTCGAACGCACCACACAGGGACCGCCGATCGTCGAGTGAACGGCCGCTTCAGTGAGCTTGCCGTCCTGCCACTTCATGTCCACAACGAACCCGCCCCGGGCACGCAATCCCGTTACCGA
>CAZUAH010000264.1:0-18670 GCA_964617665.1 uncultured Pirellulaceae bacterium
CGACCAACAGACCGCCGGGATGCGGTGATTGTAGCGGATTGTTGATGCCGTGATCCTCGTTGCACCCGGGATATGCGGTCGCACCGAGCACCCTCTTCTCGTCCGGCATGTAACGGACGGTGGTAATGTTATAGCAATCGTAGGCCGCCGGAGGGCTGCCTGGCATGCCGTTATTGGCCTGCGGCACAGGAGTCGACTGGACCGTCCCAGAAATGAACCCTCCACCTGCGGTCAAGCTGGCCGTAGCTGGACCAGTTCCTTTCGTATCCCAACCGGGATCGCCATGGTACATGGTCGATATACTCCGATCGACATCTCGCAGCCAGTCTGATTGTTCGCCTACAATCATTGTGTTGGAAGTGCCATCCGTGCAACTTGCTATGGTGACGTGCTCGCACGGCGGCAACATTCCGCTGGCAGTGATGATGCCGCCAGGGGTATGACCCACTCCCTTGCGCAAGTTGAGGAACTCACGTCCTGTGCTCGGCGGCACGAGTGAAAGCCCACCACCAACCTGGTAGTCCGGCGAGTTGGGCGCGATGTCGCACCCACCGGCGATGCCCACATAAGTAGGTAAGACTATTGGCCCCGTCTGCGTTTCCATCACCGGCAACGGGCTGGTCGGGCACCGCATGTAATCCGGTGCCAACCGATTCAATGGCGCCCCAGGCAATTGCTGGTTGATATTCTCTGCGTTGAACGCCCCGTTCCCGCCAGCGCCCGGTCTCTGCAGCTGCATCATCTTGTCATAGATGTTCCGCGACTCCATGAATGGCATGGTGCCAACCATCCACGAGGGTCCAAGTCGCTCGGACGAACCCGTTGTGCCCGCATTCATGGCGCCGGCCGGAAAGCACTTGTAGGTGTCGTGGTAGTTCTGCAGGCCGAGTGCGATGTTCTTCAAGTTGTTGTTGCACTGTGTGCGTCGGGCAGCTTCGCGCGCGGCCTGGATCGCCGGCAACAACAGCGCCACCAATATCCCACCGCAAATGAGCAGCGGTCCAACGCTCGCCACGACGACGACAACCGGGACGAGCCACTTGTTGCCGGAAGAAGGCTTCGGCGGCGGCGCCGTGGCAATCTTGTCCGGGACGGAGCTGAATGCCGGGACGGTGATGATCTCGCCACACGCCGCGCAGGGCCCCGTGCGACCGGCAAGATTATCTGCAACGTCGGTCTGTTTTCCGCAGTGAGGACACGTGAAGGCGATAGGCATTGGCGGGCTCCTTGTTTCGCATCACAACTGGACGGGTGCCGGGATTCGACGTGACCGACAGGGCGAGAGACACGCCGCGCGTCTCCACGGAGCAGTATACGTGACGGAGTCGGGCACCGGCAAGCTAGGCGGTCTCTTGCGGACACGGTCTGGGCGTTTTCCGATGTGTCGCAAGGCCTCGATGGGGGCCATGGCTGCGGCTGAAGGAGTACTTGGGCGTTGAGGTAATCCCGGTGCGATCTGATGAACTGTTTGCCGTTAAGACCTGATGATTGGCCAAACATAGGCCAAGCCGACGTCTGGGCCCCTGAAAAGCGAGGACGTCCCAGCGGCCATCGCATCAGACGCCCAACGATCACTGTGTGGGTTGGGCAAAATCGGTCTTCACCCATGCCTGCAGCATTGCCTCACCCATCTCGCGGCCTCTCGTCGCGTTCATCACTGCCTTGGGCGGCGCATATGGAATTTCGAGCGTTGCCGCCATGATTGTCTGCGGCTTGAGAGCGAAGTGGTTGTTGCAGTGATCACCCGTAGCCTTAGGCTCGCGATCCTTTAGCCACACGAGCGGACCGTAGGGACTGTTCGGGGGAAACGCTTCCTTCATTAAACGAGCCAAGTTCTTCACGTGCGTTTCGTTATTGGCGGGGGCCGTCTTGGAACCAACGAAGTAGATCACCTGATGGTCCGGATACCGCAGCGTCGGACAATGAAAGTCCACCAGAAACCGAATGTCCTTCGACTCGCCTAGTTTCTCGATGGCGTCAATCTCGGGAAAGATACTGTCCTCGCCATAGTCGCGATTATGGTCGTGAGGGTGCCGGTTCTTTCCTTGATCGCCTTCTTCGACACCGTCCTTGTCGACGAAAGGCACGGCGTAGAGGACATACTTGCTTCGGAACTCAATTCCCGAGGGCGCGTCGGCCATTGCCGCCTTCAGGAACCCCTCTAACACAAAACTGGCCATCGTTTCACAAGCATGGTGCCTTGCGGTGAACAGCACGGCCATTACGCCCGGCCGCGGTTTGCCAATCTGCAGAAGTTCTACGGGACGGCCTTTCAGACTTTTGGTCAGTGAACCTTTGGTCAGATGTTCATTGCCCTTTTGCTCTTGCAGAAATCTGTCCAAGTCGCTTTGCAGATAAGGCATCGTCACGGCGAAACGCACTTTTTGCCCCACCTGCTTGAAGTCATAGAAGAAGGCATTCTCCTCCACACAGTCGGCGCCGGCCCACTGCCAGGTCTCGCCCAGATCGAGACTCACGGCCGGGCCTTGCATACCGATCGGCGGACCTGTGTGCCCTGGCATCTTCTCGGGAAAAACGAAGTGCACGCGTCCCGGTTGCTCCGCCGCCGCCTCGAAATACCAGTAGAACCAAGGGCGGCCGCCCCGGAGATCCGGTGCGATGTTCACGGTAGTTCCCGCGTTCTTCTGCACCAAGACGTTTCCTCCGGGAAACTCCGTACGAATGGAGATTCTCGCGTCTCGCGTTTCCGCAGCGGTCAAGCACGCGGCTGCCGCCAACACAAGTGTGACGACTGTCTTCGAGATGAAAGTCATCATTGGACCTTTCCAGGTTTCTCTCGTGGGATACCTCAGCGACGAATTGTAGATGCGTTTAGAAACTGTAACAACGAGGACGTGAGGCAGATTGTCGTATAGACGCCTCATCGGGATGGCGCTTTTCGAGTCACGTCCGTGGCTCACGGCGGCGTGAGATTGCGTATACTGATTCAGGGGGTTAGATGGAGACAGTCGTGTGAGGATTCTCATGTTGCCGGCCCAGAACGCTTGCCAGTTTGGCCAACGACTCAACGGTGAACTGCGAAGGAGCGAGAGATGACCAAGTACATTGCGACGTTCGGCGCGGGGTGGGTGATCTGTTTCTTCTCGATGGCGTACTCGGCAGAGCCGTCGCCCAGCAATACGTGGGTGCTGATTTACAAGGAAGACAACTCGGGTGGCAAGACTTTCGCCCGCGCCGTATTGGCTGACAATGTGGGGCGGCTTTATCTGTGGGGCACCGGTGGCAAGAAGCCCGCTCGCAATCTCTTCTTGCGTTACGAATTGGAGAGTCTAGATCCAGCGAACCCCGAATGGCTGCCCGCGTTCCCCAAGGATATGCAGGGCACGTGGACGGCTGAAGAGTTCCCACCGTTTCGCATCTACGGGCAGTCCGGCCCAGACGGTCTGAATTACGACGAAGGTCCTCGATTGCAGTGTGTTGGCGGATACCATCACACCAATCGCGTACGTTGGTGGGATTTCGACGGAATCCAACGCCCCAGTCCCATCCACACCTTCAACATGGCCTGCTGGGACTCGAGGCGCAAACGCATTGTCTACTACAGCGACGGTTTCACATTCGCTTTGGAGCCAACCACGAATACTTGGACGGACCTGCAGCCAAAGAACTATCCCACCACCTGCCGGGCCGTCGCTTGGGCCAGCATGTGCTACGATCCGTCGGCCGATCGAGTGTTGCTGTTTGGCGGCGGACTGGCCACCAATCCGGCTGGCGGAGCGCCAACGTGGATCTACGACTGCGCCGGCAACGTCTGGCGCCGACCGGAGTTGAACGTCGAACCACCGCTGCGGTGCAATGCGCCGATCGTCTACGATCCGGCCAGCGAGTCGATGGTCATGTTCGGCGGCTACGATCAGTCTGCCGTGTTGAACGACACGTGGGTTTACGACTGCCGCGAAAGTCGCTGGGAAGAGCGCAAGCCGTCAGTCGCCCCGCCGCCAATGTTCGCTCCAGCCACTGCGGTCGTTCCGGGCCGAGGAAAAATCCTGGCATGCGGAAACGACGCTCGAAAGGTGAAGCTTCATCACAAGTACAACAGTTCGGCCGTCAAAGAGACTTGGGTCTATGACGTGGAAAAAAATCAATGGACGCCGATCGACAGCAATCTGAATCTCCATGGCTACCGTTGGCTGACCGCGACCGGTTCGGAGGAACACGGTTCGGTTTTCTTGGTGGCCTTTGGACCGGAACGGCGGACCTATGCATTGCGTTACGACGCCGCGGCACCCGCCGCCGAATTGGACGGCGCTCCGCCAGGCACCATCGCCTGGAAGTATCCCGAACAGAAGCTATCGCTTGAGAATGCTCCGAAGCCGGATGCCGCGGCACATGCCGCACGGTTGGAGTCGCTGCCGTCGGGCGAATTCGTCGATGCCGAACCGCCGGGTATGCTGATCAGCAAGACCTGGTCGACGGCGGTGATCGACACAGACCGAAGCGAGGTGATCTACGTGGGCGGCGGTCACTCGGGCTACTCGGGCAACGATTTTGCCCGGTACAGTGTAGCGAACAATCGCTGGAGCCTCGACTTCCCACCACGCTTCCCGCCGTTCCTGGAAAGCACCAATGCCGGCATCTTCGGCTGGAGTTACGGGATGATGCCCTTCAGCCAACACACGTATCTGTGGTACTGCTACGATCCGGCTTCGAAGACCATCGTTTACCTCGCCAGACCGTCGTTGCACGACGGAATCGATATCCAGATCAGCGATGATCCCAACGATGTGTTCGTGTACGAAGCCAAGAAACATGGCTACGCCAGTTGGGTCTACGACCCCGCAACCAAGAAGATGCACAAGCCGACCTTCGGCCGCCCCTTCGCCAATCCATGGCATTTGTCATTGGTCGGGACTCCCGACGGCGTGTACGCCATGTGCAGCAACAAGATGTACCACGGCGAGGTGGACGGCAAGACCGGTCGAACCGAATGGAAGCTGGTCGATCCCGAGTTTCCGAAACCTCGCCGCGAAATCCGCTATCACTACGAATTCCAGCCTGTGTTGCACAACACCAGCCGCGATCGGCTAATCCAGTTGAAGGGCGACGACACACGAGTGGACGTGTACGCACATCCGTTGACCGAAGAAGGCAAGTGGAAACAACTGGAAACCACCGGTTCGGCTGCGATCGGCCGCGAGGCGGTGTACATCGCCGAGCACGACACTGTACTTTGGCTGGGGAACAAGCGGTTGTTCGCTTTCGACTGCGAGGCAAATCGTTTGGCGGAGATAGACGTAGAATTACCCAAGGGGCTCTACACCCACGAATGCGCGTTCGTCTACGATCCAAGACACGACATATGCGTAGCCTTGATTCCCAGCAGCTTCAGCGGACCAATGCAGACTTTCTTGTATCGATTTGATCCGAAGACGGCAAAGTATCGGTAGATGGGGTCTTTCTTGCCCGATGGGATGCTGGGGCAACTGCGATGGTCGTCGCTTCGGGAGGGCGAAGCTCCTGCTGAGCCGTATTCCTGAGTGGTCCGCGGCTCGGCGGGAGCCTCGCCCTCCCGGGGCGAAACGGGCATGTGTTTTGATGTGGGGAAGTTGGATCACTCCCCAGCCGACCACCAATCGTCAAGCAGTTTCTGCATTCGGGATACGTCATCGGCAAAGGGCGGATCGGCGGCCAAGTTCGTGGTTTCGTTTGGATCGGCGGCCAGGTCGAAGAGTGTCACTCGGTCGACGTATCGGTTCCACGCTTTGCCGGATTCGTCTGGGTGCGGGATGATCAACTTCAGACTGCGGTGGCGTATCCAGCGGTACGCGATGTCTTTCTCGGGCTTGCCGAGCGATGTTGCGTCCCCAGGATAGATCTCGCCAAACACGGGGCGATCCGCATTCAGTTGTTGCTCGCCGCGAGCCGAAGGCATCAAGTCGATTCCCGGTAGCTGATACGATGTGCAGTCGATGCCGAGGGCCGAAAGAACGGTTGGCACCAGGTCGATGCTGTTGACAAGTGCCTCGTGGGTGGCTGGCCGAATGACACCATCCCAACGAAGCAGGATCGGCGTGCGGATGCCGTCTTCGAATGGACTGCGTTTACTGCGCTTTGCCTGCTTGGGCGAGTCTGTTTGCGTGGTCCAGCCGTTGTCACAGACGTAGACGAACAATGTGTTCTTCGTCAGGTCCTCTTTGTCCAAATAGTCAAGCAGTTGGCCGACGGTCTCGTCGAACCAGGCGATGTTGGCGTAATAGGCGACCATGTGCTGTGGAACATTTGGGTTGCCTTCAAACCGCTTGCGGTACTTCGCCGGCGCGTCGTGGGGCTCGTGTGGCAACACCGGCGCATACCACAACAGAAATGGCTGATCCGCATTGCGGTCGATGAAGTCGAAGACTGGCTTCATCGTCTTCCGACCGATGATCAAGCCAAAATCGCCGTTGCCGTGCGCGACCCATTCGCCATTGGGCAGCTTTCGATTCCACGGTTGATCGAAACATGGCTTGTTAACAGTCATCCCTTCGTCAAACGCCGCGTCCTGGTATGTCCCTTCCCAGTGTTTGCCCGCTTGAAAGCTGACGTAACCCGCCTTGCGCAGAATCGCCGGCAATGTGGGGAATCGCTTGAAGTGGTCGACTGCGGCCTGTCGGGCTTGGTAGTACGCTTCGGCCGTTGGCATCTGCGACAGCCCACGGAATCCCGGTGGCGGATGATTGAAGTAGACGCCATGCTGGTGTGGATACAATCCGGTGAGCATGGTGGCCAGCGAGGGTCGGCAGACGCTGCTGGGTACGTAGCCATTGACATATCGGGCCGAACGAGCGGCCAACGCGTCGATGTTCGGCGTGTGAACGTGCCGATTGCCCATGAAGCCGTAGTCGCCGAACGCCTGGTCGTCAGAAATGATGTAGACGACGTTGGGTCGATGTGCTGTTTCTGTGGCAGGTGCGGCGGACGCAACCAGTAGGGCATGTCCACAGACCAGTACGGCCGCCAGAATGAATCGTGTCATGTGCATCGACGTCTTTCAGTCGTTCGTAGAGTTTATTCGTTTAACCGCGACCCGGCGGGTCGCGGTTAAACGAACAGGGACACTGGTTGTGGCAGGGTCTGGTGACCTCGTTGTTGTACACAAGTCGGAAGTTGGCCTTCGGGCCGAAGGCCCAGCCATTTACCTAGCCCAGGCCAACGGAGGCTGCTGAAGTAGTAGCTGGTTGTTATTGATGGATTTTTGGCGGCTGGAGCATATAGTTAAAGGAGGTCGTGTTCGGTCAACAGGCATGTTCGCGTCTTGACGCCGGGAGGTGCTGACGATGCTGGGCCCACGGAAACCTTACCCGCCTACCGAGTTTGACCTGAGAGTCTTCGAGATCTACGTGCCCTCTGATCATCATCTTCGCAAAGCGGCAAGGGTGATCAATTGGGACGCCTTTCATGATCTGCTCGCCCCGTTTTATGATGACAGGCTGGGGCAGCCCTCCGAGCCGCCGGTGCTGATGCTTCAGTTCGAGTATCTCCGCTATCATTACAATCTCTCCGACGCCCAGGTCATCCGCCACAGCCAGACGGATATGGCCTTCCGCATGTTCCTCCAGGTAAACTGCCACGACCAACTGCCGGATTCCAGTTCATTATGCCGGTTTCGTGCTCGCTTGAAAGCCGATGGGTTTCAGCGGATATTTGATCAAGTCGTCGCTCAAGCCCATCAACACAACCTCATCAGAGAGCGTCTGCGATTAAAAGACGCTACGCATATCATCGCGGATATTGACGTCCCCACGACACTGGGGCTGGTGGCGCAAATTCGGGCCCAACTGCTTGAGGCGGCCCAACCGTTTGATGGCGAGCGAGTCGAAGGGGAGCAGGTTGAGATCGAGCTGCTACTCCAGCGTACCGAGTCGCAAAAAGTCGAAATCCGCTTAGAGGCCCGTGTCACGCACCTGAAGGAAATCCTGAATTGGGTGGACACGTTACCGTCTCCCGAAGACGCCGAAACGAACAAGTCGTGGCAGAAATTACTCGACCGCCGCCGGATTGCTCACAAGATACTGGACGACCAAGAACATCCGGGAAGCGGCGATAAGGTCCGCAGTGTGACGGACCCCGACGCTCGGCGAGCCAGGCATGGGGACTGGTTCGACGGTTGCTTGTTGGACATTCTTGTCGACGCCGACAGCGAAATCATCACGCAGATTAACGTGCTGCCGGGCAATGGTGAGGAAGCTGCCGATGCAATTACGCTGATTCAGCAGGAAGAAACGATTCACGGGAACGATGTGGAAGCGATGTCCATCGACGGGGTTGGCTTCAACGGTTCCGTGTTACACGCCCTGGAAGATCCAGAAGGATTGGGCTTGGACGTCTATGTGCCGCCCCGAGAGGAGGCCGAAGACGCGCTGTATACTCCACGAGATTTTCAGGAGACCGAAGACGGTAAGCTGACGTGCCCGGCCGGTGAGACATCGACGAGTTCCCATCGCGACAATGCCCGCGCACGGAGGGCTCACCTGTTCAGCGCCGATACCTGCCGCGGCTGTGCGATGGTGGCGAAATGCATGACCGATCCGCCAACGGCAACGGCCAAGCATGGCCGGCGCGTTTACCGTTCGGACTACCATCAAGAGCTGGAGCGCGCCCGCGCCAAGACCCAAACGGCGCAATACCAAGCGGTCCGTCGCGAGCAATGGAAGGTGGAGCGAAAGTTAGGCGAGGTGGTGAACTGTCACGGCGGCCGCCGCGCACGTTCTCGTGGGCAGCCGAAGGTCTTCATACAGGAGTGCATGGCCTGCACAGCAACGAACATCAAACGAATGATCCGACTTATTTGCGGGGAGCGGTGCGCGCTCGCTTCGGAGAACTAACCCCCGCAGGCGGAAACTGCACCGATCACGCAAGCCAGGTAGATCCCCAAACAACCACTGTCGAAAGGAGCCACGATTCCGCCACGCTCACCAAGAGCACGCCAAATCAGAAAGCCTACGTCCAAAAAGATGGCCTACTACCATATGATATTACTTCAGTAGCTTGCAACGGACTGGGCTAGGCAAACCAACGGGCCGTTGGCCCTGGCGGCGAAACGAAGCCCTATGTCGACAGCGATCCTGAACGCGATATTGAGCCACGGCGAATTGATCTGGCTCTTTGGTTGGTTCATTACCGCGAAGCGGTTAAACACCGTAGCCCAGGGTCAGTCCGCCGTAAGCGGACGCCACCCTGGGTATCCGATTAATTGAATCCTCCGAACCCTGAAAGGGTTCCACAATGGTCATCGCTTTGTATAACCCCTTCAGGGTTGATGTTCGCGTCTTTTGCCGTACCCAGGGTGGCGCTTCACGGCTGCGCCGCCCGCGCTTACCCTGGGCTACGATGTTTAACCGCTTCGCGGTAGCAGCGGGCGTAGGTCAGGCTGTGACAAAGCACCCGGAGACATCGCAATGAACGAGCCAATGGTCCCTCGATCTCCTCCAGATCCGGGCACGAAACGCGAGCGGTTAAGCGTCCAGGACCTCTTCATTCTCATTACCGGTGTGGGCATCGCACTTGCCGTCACTCGTCCGATATGGATGGGGTCTTATCAATCCGATGAAGGTGACCCCATCGAAATGGTTCCGGTCGTGGTGAGGGTCATTGTCGCCATCCTTAGCGGCCTGTCGTTTGTCGGCGTTCCCTTGCTGTTGGCCCGATTGACTCGCCGTCGCACACCGTGGGGCCCCGGCAAAATCTCTTGGTTTTCTCAGGGCGTGGCCGCCTGGTTACTCTGGCCGCCAATCGTCTTTCACCAACTCCCGCGATCCAGTGGCGATATGCCCTGGAGTTCCGTGTGCTGGCTCTGGGGCACGCCGCTGATGGGCCTTTACATGACGACGGCGATCCTTGCGGGCGGTTGGTTCGGCCGGCGAGGCCGTCGGCGGATGAGACGCTCGGGTCGTGAACAGTTTGGGTTGATCCTGTCGTGCTTGTGGGCCTGCACCGGGCTCTATTTCTTGGGCCTCCTGTATTGGATCGACCTGGGCGGGAAGCGTTAGGCACTTCAGTCGTTTCACCGACGGAGGCGTGTTGATGCGTTCGCAACGCGGCAGAGACGTTGAGATCTGGCGGGACGAACACGGTGTCCCTCACGTGGAAGCCACGCACGAGAACGATCTGTATTGGGGCCAGGGCGTCGTGCATGCGACTGACCGCGCCATGCAGATGCTGCTGATGCGGATACTCGGTCAGGGCAGGGTCTGCGAACTGCTCGATCCCAGCGATGCCTCCCTTCGTGTGGATACCTTTTTTCGCAGGATGAATTGGGCTGGCAACGTATCGCCGCAAATGGAGAAACTGACGGACGAAGGCGGCGAGCATCTGGCGAGCTATTGCGAAGGCGTGAACTCCGTCTTGCTGAAGAAGTACCCGTGGGAATTCCGTCTGCTCGGCTACCGGCCAGAACCGTGGCGCCTCGAACACACCATTACGATTTCCCGAATGGTGGGCTATGTGACCCTTCAGCAATCCCAAGCCGAAATGGAGAGACTGCTCGTGCAAATGGTCCAGGCGGGCGTTGCCGACGACAAATTGGAGGAGTTGTTCCCTGGGCTCTTGGAAGGACTTGATAGGGAACTGCTGAACAAGGTCAGGCTCACCGAGCGAGTTGTCCCGTCCGACATGCTCTGGCAAACTGGCGCGCCCCGCATGATGGCCTCCAACAATTGGGTCGTCTCGGGATCAAAGACCGCGTCTGGAAAACCCCTTCTCTGTAACGATCCGCACTTGGAAGGCAACCGTCTGCCAAACGTCTGGTGCGAAGTTGCCTTGCACACGCGGGACCGGTATGCAATCGGCGGTTCGATGCCCGGGGGACCGGGGATCATGGTTGGGCGGAACCCGGATGTTGCCTGGGGTGCTACCTACGCCTTTGCTGACGCTTTGGATTCGTGGGTCGAGCGCTGCCAAGACGGCAAGTACTTTCGCAAACCGGACCAGTGGCTGCCTTTCCGCCAAAGGCGCGAGATCATCAATCGCAAGAAGAGAGGACCGGCCGAGGTGGTCTTCCACGAGAACGAGCACGGAGTATTGGACGGTGATCCTTCCCGGGATGGCTACTATCTGGCAACACGTTGGGCTGCAGGAGAGTCCGGCGCTGCCACGATTTGCCGTATTCTCGAAATGTGGAATGTCAGAACCGTCGAAGAAGCCATGGACACACTCGGGCGAGTCGAGACCGCCTGGAGTTTCGTCTTTGCAGATCGGCATGGGGACATCGGGTATCAAATGTCCGGTCTCGTGCCGAGGCGAAGACCGGGAATCAGCGGCCTTGTACCCCTGCCCGGTTGGAAGAAGGAGAACGACTGGCAGGGGATCATCAACCTCGAGGAACTTCCGCGCACCTTCAATCCAGATGAAGGGTTCTTTGCGACGGCGAATCAGGATCTGAACGAGTATGGGAAAGCGAAGCCAATCAACATGCCCATGGGGCCGTACCGAGCCGAGCGAATTGCCAGCCTTCTCGAAGACGGGCAAGACGTCACCCCCGCCGACATGTTCGAGATGCACTACGACGTGTACTCGCCTCAAGCCGAGAAGTTCATGGAGATTCTCAAGCCGCTTATTCCGCACACTCCGCAGGGAGAGATGCTGCGAGATTGGGATTGCCGATACACCGCTGAATCAAAAGGAGCTTTCTTGTTCGAGGCTTTCTATCGGCGACTTCTCCAGGACGTATTTGGGGCAGGTGGCTTTGGGGAAAACGTTGCTGCGTATCTTGTGAACGAGACAGGGATATTCGTTGATTTCTACTTCAATTTCGACCGTGTCATGCTTTCCGAGGAGTCGGCATGGTTCGGAGGCGAATCCAGGGAAGACGTGTACCGCCGCGTTGCGGAAGAATCATTGTCGATTGAGCCCCGCCCCTGGGGAGAAGGACAACGATATGTGATGCGTCATCTTCTGTTCGGCGGGAAGTTGCCGAAGTTCTTGGGATTCGATCGGGGCCCGGTCACCGCAATCGGTGGAAGAGCAACAGTGCATCAAGGACAAATCTACCGAAGCGCCGGGCGGACGACGACTTTCGTGCCCTCTTTTCGATTCGTTGCTGACCTTGGCAACGACGACTTCTTCAGCAACCTGCTCGGCGGCCCCTCTGACCGGCGATTCTCGAAGTGGTATTGCTCCGACTTGAAGAACTGGCTTTCAGGCAAGTACAAGAAGATCCCTTCCGGGCCAACCGTCAAGAAACGCCGGTTCAAGTGACCCATGCCGTCAGCTGTTCTGTTGTGGAATCTCCGCACGGGACGATTCGCTTCGTGATGTGAGCAGCGCGAGGCCCGACACTGCAAGCGGCAGCGGAATGAGCGCGATCATGAGGACTTTCTGGAAGACTCTCTGGGGATCCGTCTCGCCGATCGGCAGCATATGGAAGAAATACATCGCCCACACACCGACTCCCAGCAGAACGAGTCCGACAACCCGCGGCCACCACCTGCACAGAATCGCGCACAGGATAAACGGACCAGGAACGAGCAGTCCTTCGCCCAGGAGCGCCCTGGGTTCCGAAGCGTGGCTCAAGACGACAAACGCAAGCCAGAAGACGCCGAATGCAAGCAGAACGCGCGAGACCGCCTTTCGTGCGTCCCAGAAACTCAGGCAGTAGCTCGAATAGTAAACGACCAGCATGAACGTAACCACCGTCGAGGCTGGTATCTGGTCGTTGCTCAGATCGAGCCGATGCCAGCTCTGCGCGATCAGCACGACCATCAGGAAGACAGCACCCGCGAGATACGCACGAAGGCCTGCTTTGGCTGCCGCCTCCTTTTGGAATTCGTCCAGGTCGTTCAGCAACCCGAACTGGCGCAGGATGCCTGGGCCAAACGCCCCCATCGCCATCAGGATCATGAAGCCGCGATGTGCCGTTACCCCCAACCATAGACCGGCAACAAACAGCACAAAGGCAATGAAGCCAACCGGCGAACTGCGAAGCCGCGTGACGAGGGATCGCAAATAGGCGCTAATACGGTTCATTTTCCTTCCCCTGTTGTGTCCTCCAACTCGAAGAGCGCTTCGACGGACACACCGAAGACGCGCGCAAGGCGAAGTGCCAATTCGATCGACGGCTTGTACCTGCCCCGTTCGATCGAAATGATCGTCTGACGCGTAACCCCAACCCGCTCAGCGAGTTCCTGCTGGGTCATGCCGTCGTTCTCGAAGCGATAGCGTTTGAGGTGGACCTTCATCCGTATTCATCCAGTTTCTCTTGGGCGATTCTGACTGTAAAGCAAGCTTTACCAAATGTCAAGCAAACTTTACGTTCTTTCTGGCACAATTTCCACGCGATGGTGAATGAATGTGGCGATAGACTTGCAGCATGCTTGTCTGGCGAGGCAGTGCGATGCGGCATCACTTCTGGCAGGTCTCACCGACTATCGACCGCAGGCTTCCGACCACCGTTGTGTTTTCAGGTTCGCCTCTCGGATCAGCGCGATGTTCTCGTCGTCGGGACGTTCCTCGTGGTCCAGCAGGCCGCGGCGGCGCACGCGGTTGCGCAGGTAGGCCCCGCATAGGTGCGCGCCTACGCAACCGGGGTTCTTTCGCAAGCCGGCAAGCACCTCGGCGTACCAGCGTCCGTCATTGCGCGAGTAGCGGCCGTCGTGGTACAGACCGCTGTCGTCCGCGGTCGAAATGCCGTGGGATCCGTCGGCCCAAAGCACCGGCATGCTGGTCTTCTCGTGCCAGTCGGCCAAGTGTTCGACCGGCGCGCGAAAATCCTGGAAGCTCAGCACGTCAACGTAAGGCCGCGCCGCTTCGATCACTTCCATCGGTAGCGGAGCGTTAGCTTCGTAGCGATCGCCAAGGATCAGGTGGTGTTTGTCGTAGCGGCGGATGGCGTCGTGTGTGACCTTATAGTACTGCGTCGCCAATTCGACCAGTTCCTTGCGCCCGTCCTCTGTTTCCAGCTTGGCCGGATCGAACAATGGGCCTTTCCAGTGGTTCATCGAACGCGTGTGTACCCACGTGGGACAGTCGATGTAGAAGTAGCCAATCAGGTTCGGGTCGTTGGCCATGCGGGCACAGTGTGCCCGGGCAACATAGTCGCACCAGTCGCGAAAACCGGGGCTGAAGAAATCCGGATGCCGCACTTCGGCTTCCCATTGATGGAAGTCGGCAAACGGCAGCATGTGGCAGTATGGCATGCCCAGCCACTGATACTCCTCGAACGTGAAGTTGTGCGAGTGGCGATGGTTGGTCTGACCGCGGGTAACCACCTCCTGCACCCAACCGACGCTGTTGAATCCCCACGATTTCAAATCCGGCACGACCGCCTCTTCGATCCACCGACGCTGGCTGTTGCCGTATTTCTCTCGCCAGATTTTCAGGTTCTCCGCATAGCGTAGCGACGCCGAGTCGATATGGTTCAACGCCACAGAGAAGAACGGTTTGCCGTCGGGTGTAATCAACCACCAGCGGTCGTGACGCTTGTCAAGCGTGAAGAAGCCCTTCGGCTCGGACTGTGTGGTTTTCACTGCGGCATGGCCGCCGTCGCCAAGCGCCAATCCCGCGGCCGTTGCAGCAGAAGTTGTCAGAAACATGCGGCGGGCCATGCGATGCTTGTCGCGCATAGGTATATCTCTCTTCCGACTCGTCATATCCTTCGATTCGCTGACGCCATCAAGTTTGGACCGAAAGGCGTTCTGACTAGCAGTGCAAAGTCAGAACCTTGAGATTACAGTTTCGGCTCGCCAGCCACAACACCTTCGTACAACGCAGTGGGTGAATCACTGGCACAATTGTTGGCACGCGTCTCGGCACGTTTGGTCGAAGGCTATGGCAAGAGATGGAAGTGTGGCCTCGATGGTCTCCAGGAGTCGTTTGGCGTGGATCGGTTTGGCGAGGTAGTTGTCCATGCCTGCATCCAGACAACGCTCGCGATCCCCGTCCAGCGCGTGGGCGGTCAGTGCGATGATGGGGATGTGGGCGCCGGTTGCCTGCTCCTTTTTGCGGATCGCGCGCGTAGCTTCGAGGCCATCCATTTCGGGCATCTGGATGTCCATCAACACCAAATCAAACGTCTGGGATTCGAGCGACTCCAGAGCTTCCCGACCATTGTTCGCGACGGATACGTCATGCCCGCGTTTGCGAAGGAGCGTAGCGGCTAGTTTCTGGTTCACGATACTGTCTTCGACCAGCAGGATTCTGAGTGAATCGAAACGCGTTGGCGTTTCCGTGACAGGTTGTTTCTCTGTGACTGCATCCTCGGCGGCCAAGCCAAACTTGGCAGTGAAGTGAAATGTGCTGCCAACTTCCACTTCACTCTCCACAGCGAGATGTCCATCCATCATCTGGACCAATTGTGACGAGATAGTCAGTCCTAGGCCCGTACCGCCGAATCGCCGCGTGTTCGACATGTCTGCCTGCTCGAAGACGTCGAAGATCTTTGTCCGCCGATCTTCCGGTATCCCGATTCCTGTGTCCGTTACGGAGAACTGCAGGCGAACGGCCTCTTCCGTCTGTTCCTCGCACTGCACTTCAAGGACAACCTCGCCCTGCTCGGTGAATTTGATGGCATTGTCGAGCAGATTCACAATCACTTGCCGAAGGCGGCCCGGATCGCCGACGACCACCTTTGGCACGTCCGTTGCGATGTGGGAAATCAACTCCAAGCCTCGCGTGAAGGCTCGGATCTCTAACGCCTTCAGCGTTTCCGCCATTGATTCGTGCAGGTTAAAGGGGCTGCTATCCAGGCGAAGTCGCCGGGCTTCGATTTTGGAGAAATCAAGAATGTCGTCGATCAAGACCAGCAGCGATTCGCTAGAATCCTGAACGATGCTCAAATAGTCACGTTGCTCTTTGGTCAGGTCCGTCGCGAGAACCAATTCGGTCATCCCGATGATGCCATTCATCGGCGTGCGGATTTCATGACTCATATTGGCCAGGAATTCGCTCTTGGCTCTATTGGCCCGCTCGCTTGCATGGCGAGCGTCAGTTTCCCCCAACTTGAACGTGAGAGTAAGCGAGAACGCGCAGAGGATGATGCCACAGATGGCTGCGAAATCCAGAAGTTGGCGGTTTTCCACACCGAGGTCTCCAGGTAGCGTAATCCCGGACTTCGCGATACCCAGGAACGTCGCGCAAGCCAAGCAACCAAGGAAGGTCCAGAAGACGCCAGAAGAAATCCCGCACAAGACCAGCGCGATGATTGCTACGGACGGAAGCCACCATAGGGAAGCAGCGTCGATTCCCCCTGAAACGGCGGCGATGGCAATCAGAACAGCGAAAACACAGCCGGCAATCAGATTCCCCGTGAGAAACGTAGACTTTGTGAATCTCAGCGACCACATCGAGACCAAAATCGCAACAGCTACAAGAACGATCATCAACGCGGCTCGTGGTGAACCGAGCAATTGATAGATCGGTGCAAAGACTGGCGCCCAAAAGACCATCGCCAAGCCGAACGTAATCGTCCGAACGGCCTGCAGCCGTTCTTCCTTATCCGCGTGCAGATCTCTTGGCACAAACCAGCGGAGTATGAGCCGCTGGAGAAGAGTCATTCAAGAAGTCCTCATGAAGAAGAGTGTTTCTGTTCCGGTCTAACCGTAACCGCCACTGTGCGCAACACTTAACAGTTTCAGGCTTTGGCGTTGTTGAGCCCAGAGCCAGTCCATTCAGTTGGACTCGCGTTTTCACTTTGAGTTCCGTACTACTCATGAGCGGCAGGCGGGACTCCGAAGTGCTATCACTGTGGCAAGTCGCAGTATCCGGTCAAAACACACGCTTTGATCAGCCAGTGCGTTAACGAACCAAAGATCCACAGTTGATGGCGGGGAAGTTGTTGAATGCCGGTTCACTGCCTAAAATGGACGGTAACGGCTCCTGTTGTGTCACACTGCCCTACGAATGCGCCGCCCGATTCCTCGCCTGATTGATGGGTTCTCCGACAAAAACTCCCGAAGGAATGCCGATGGCTACAGTGACTTCCCACTCCAGTCCCGAGACTGACCGTACGATTGAGTTCATTCGAGCCGTTCGCGAGCGAGTGGCACAGGTTGTTGTGGGGCAGCAGACAGTCGTCGAGCGATTGCTGATATCACTGTTCACTGGCGGCCACGTTTTGCTGCAGGGGGTTCCAGGTATCGCCAAAACGTTGCTGGCATCGGCCCTGTCGCGGGCGATTGACCTTCAGTTCGGCCGCGTCCAATTCACGATCGACCTGTTGCCGTCGGATATTCTTGGATCGGAAATCCTGGATCAAAACACCAACACGTTTCGCACTCATAAAGGGCCGGTATTTACGAATCTGTTGCTGGCCGACGAGATCAACCGGGCGGCACCCAAAGTCCAAGGGGCGTTGCTGGAGGCGATGCAGGAACGAAAGGTGACGATTGGCAACGAAAGCTACGTTCTGCCGGCGCCGTTCATGGTGATTGCCACGCAGAATCCCGTCGAGCAGTCGGGGACTTTCGAATTGCCGGAGGCCCAGTTGGATCGCTTCATGCTGTGTCACCGGTTGAAGTATCCCACGCCGGACGAAGAGCGAGACATATTGAAGCGGAATATGCTGCTGGGCGTGCATCGTAAAGAAGTAGGGGCGGTTGCACGTACGGAGTTTGATCTGATCGACCACGAGCCGGTCGGTTCCGTCGAGGAATTAGTCATTGCGATGGAGGTGGTGCCCGAGGTGCATGTCAGTGACACGTTCCTGGAGCACGTGGTCGAGCTGGTGAATCGTACCAGGACCCATCCGGCGATCGAGTTGGGTGGCAGTCCGCGTACGGGGATTGCACTGATCAAGGCGTCCCGGGCGCGGGCCATCATTCATGAACGCGATTACGTGGTCCCCGAGGACATGTTTGCGCTGGCCGAGGACGTTGTCCTGCACCGACTCCGGCTGAACTACGAGGCGCTGGCGGACGGCTTGACGGGCGAAGGAGTTTTGCAGGAGATGCTGCGATCCATGGGGGCAACACCAGCGACAACCTGACGACAAAACTGATTTTCGGGAGGGCGAAGCTCCCGCTGAGCCGTGTCTTGCCTTGGTTTCGGCTCGGCGGGAGCCTCGCCCTCCCGGTTCTGAAACCGCTTCGAATACTGCAGTTGCCGGGAGTGAATCCGTTTGGAAGGGTACCTCGAAACACACGATACGCTGGACTGGCGGCAGTTCACGATTGCGGTCAAGCGGCTGGCTGATAGCCTCAGCTACGGCGCCGATAAGTCGCCGTTCTTGGGTGCTGGGATCGAATACGTTCAGTCGCGGCAGTACGAGTGGGGCGACCCGATTCGACACATCGATTGGCGAGTGACCGCTCGCACCCGCAAACCATACGTCAAGGAGTACGAAGCCCCGAAGCGGCTGCCCTGTTACCTGCTGCTGGATACCTCAGCGTCCATGGCCGTCAGCTCCCAGCCGCGCAGCAAATACGCAATCGCCGTCCATATCGCCGGAGGCCTGGCGCTGGCGTGTTTGGACCGGATCAGCCCGGTGGGTGTGGCGAGTGTCGGCAGCAGCGGTTTTCGTATCGAGCCGAGCCTGTCTCGACATCAGGTCATGTTGTGGCTGTTTCGGCTACGACAATACTGCTATGACGAGTCGACTGAATTGGGCCGGCGTATCGTCGAACTGAGCCCCACGTTGCTCAACCGGTCGCTGGTGATCGTAGTGAGCGACTTGCACGATCCGCCGGCCATCGACGCTCTGAAACTGCTGGCACAGAAGCACGACTGCGTTGTCCTGCAG
>CAZUAH010000265.1:0-18608 GCA_964617665.1 uncultured Pirellulaceae bacterium
CAGCCAAGCTTTGGACCTTCTCCTCTAACAGGTTATTTAGGTCTTTTAGCACAACACGCCCCGCTCCGCAAGAGGGAGCGGGGCGTGTTTCTTGGCAGGGCTGTCCTGCGATTCTGCCAAACGTCCGTTACCCGATCTCCCGCACAAGGTCTTCGTATTTCCTCTTTGACTGCTCGGCGTAGATTTCTGTGGTGGACAAGTTCCGGTGCCCGAGCATGAGTTGGGCTGCTTCTACATCGTATTCGTCCCGTACTTCAGTTCCCGCTGTGTGGCGGACTTGGTTAGGTGTCCAGGGAGGCACACCAGCTTTCTCGCACGCTCGCTTGATCGTCCGAGAAAGCCAGTCGTCCGTGTGATTATCTCGCTGGAAGCGCCCTTCGGCCAGTCGCTTCGGGTTGAACACGTAGTCTTTCTCCGATTCACACTGGTCCAAGTAAGGCCGCAGGATTAGTTGGGCCTTTGGACCGAGGAGAATCTCTCGGTTCCCCTTTTCGCCCTCGTGCCAGTCGAGCTTGTGTTCGTGAGGTCGGTACACCCACAGATCATCATCCATGCCAAAGTCGCATGGTCGCATGATGGTCGCTTCATCTGGCCGCATCCCCGTCAGACGCTGCAACTTCACCATTACCTGCACATACATCGGAAGGTGCGGCAACACAGCTTGGATATGTTCGTCGGGAACCGGTAAGACCTTGGTTGGTTCTTTGAGTCGTGTCTCTCGGTTCTTGCGAATCCCTTTGACCGTCTTCAAAGCCTGATGCACCTGGACAGGGACGAGTTCTTCACTGACACCCCACTCGAACGCCTGCTTGATCGTCGTGACCAACTTGTTGACATACTTACGAGATCGTGGCCGGAACGACCGAGCCTGTTCGTCGTCCCTTCTGTATCGCTGGTCCCCCACTGAGATCATATGCTCCCTCACCGCCTTCAGTTTTTTGGGCGTAAAATCGGCGACGGGCGTAGCCCCGTAGAGTTCGACCAGCGGGCGGATAGCCGCCTTGATACGGCATAGCTCCTCAGTCGGATCGCCGTTCTTGCGATACTCCGTCTTGGCGTACTCAACGAACTTAGCTGCAAGGGCGGCTACGGCGACTGGCTCATCGTCCTCGATCACCAGCACACGGCTCTCGGGTGTGGGGAACTCGGCCAGAAGCCGGTGGTAGCGTTCCTTGCTCTCCTTCGAGCCGTACTTGCCCAGGTAAATCGTTTGCCCGTTGATGATGACACGGGCCTGGCCGCTGGGTTTGTGAAGTAGGTAGGAGGGAATCGGGTTCTTGGGACGTGGCATGACAACCTTCCTTTCAGGCCGGATTCTCGGCCGTGTGAGTTTTGTGATAACCATGCCACGCAGCCTACGCCGGAAAAGAACTAAAGGTAATTCCAATCGCAGCGGAGAGAGGTTTTGTGGTACAGCTACCACGAAACGGGTCGGGCTTTCGCCGCACCCTTGAAAAGGAAGGTGAGACCTAAGTGCAGGTCTCGGCGGGAGTTATTTCAAGTACCAGAGCCCGGACTCGAACCGGGACGGGGTTGCCCCCACTGGATTTTGAATCCAGCGCGTCTGCCAATTCCGCCACTCTGGCAAGTGTCGATTCTGCAATGTTCTACTCGATACTGAGTCCCGCCAAATTAGCAAATACCACGGCGCAACGCTGCATCGCTTCTAAGTCTACTCAAAGACGCGGCAATCGCAAGACGGCAGAGAGTCGATAAGCCGCGTGTAACGTTGAGCGATCCTCTCGCCCGCTACTCGGTGCGCTCAAGAAATGCCAAACGCCAACCTTAGCGCCGTTGCTTGCGCGGGAAATGCTGTGGCGTATCTGCCACCGCCGCTACTTCAGCGCCCGTCCGCTGTTCACTTCACATTTGTTTTCAACGCGGATGCCTTCATGATTTCGACGATCAAGTGCTGCACATTGCAGTCCGCGTCCGTAAAGGCATCTACCAGATCCTGAGGCTGTTTGGGGCCGAAGGCTGTGATGGGTTGCTTGACGATATGGTGGAAGAGCTGCCGGACGAAGCAACCGTGCGTCTCTGGGCTCTCTGCAAGAAACTCGGCTAGTTGGCGAGCCCCGTCGAACGTGATCTGCTCGCCCGACAGTGTCTTGTACGAACCTGAAGCATCAACCGGCCTGTCCTTTTCCTTCGCCCGAAATCGCCCCACGGCGTCGTAGTGCTCCAGGCTGAATCCCAAGGGATTGATCATGCTGTGGCAGGTCTGGCACATGGCCGATTTGGTCTGTAAAGCGACTCGTTCACGTGTCGTCATCGTTGGATTAACGCCCTCGTCCTCGGGCGCCACGGCGATTGGCGGTGGTTTCAGGGCTCGCCCAAGCAGCCTGCGCACCATGAACACGCCGCGATGGATGGGCGAGCTGGATTTATGGTACGCGAACCCCGTCATCAGATACGGGTGTGTCAAGACACCAACACGCCGTTGCGGATCGAACGAGACCTTGTGGAACCCCTTGCCTGACGGGCAGTCGACGCGGTAGAAATCTGCGATGCGTTGGTTTACGAACAGGTAGTCGGCCAGCAGAAGTTGCCGGTAATCTGATTCGTCACTCCAAACGACATCGTCCACGAACAGATCGAGCGAGGTCAGCAGGTCAGAGACCAGGGCGGGATCAAAGCCGGGGAACAGTTCCTTGTCTTTCGATACGTCATAGGCGCGTTCGACGTGCAGCCATTTGTGGAAGAAGTCGCGCAGTTTGGCTCTCGTCCTGGCATCGCCCAGCATACGTCGCGTTTGCTTCTCGATCTGGTCTGTCGTCCGCAACTGCCCCTGCGCAGCGGCCTTCAGCAACTCGTGATCGGGCAGCGAGTCCCAAAGGCCGAAGGACAGCCGCGATGCGACGTCGTAATCGTCAATTTCGTCGATGTCTAGTTCCGGGTACAGGAACCGTGGAGACTTCAAGGCCAGGAGCACGACTTTTTTCACGGCAGAATCCAGTTCTGCGGAGCCATCGAAATACTGATCCACAAAGAACCGTCGCTGGTCATCCGTCAACGGCCGCCGAAAAGCACGCTCGGCTAGACGATAACAAAACGCTTTCAGACGCGTCTCTCGATCTGGTACATCGTCTTTTGCACCGGACAGGGCCGCGAGGTTACCGACGACCTTGTTGGCGATTTCGATTGCCGCGTACGTGGTCGCCTCGTCCCATGCCTTGGAGACCGACGTGCCGCGCTCGTACCCGACACTGCTGTCATCTGGTGGAAATGGCGTGTGGACAACCAAGACCTGAGGAAACCAATCCGGCGACAGGCACCGCTGGGGAATCACCTCTTCGACGCGATGCGGCGGCTGCCATCGCAGAGTGACCGATGCGGATTTCTCCTTGAACTTGAAGAAGTCGAGGCGAATCGGATAAGCACGACCTCCCAGCAGGCGGACCGTTGCTCGATATTCGGTCTCGTCGCCCGACTTGACCCAGGCGTCGATCAGTGCCGTTCGGTTGTTGTTGACCCAGAGCCTGGCACCGTTTTCCGTTTTCAGGCAGAATTCGTAGTCGCCCGTGTCGGGCGCAATCACGCCGCCTTGCCATTGGATCGAGAACTCCTCTTTTCCGATCTTATCTTTATCGGGGCTACCTTCCGAGAAATCGATATCCACGTGGGCATCGACGCGATCGAAGACCTTCTTGTCGCCTCGGAAGTTGCGAGCGTTGTAGTAGCGAGCCTTCAGTCCTCTTGCCTCGCCCAACTTGCCTTGCCCAGTGAACTCGCCGATCAGGTCCGCCGTCGCATTTGCATATTGCCGGACGGTCATGTGCGACAACTCGATCCGCGGCGGCTTGTTTCGCGCCCTTGCCTCGGCCGTGTAGAACGTCTCGTAGATGTACTCGGCCACGGACTTCGCGGCCTTGCCCGTGCATTTCTCGGGTTCCTCCTCCGGCATGGTCTCATCAACGACCTCGATCAAGTCCTGCAGTGAGCGGTCACCATGAAGTGGATCAGGACAGTAGTCCTCGACGCCCTCGCCCTGGGCACCATGACACCGGGCGCACTGGCTCTTATAGATCCCCGCGCCCGAAGGACCGTCAGCAGAGGCCAGCGAGTGTGTTGCCAGAAAGAAAGGCGATATCAGGAGTACAGCGATTGGAGGCAGGTGCTTCATATCTCTTCCGGACCGTTTCGGGGCCGACTCCTAGTTGGACAGCGCCACTCTGAATTAGCCGTTTGGGCGCTAGCCCCGATTATTGCGGGAGGAACCGGGGCTAGCGCCCAAACGGCTAATGAGTTCAGGAAATCCTACGAAAAGCAGTGTTTGAGTTTCAAGGTGGCGCTGTCCAACTAGGTTTCCACGGACAGTCCTCCGGCTACAGGCGGACGAGAACCGCGACCGATTTTGCTACTGGAACGCATGCCGTTGCCGCGCACGTCACGCCGAGCCAACAACAGTGAAATCGTACCTCAGTTGTCTAACAGGATAGAAGACCAGGACAGGTCTGCCTACCGTGGTATCGGCCGGATTGGGCTGACGGATCGTGCTCTGGGGGGCGATGGGAATGGTGAAAACGAATCAGCGCGTTGGGTTGACCTGCGGCGTGAGCGCGATGATCAACGTACGCTGCCCGTCTTTGGCTTGACGGGTTAGCCCCGAAAGGACAACCGTCTGACCATCTTTGGCAGAAATAGTGGTTTGGACACCAGTGCTGCCGATAATCGTCCCTGCCGCTGGATGCCCGGGCATGAGCCTCTTATGTTCGACATCGAGTTCCATCACGATTAACTCGTCAGGGGTAACTCGGGGAGTCAGGCTCAGTGTCAGCCCGACATCCACTTGCTCGATCTGATTCTCCTTGGCCGGACTGTCCCCACGCCCGTTGGGCACGCTGACCGGTATCATCGTTCCCACCATGCACGTGGCCGGTTGGTTGACCATCGTTGTGATCCGAGGCCGGCTGAGGAATTGAAGCCGGCCGTGATTCTTGGCCCAAGCGAGCCACTCGGCCGCGTCCTTTTCCATGTCCGGGACGTCTTCCATCCCGGCATTGTCATTCGCGTTGTCGTCTGCGTGGTCATCGTCAGGCGGGGGCAGCAGTTCGGCGATACAAACATTGATCTGGACCATCTCGTGTTCGGCATCGAGTTCCGCAATCAATTCTGACAATGAGTCCACGTCCTCTCGCGTCCCACTGATCAACAGACTGTTGGTGAGTCGTTCAGGAACGAAGGCCACACGGTCCGCGTCTCGGATACTACCGTTCGCCCGTCCAATCTTCCTTTCATTCTCGAGATAGTCTTCTAGCGCTTCGGCTACGTCCACTACCGGCGCATTCCTTAGGCGGAACACCAACCGCGTTCGTAGCTCGGACGCCTCGGACCCGTCAACGGGCACTGTGTGCGTGGCTGGCACAACGGCAGGTGCGGGCAAGGCGACTGCCACGTAACTGGGATCTGCAGAGTCGGAATCCTGGGGTACCGCGGTTTGTTCCTTGTCGATCAAGTCCGCAACGGCTCTGAGCAAGTGGGCTTCGCCGGACCGTAAGGGCGACTTGGCCGCTTTCGCCAACAGCTCACTCACTGGTAGTGCACTCAGTTCTCGTGTCTTGGACCCTTCGTATGACGCCGTGGAGACGTCTGCCGCGAAAGCCGGCATTGCGACACACACGATCAGCGTGACGTAAAGAGTTGCTCTGAACACGATTACCCTCCTTGAGTTCAGCAGAACGTCCGTCAATTGCACCTTCACTCGTTCAGAAACGCGGGAGGGATTATACGACGCCCCGCCTTGCGCACCAACATCAGTCAGTGGCTTCGTCCTGGTCGTCGGTTTCCTGAACGCTCGGCCAGAGAATCTTCGCGATACCGGCAGCTAGCAGCGGCAAGATGATGGAGGCGGCAATGGCGATCGGCAGTTGGACGCGTTCTCCAAGAGCGGCATAGGCGGCGGCGAGTCCAAAGTTGCTCAGCCCCACGGCGGCCAGGAACTGGCACCAACCTAGCCGTGCTGTTCCCATCAACAGCACGCTTGCTTCGGCAAGCACGGGTATGGGCCGAGTCAGGATCAAGACAAAGACTCCCCAGCGAGCGGCCAGGGCATCCGTTCGCTCTAGCTCCTGATCGCTACTGAGCCAGCGTGCCAGCGGTCGGCCGAAGATACGAACCAGCCAGAACGCAACAATCGCACCGGCCGTCATGCCGCACCACGATGCACCTGTGCCGCCCCAGAATCCCAGTGCACGTCCGGCAAACGTGCTGAGCACGCTTGACGGGACCGGAAGCAGAATGTCGCTGGCCAACAGACCAATCACCGTGATCGCCACGGTAGCGGGAGACAACTCGTCGTTTAGCCAGTCCGTGACGCGAGTCTCCAGCCGCTCCCCAAAGAACAGAAACGGAACGATTGGAATCGCCAATACCGCGGCAATCAACAGCAATTGTCTAACAAGGTGGCGGCTTGTCGACGGCAATCTGACAGCTCCGTATCTTCGGGACTTCAGTTTCTGCAGGATGCACAAGCATTCGGGATGAGCGGCACACGGTTCTTTGGGTTACTGACATGACGACTGGTCAGTCCAGCACCTTGATGCGCAGGTTTCGGAATTGCACTTTCATCGGCGGACCTGGGTGCATCTGCACCGCGATCACGCCTTTGTGGCAGGCCAGTTTGCGATCGCGATCGATGGCGTGGGACATGACCACGTCGTTGATCTTCAGGATGATCTCGGGACCGCGCGCGATGACGTGATATTCGTTCCAGTCATTCGCCTTGATCTGCTTCTGCAATTCGGCCGTGTCACCAATTCGTTCGACTTCCTTGGATCCGTCCTCGTCGACAACGGCTTTCTCGCCGCGCATGGCAACGCCGCCACGTCGATGTTGAAACAATGCGCCGCTCCACTGCTGGCCTGCCTCCAAGTCCGCTTGGTAGCCGTTCGTGTCCCAGTTGGGCAATTCCTCACTACGGAATTGGATGCCGGAGTTTCCGCCAACAACACGGTAGGACAACCGTAACTCGAAATCGGCCGGCTGGCCGCCACGCCACATCAAGTAGTGGTGCTTCACGCATGGGTTCTTTTTGGTACTCTGACTAGTGATCGCGCCGTCTTCGACCCACCAGCCGCCTTCCTTGCCTTCCCAGCCACTCAAATCGCGGCCGTTGAACATGGAAACGAAGCCCTCTTCCTCCTCGGCGGCAAATGTGACACCGCACGATGCGACAAGGATGACCATTGCTGCTGTTAGTCTCATTGATGCTACTCCTCTGAAATTGCGTTTCGTTGCTCCCGATTCTATCCGCGACTTGGGCACACTGGTTGATTTGTATGCTGCGTGCGCTTATCTTGCTCCCGACGAGTTACCAGCCACACTCCCAAAGCCAGCCTCGGATCGTAGCCGGTCAGAACTCTATTATGGCCGCTCCGCTCAAGGAAACAACACGCTTGGATTCCTGTCATCCGCCCGGTTGTCCAGTGCGATCATCGGCAATGCGTATCGGGCGTTTAATTGGACTGTTTTAGATTTGTCTCTTACTCAAGTTCGATGGAGCCAATCGGTTACGCCGTTTCCAATGATAAAGGACCGCGAGCTCGTTGCGTTTGAGACGCTTCTCGCGGTCGTGGTCTATTCGGGATTTGGTATCGCATTCGGACACGCGACGCAGGATGGACGCAATGCCTGCGCGGACTTGCGGAACCGTAATCGCCGGGGTCCATTTTTTTCCCCCGCCGTGCTTCGACCACCAAAAACCAAGTCGCGATGAGCGAGAGGATTTGGTGATGATGCCAGCCCTTCCAATTGCGAACTTCGTAGTCTGCCAAACCGGCTTCGCTCTTGCCACGTTGGATACATTCTTCGATACGATGTTCGGCTTTGGCCGCACGCCCAAACTCGGCCAGTGCCGTTTCCGAAGCCGCGTTGGACAAGTAGTAATCCGTCTGATGCACTTTGTCATTCTCGCGGTCTCGGAACCGGATGATGACCAGGACTTCCTCGTGGCCTTCTTGACGCTTGTCGGTGCGCGCCACCACGCGACGTTTGAGGATCTCGACGATCAGCGGTCCCTTCGCTCCGTCACGTACATCGATCTCCGTCCACTCCTCCTGCTCGCACGCCGACCTCCACTCATCGACACGCGTCCAAGGACGTTTCGGATAACGACCGCGCCCTGAATAGGGAGGTGGATCGGCTTCCAGATCACGGATGAGTGTGTTGCTCGGAACGGCCAGCAAGTAGCGTTCGTCAAGGCGGTCCAAACGTCGGCGAAACCAGTACGGACGGCCCATTTCGTCGTCTCCTGCAATCCACGAATGAGGCAGGACCGAGCCGTGTGCTTTGAGCATCTCCAAACACAATTGATGACGCGTGCGATACCGGATTCCCTTGGGCACTCCGGCTTTCTGGCGACGTTTCTTATCGGTGGTCCACTCTTTGGGAAGATACAATCGCGTATCCACCAACGTGTGTTCGTGACGCGAGACATATCCCATGTAAATCGCCACTTGGCAGTTGTCGACCTTGCCCAAGCGTCCACACCATTGCCGGGCCACGCCCACCGATTGCCGACCCGATTTAGGAAAGCCCGAAGGATCAAATACCAACACCCCATCGTCGTCGCCCAGAGCTTGTCCGACTTGTTGGACCAGTTCATCGCGCAAGGGTTCGTGATCCCAATCAGAGACCCCCACGAACCATTGCAACGGCATGCGTTCTTCTCCAAAGCGATACGCGATCGACTCCACGTTTTTGTTGTCCAGATCCGAGAGCAACCCTTGCACAAAGGTTTGTGCATGTGCGACTTGTTCGCTGCGCACGAAACACTCGACGAAGGGAACCATAAATTTCTCCAACCGGGGCATGGCGTTGTCAAAAACCTCCGGTGCTAGCTTGCATTCGTCGAGCAACTCCCGCCTTCGTTTTTCAAACTCATCCTTCTGTCTTTGCGACTCAGGTAGAATCATCCTTGTGCTCCTTCCGTGAAGCTCTAATGAAACCAAAAGACTCAGAAGGTGCTGTTACACTTTGGCTTACAGCGAGTCAAGACAAATCAAACAGTCGAAATATATGTCTGGGAGCTTAATGAGACTGTTCTGCTTGAAGCCAGTGTTGAGAGACATTCTGTTCACTATGCCTCCGCCAAGATCGTCCTCGTCGGCGAAAGCAACGTTGGCAAATCGTGTCTCGCCATGCGGTTGGCGGAAGATCGCTATCCCGAAGATCACGAACACGGCACCACGCACGGGATGCGGTTCTGGCCGATGGAAGCCGAACGTCTGCATCCCGCGGCCAAGCCGCCGGAAGGGCAGCGGCGGGATGTGGTGTTGTGGGACTTTGGCGGGCAAGATGAGTATCAACTCGTGCATCAGATGTTTCTGCACGACACGACGCTGGCGCTGGTGCTAATCGATCCGACTCGCGGGCGGGCCGCGATGGACGAGGCGCGGGACTGGAACAAGCGGCTCGAAAAACATCTCGGCAAGGACGGGGCCGTCAAACTGCTGGTCGGCGCCAAGGTCGATCGAAAAAGCAAGTTGATTGACGTCAACGCGATTGAAGAACTGAAGCAAGAGTGTGGGTTCGCGGATTTCATTGACTTAAGCGCGAAGACCGGTCGCAGCATCAAGAAACTCCGGCAACTCCTTGCGAGAAAAGACATTCTAAACTGGGATGACATGGCCAAAACGAGCCGTCCTGAGTTGTTCCAGCACATTCGAGACGACGTCGAGGCTCGCCGTAAGAAGAAACAAATCGTCCTGACACTCGATGCGTTTAAGCGAGCGATCAAGAAGTCTGCCGCGAAGCTGTACGAGGAAGCGGCCGTCGATGCGGTCTCCGATCAGCTCGCGACGCAAGGCATCATTGTGCGCACGAAACTGACCGGCGGCGACGAGGCGCTCGTACTGCAGTTGCCGGTGATAGAACGCTACGCCGGGTCGCTGATCATCGCCGCGCGCAACAACCCGCGCGGCGTGCCGGTGCTGGAAGAACGGCTGCTGGGATCGACAAAGACGATCCCGCTGCCCGGCATGACGAAGAAAGAGCGGCTCAGCCCGGCGAGAGAACGGATGGTGCTGGAGTGCGTCGTCGAATTAATGATTCAACACGGGATCTGTTTCCGACACGGCGGCCTGTTGGTCTTTCCCACGCTGTTTCCCGCCGGCGGCGCGGATGGCGAAAAGCTGCCGCACAGTGTCAGCTTGTACTACGACTTCACCGGAGCGATCGACAATATCTACGCCTCGCTGGTGTCGAAGCTGATGGTTGGTAAAGCATTTGGGGAAGGACGGCTCCTCGCGGGGCGTGTTGAGTTCGACCGTCCCGGACAAGGCGTTTGCGGAATTCGGCAAACGAGGCGAACCGGCGGACTTGCTCACGTGGATCTCTTCTTCTCCGGCAAAACACGCAAGAAGCAGCGGGAACTATTCGTGGGATTTGTCGAAAAGCACTTGGCTGACAATGGTGTTGACATCACGGAGCATCAGGCCATCAAGTGCCGGTGTGGCGAGGAGATCGCCGAACGGATAGTCCACGCAAACATCTCGCGCGGCGAGAAGGACGTCGTCTGCCCCGTCTGCCGGACGAAAACGCTCATCAGTGAAGGCCTATCCGGAATTCGTGAGCGAGCCCCCGAATCCGATCAGAGAATCCTCGCACTCCGCAAGACGATCGAGAAACGCACCGCCCAGGACGTTGCCATTGCCAAGAGTCGTGTGTCGCAAGACTCCACTTTGCGCAAAGGCGAGTCGATTCGAGTGCTACATCTGAGCGACTTGCACTTCACCGCTGACACGTCGCCGGAGAGGCATTTGGTACCGCTACTTCAGGACATTCGCAACGGGGAATGCCTGGGATTCCAATCTGTCGAGTATCTTGTCGTCTCCGGCGACATGACCGACAAGGGAGGCGACGCTGGCTTCGACAAGGCGCGCGAGTTCGTCAAACTGCTGATCGACGAAATGGGACTCTCTGCCCATCGATGCATCTTCGTGCCGGGGAATCACGACGCACAGGATATCACGGAAGCGCATCAGGAAGTCGAACCGGCCGGCGGTGGAAAGAAGGTCGTGGTTCGTGATCCAGAAAAGTACAAGAACCGTTTTCAGTCGTTCTCCCAGGCGTTTTATCACAAAGTTGTTCAGCAGCCGTATCCACTCGATTTCACCGACCAGGGGATTTCCTACCTGTTCGGAAAGAACGGCATTCAGTTCCTTGCATTGAACTCTGCATGGGAGATCGATCAACACGGCCGCGACAATTCGGGGATACATCCCGACGCCGTGACCGGTGTCATTCGTCGCGCGGGCAAAGAGATCGAGCAAGCTCACGACTCGGGTGACTTGGAGAAGAAGCGACGCGTTCTCAGGATCGCCGTGTGGCATCACGCACTGGAGGGAGCGGAAGCCATGCAGAACGACGACTTCCTGGAACAGCTTGAGGCGGCAGAAGTGAAGATCTATCTGCACGGCGACGTTCACGAATCGCGGCGCAAGTGGGTCAACTACTGGAAGAAAGGTGGAGTTCACATCATCGGCGCCGGCACGTTCGGTTCCCCGGAAGAAGGACGCCCGGAATCGACTCCGCGTCTTTACAACCTGCTAGAAATCCAGCCCGATCTCCGCGCCATCCGCGTCCACACTCGCCAGAAGCGCAAGGCCGAAGGTGCATGGGAGGGCTACTACAATTGGCCCGACCCGGACGGTGGAAAAGGCCGCGTACCGTTCTTCGATATTGACTTGTCATAGGTACACTCCTCTGGAATGTGCGGCGCGTCCGTGAATTGGCCTGATGGCCGTTCGTGTTGCTTGCTGTAGACGGCGGTACGCTCCTCAACGTAAACTGTGCGAATGACCGACATGGGGAACTGGGAGCGCATCTGGTCGAGCACGTAGTAAGGTGAGTGGCAGATGAGTTCATACCCACCGTAGCGGAAGTCGCCAAGACTTTCGGCTGACCACCGAAACTCTTGGCGAGTTTCGCTACGGGTAAATCTTCTTTCGCCGCTCGCCTAGCGCGTCTGCAAGCAGTAGAGGGAGATGTTGGTATGTGGTGGGTTGGTAAGAGACAATTTCGTGCGGGTAGATTCCTTTGCACATTGTTGTTCCCGCTTCTTCTGGGTCTCTTCCGTGGCACGGAAACGACCGCACCGGCTGCCGAGTCGTTGCGTGAGCAGGTCGAGGCGGACTGGCTCCGGCAGGCTGAGGCGTTGGGGGTGTGGAGGGACGGATTCAAGACGCCTTCGAGTGTCGTCGCGACATGGTCTGACGCTGCTGGGGCCGTCGACGGCGTGAAGGACGGCAAGTATGCGTTCCATACCGCGCACGAGCCGAATCCCTGGTGGCAGGTCGATCTGGGCCAGCCCACAAGGATCGCGCGAATCGTTGTCTATAACCGACTTGATTACGCGCCAGGATTGCACAATGCCGACAACCTGATCGTTCTCGTCTCCGACGACGGAAATGACTGGCGACAAATCTACGACAATCGCGGTAAGCATTTTGGCGGCATCACGGGCGCGCCACCGCTAACGGTGAATTTCACCCCGACGGAACTCCGGGCGCGCTTTGTGCGTTTGCAGATCCGCAGTAAACAGGCGATCTATTTCCACTTGGACGAGGTCGAAATCTACGGTCCGGACAAACCGAAAGACAACATTGCACTCCGGCGACCTGCCGACCAAAGCAGCATAAGCCGTTGGTCGACCGCTAAAGTCGCGCCCTCGAAACCACAGCCACTTTCGCATGCAGCCGCATTCTACCTCGATCGTGGCCAGCGATTGGCAGCGGATCTGCGCGAGGCCAGCGTCGACACGCACATCTTCAAACAGCAGTTGGACGAACTGACCACGCGGCTTGAGAATCTGCCTGGTGACGCGCCCGCCGACGCGCAGCGAGAACTCTACTTCCAAGTGCGCTGGGTCGCGCGACGACTGGCGTTTGCCAATCCACTGGTCGACTTCGACAGGCTTTTGTTCGTCAAGAGATTCACGCAACAGACGTATCCCGACATCTGCCTGAATCACATGCCGTGGGTTTCGCGCCCGGGCGGCGATGTCTGCGTTCTGGACGCCCCCTTCGCGCCCGACGGAACGGGCCAACGCGTTCATAACGTGATTGATGGCAAGTTGGGGCCGGGGCACGTGCATGGTATGGACTTGTGGTTCGATGGCGACCGCATCGTGTTTGGCTACGCCAAGTCCGAAAGCAACGAGCCGCCAATCAAGCCGTGGCCGCCCGCGTTTTGCGCCGCCCGGAATGTGGCTCATCAGCTTCGAGAGACCATCGAGCCCACACACATCTTCGAGATTGGCATCGACGGCAACAACCTGCGCCAATTGACGAATCACGACTACTGGAGCGACCTCGACCCTACGTACTTGCCCAACGGCGACATAGCGTTCGTCTCCGAGCGGTGTGCGTACGAACTGCAGTGCAATCACACGCCACGACTGGACGAGACCTCGTGCAACCTGTACGTGATGCGACCTGATGGCAGCAACATCCGCCGTCTTAGCGTGAACAAGGACGGCGATTATCTGCCGCATTGTCTGGACGACGGCACCATCGGCTACACCCGCTGGGAGTATCAGGAACGCAACTTGACTCAGATCCAATCGCTGTGGTTTGTACGACCTGATGGCACATGGGCCGACGCGTTATTCAAGCAGCATCTGGACGATCCTTGGGCCCTGGAAGACGTCCGGTCGATTCCCGGCACAAACAACCGTCAGTTCTCGTCCATTGCTGCCGGCCACCACACACTGGCATGCGGTCCCGTGGTAATCATTACGCCCGGCGTCGGTTTGAACGATCCCGGTGCAATACGAATCGTCACGCCAGGCGTTACGCCGCCCGAGGGCGGCATGTCTGGTATGGCCGTGCCCGAAGGCGGCGTCCGCGACGACGGTGGCCACTACATGACGCCATGGGCGTTGTCCGAGAAGTATTTTCTCGTTTCTTATAGCTACCAGAAGAAAGGCCCAGACGGATTTCCGTCGTACTATCGCGGAATGGACGAAACCGGATACGCCCTGTATCTGATCGACGTGTTCGGAAACAAGGAACTGATCTATCGCGATCCACACATCTCCAGTTCGGTGCCCATCCCGCTGCGGCCGCGTACCAAGCCGCCGATCGTGCCCGACGTGACCGATGCGACCAAGGACTACGCGGTCTGCGCCGTCAGCGATATTGGCTACGGCGTTGAGGGAGTCGATCCGAAGACGATCCGCTACATCCGCATCGCGCATCGCATCCCCTGGCCCTACGACAGGAAGCACGGAGGCTTGCGATACGAGTATGTCGCGTTGAGCGCGGGTATAAACTGGACGCCCGTCAGGATTCTTGGCGATGTGCCGGTCGAGGCAGATGGCAGTGCACACTTCAAGGTCCCCGTCGACACGCCCGTGTATTTCCAACTGCTGGACGAGAATCACATGGAACTGCGCCGCATGCGTTCCTTCATCAGCTTCCAACCGGGCGAGCAACGCGCGTGCGTAGGCTGCCACGAATCGCGCGAAGCGGCGCCTACCGACACGCCCATGGCGGTGGCGTTGCTGCAGGAGCCCTGCGAACCAGTGCCACCGCCGTGGGGCGATCGGACATTGAGTTTCCTCCGCGACGTGCAGCCCGTGTTTGACGAACATTGCGTCCAATGCCACAGCGGTTTAGAACCGGCCGGTCAGTTGGACTTCTCGGGTGGTCTCGTAGACGGCACCGAAATCCAGACTTCCTACGGAAGAACGCAGCGGTTGGACGGACACAACCGGGCGTACCGCACTCTGCTGGCCAGCGGGCTGGTCTCGTATGCCAATAAGTACGATCCGGCCGCCGTGGTCACGCAACCCCTGACGTTCGGATCGCACAAAAGCAGGCTGATCGAGGTACTACGCAACGGAGCCTGCGCGGAACGAGCCAAGTTGACTGACGAAGATTGGATGCGATTGACAGCCTGGATCGACGCCAACGTGCCGTACCACGATGCGTTTATCAACATGCGTCCCGAGACGGAGCCGTACGATATGCCTGCGGACGGCGAACTCGCGAAGAAGATCACCGCCGTACACGCTAAGCGATGTGCCGCGTGCCATGAAGCGAACGAGGTCTCACGATTGGATTGGATCAATCTACGCGAGCCCAAACGAAGCCTCTTTCTCTCCGCCCCGTTGCCGGCCACATCCGGCGGCAGCCGTAAGTGCGGCAAGCCGGTGTACAAGGACGAAAACGATCCGGACTATCGCGACGTGCTTCAAACGGTGCAGGCCGCAGTCGATCAAGCATGGCAACGCCCCCGTCGTGATTTGCGAGCGATAGTACCTGCTCCGAGCCCCTGATGGCCACAACGTGTGGAACCGCAACGGTTTTCGTTTAACGCCAATGCCGTTCAATTCTCCAGTGGCGTAGGCATCTTGCCTGTGCTACGGAAAACTGAACGGGCTAGGCTCAAACGAGTCAATCAGGTTTTCGGGACGGCTGTTCCAGCCTGCGAGTTGCGCTGCCATCACCCGGGCCCGTTGGCCCATCTTCCTTCTTGCGTCCCCAACGCATTCCGCGGCCGAAGCGTGGCTTTCCTTGCGGCGGTCCATGCTTACTGCCGTGATACCCAACCACTACTGCGAGTCGCAGTTACGTGTAGCGTCTCTGGCGCTGTGAATCACGGCTTCAAACGGCGAAAAGACCGCTACACTTACGCCTCAAACGCTCTAGACTGCTGCGGTGGCACGGAACGACTCAGTCGGCAATCCACCTTTGGACACATAGGGTTGGCACTCGCTGCATACTCACTGCGACCAACAAACGCTGAAATCACATCGACCCAGTGTACCTGGCGCAGCCAAGATTGCGGGTCGTTGCTGTCAGATCGAGTGCGCGAAAGAGTCGATTCTCAGGCGTTTTCCGGGTATCGCGTAAGTGACCAAGGAGTATCCGTCCTGAGCAACGGAAGCGAGTTACTCAGACGACCGAGGCGTTCGCGACCTGAGGGTTCAGACGAAATACAGAATCACGCGAAGGTCACATCAGCCTGTCCACTTTTTCGCGCGACCTCGCTTTGTTGCATGCCCCTTGTGCCCTGCTCTCGTGTTCCGTCCGAGCCTGGAGGCTTTTCTCATGCTCCGCTTTCTTCTGCTTGTCTGTATCGCCGGTCTCGCCACAGACGCTTCCTACCGGTCGGAAGCCGTGGCCGCAGAGACAATTACCCTGCCAGGTCAAACGTGGAACGTTTGGCCACTTGACGGTCTCGGCGGTAGAGTCCATGTTCTCAGTAGTAGCGAACGTACTGCCCAGCGAGGGGTCAGGTCCAACTGCGAAATAGCACCACATGGAATTCATTCTATTTCTAACCGATCGTTGCAACCTCTCGTGCCAGTACTGCGGAGAAGGCGAAGCGCGTGATGGCGAGGATAAGGATCCTACCTTTGATGTTGATCGTTTGGTCGAGTTCCTCAGTCGTACACCCGAGCTGGGACTCCACCTCTACGGCGGAGAGCCTTTGCTCGAAATCCCTTTGTTGGAACAGCTTGTTTCGCGGGTGAAAACTCAATACACCACAATACAAACCAACGGCCTACTGCTTGACCAATTGAGCCCGACCGCTTTGTCGCGAATCGATCTAGTTTCGGTGTCAATTGACGGTGACCGAAGGCTCACTGATAGCTGCCGCGGTGAGGGGGTTTACGATCGGGTGCTGGCTCAAGCGCAGCACATCCGAGAGAACGGCTTTGGCGGCGAGATCCACGCCCGCATGACCATCACCCCCGGAGTGGATATCGAAAAGGCGGTTCGGCACCTTGCCCACGAGTGCACCTTCGAATTCGATGGCGTACATTGGCAATTGGGCGTTCTTTTCGACGAAAACGATGCCTACCGTAAGAGCTCAGAGTCGGTACGGCAGTGGTTTGAGGAAAGCTACAACCCCGGCATTTCTCGATTGATCGATTCGTGGGTTGCCCGGATGCGAACCGAGGGCCAGGTATTGAACTTGGTACCGTTTTTGACCCTTATGGAATCACTGCTATCCAAAACGCCGGTAGACAACGTCCGGTGCGGTGCGGGTTGGCTGACGTGGTCCATCACGGCGTGTGGGGATGTCTATCCGTGTCCAGTAATGAGTTCCTACCCGGAGTTCCGCCTCGGCAGCATCGAGACCCTCTCGCCATCCGATCTGGTTCCCACGTGTGAACTTGAGCCGCCATGTCCGAGTTGTGACATTTTCTCGGTCTGCGGCGGACGCTGCCTGTGTTCCAATCTGCGCAACCTATGGGACGATGCTGGATTCGACCTTGTCTGCCAAAGCGTAAGACACCTGGTGACGGAACTGCGGCGAGTCCAACCGACTATCGAAGAGTTGATTGATGCCGAGATCATTGACTTGGATGATTTTGACAGACTCGCATTTCACGAGATCATTCCCTAGGGCGGCTGGGCCGCAGGCTAAGGCCTTCGATCGGATATCAGAATCGCCTGATCACCAGCGTGAACCGCGAAGCCCGGTTCCGGCAGGATGTGGTTTTCTTCTTCACGGCGGATCCCCAGCAGAATACAGTTTTCGTCCTTGTACATCTCACGAACATCCCTGAAATTCGTTGCTGGTGCTTTCAGTTTGGTGATATAGATTTGTTTTCCCGTGGCATTGCTCGTCAATTCGGACACAATCGTATTGACGCCAGGGTCCTGCAGTTCCTGGATCATCATTTGGCCGGTCAACGACGCCATGGAGATTACGCTGTCACAGTGGCATCGGCGAAAGAACACGACGTTTTCGGGTTTCACGCATTCGACCACGGTGAACACCTGAGGACAGGTCACTTCGATCGTCAGGCATGCCTTGAGATTCTTGTCGTCAGAATTGTCGATGTCATTCGCGTCCGCTTGGATCAAGACGGCTTTACATGCCTCCAGGTTTGCCTGGTCCAGTGTGGCCTTTCGCGATGGATCGCCCTTGACAAAGTGCACATAGTCCGCGGCGAGCTCAGGGGGGAGCTCGTCGAGATCCTTGTCGACGATGACGATATGCGCATCTCTGGTGGAGCTGTCTTCGTGAATCTCCCGTACGAGCTGGAGAGCCTTTTCCACGGAATTGAAGTTACAGATGATGATGTGATCGGTTAAATGCATCGCCTTCATGCCTTTCGCCTCCAATAACCTGGACTCGATCATTGCCGATGCAACGAGAGAAAGCCCGTAACCCAAAACGCCAACGCCCAGAAGCATGGTTGGAAAGCCGACAAGCATCCTGCCAAGCGTGGTCTCCGGAAAGAAATCGCCGTACCCGACGGTCGTCATGGTGACAATAGACCACCAAAACGAATCCGACCACGCCAGATCCGGTTTCTCCGGAAGCTCGAAGTACATGAACCCGGTCGTGGAATAGAACAACAGCGCGAGAAACAGAACGACGACCTGAAGAGACCGTTTCCCCAAGGCACCGGGGAGACGGCGACACAGATTCATCAGTACATTAATCATCCACTCGCTCCTGAGTCCACATGTTGACCATGGATTCCGCCCTCGACGCAATCTTAGGATCACTCCAAAGGCCTGCCTTCTGGTCCTTGGCAGCACGTTGAATGCTTAGGTACTGGTCCATTTTTTCAAAGTCGTACTTGGTATAGACAAGCGTGTATCCTTTTCGGATCAAATCGCCTGCCACGTCGACCGTCC
>CAZUAH010000266.1:0-10781 GCA_964617665.1 uncultured Pirellulaceae bacterium
GCGGCAATCGGTTGCGGGTTGCGGGATGCGGGTTGCGGGTTGCGGGATGCGGGAGACGGGGGGCGAGAACGCAGTTGTCGGTTGGTAGTTGCCAAACAGCGGAGAGCGGGGCGACGGCCCAGTTATCGGTAGAGAAACTGCCTGTCACTCGATTGGGGCGGACGTGTCTGACGGGCGCCGTAGCGGGGAAGGCGACGGCTGTGCTAGAATGGCGGTATAGCAATTGCAGCATCACGCGCAAAGGGAAGATGAAATGTCTGCCACGACATCGATCGAAATCCCCCGCGAGGTGCTCCACGCCAACGTTTCCCGCCTGCCGTTTGCTCGCTAGAATGGAAGATGGCGGAGCAAAGCATGAACAAGGTTGAATCGTAGTTGTCGCTGGAGAACTTCAATGTCCTCGCCGTTTCCTGGCATGGATCCGTACTTGGAGCACCCAGATATCTTTCCCGATTTCCACGATCGTTTTGTCACCTATGTGAGCGATGCGATCCAGCCCCGGCTTCCCGAACCGTATTATGCGGCCCTGGGCCGGCGTGCCTGGATCGAAGTCTCCGAACGCTTTGTCGGCCCTGATGTAAACGTGGTTCGACCACGAGCGACAAGCCCAGAGTCCGGCGGCACGGTGGCCGTTGCCGATCGGCCGACTACAGAGCCGCTGGTGATCCACGTTCCGCACGATGAACGTGTCGAGCCGATGGTCGAAATCTGCCTGGGACGTGGCTCTGAACGCCGACTGGTGACGGCCATCGAGGTGCTGAGCCCGTCCAACAAGACGCCCGGCGAGCACGGACGGGATTTGTACCTCAGAAAGCAACGGGAAATTTTGCAGGGCAAAGTCCACCTTGTCGAGATCGATCTGCTGCGGAGCGGCGAGCACACGACGGGCGTTCCCCGCGACCGTTTGGAGGCAAAAAGTGGGCGTTTTGATTATCACGTCTGCATTCACCAGTTCGACAACCTGGAGGACTACTTCGTCTATCCCATCCAACTGGCGCAACCGTTGCCGCAGATCCGCATTCCACTCCTTCCCGGTGACGGCGAAGTAGGACTGGACTTGCAGGCTGTGTTCCAGCGCACGTACGACGCAGGGCCATACCGCCGTGAAATCGACTATCGCGAAGATACCCCCAGTCCGCCCCTGCCGGCGGATCAGCTGACGTGGGCCGTGGAGCTGATATCGCGGGCCACCCAGGCGTAAGCCCATGTCACGCAGCCCATCCCTGATCCTTCCGGTAGGCCGGAACGAGGTCGTGCAGCCCGTTGCCGGAGCAGGAGAGACTTTCATCGCCCACTCTATCAAAAGATGTCTCCGGCGGGAGGCTGGGCAAGAGCGGACTGTCGGAGAAGAATAGAAGTACGAAGGGCGATGTCAGCGGCGAGCCAAGGCGGGATGCGGGGTGACAGCGAAGAAAACTTGTCAAGCGTCAGTTGTCGGTTGGTAGTTGTCAGGTGTAAGAGGCATGTAGACCGGCAGCCCGCCATCGCGATTGAGCGGATTCTTCTGGCCCGCTCTGATCTGGCTCAACGGTCTGAGAAGCCTTAGGATGATGCTTTGGCTGGATTGTTTCACGAAGGGGATGTCAATTCAAGGAGTGCGTTCCGTTGCCGGATTCCGCAGAGCTTCAATCTTGGATCGACGAGTTCGAGGCGGCTGCCCGACGCCCCCTGCAGACGCGGTGGCGGTACGCGTTCATCCGTACGTACAAGCCCGTCTTGGACGATGCAGACTACCGCTCCTTCGACACCACCAAGGATTATCGTACCTGGTGCGAGGAGAACCTGCCGGAGTGGCTGGGCTATGGCCGGATTTGAGTATCGCCAAGCCGAAGAAATCCGCGACTCGCTGGTCAAGCACGGCGTCCGGTACTTGTTCATCGGCAAAGCCGGCGCGGTCCTGTTGGGATTCCCAGACACCACACAGGATGCTGTTCTGTTTGTTGATCGCTCGCGTGAGAATGGTCACGCTTTGGTTGCTGCCCTGTGCGAACTCGGATTCGCGTTGAACGATCAGCAAACGGCCGAGATTCAACGTGGCAAGGACTTCATTCAGCTCAAGAATGGGCCCTTTGACTTGGACTTGGTGTATGCGCCGGATGGCATCGAGCGGTTCGAGGACGCGTGGAGTAGACACGTTGAGGTGGAAGGCTTTCCCGTGTGTCATTTGGACGACATCATCGCAAGTAAGGCCTGCTACCGGCCGCCGGAAAGACTTGGAGACGCTCCCGCGACTGCGCGCCTTCCGCGAGTACTGGCTGAAGAACAACTGAGCTGCAAGTCCAACCCCGTTCACGGAATCAACCGCAAGCCCTTCCAATTACTTGGGTTCTTCGCGACATTTCGGGGGTGACCGGAGTTGGAGCGAGGTACGAGCGAAACCCCGGGGCTTCCTTCGCTGCGCTCTGTCCAGTCCCGGCCACCCTGTCGGTTGCGGCCCCCACTAATCCGTGAAGAACCATTGTTTATTCACTCAGTGCTTTCGACGCTTCCTCTTGGTGATTCAGGGCCGCTGATCGAATGACAGCATTGGGGCTTGTCATTGAGTTCTTCGGTGCTGCTGGGGCGGGCAAGACGTTCGTTGCCCGATCTGTTGCGGAATGTCTCCGGCGGCATGAAACACACCGCGACCGGTTTGAAGAGTCCACTGGTGGACTGCCTCTTGACAGGAAAGGACAGGCTAAAGCCTGGACTCCAACAAACGGCGATGTTCTGCTTCTGCGAGAGACCATACGGCCGGCGCGGTTCTCGCGGGAGTGGCTGCGTTCGGGCCTGGGCTCGCGTGTTCGGATCTTGCGTCATCCCGTGCATGCGGCGCGTCTTCTCTCGACAATCCGGGCGACCGGACAGGCCAACTCTCGCGAATGTCGCCGTCTATGGATGGCGTGGGTCAAGACGGTTGCCCGTTTGGAGCGATTTCGAAAACAGCACAGCGTGATCCTGATGGACCACGGTTGCTTCCAGACTCTGTGGACCATTGGATACGGCGCCGATCCCGACCGGTGGTGCAGAGTCGTGCCGGCCTTTCGACAATTAGTTCGTCCACCCGACCTGTTGGTTATCGTCGATGCCGATCCCGCCACAGCGATTCGCAGGCTTCAGCGCCGACGCCAATCGCTGGGCCCCACCAGCAGAATACAGAATGACGATCTGGACAGCGATCAGACACGTAATCGTCTGGCTGACTTTACCGCTCAGATTTCGCTCGCCGCTATCGAACCGGCTTCTGCCCGTTTCGGCTTTCCCATATTGCGGCTCGACAACGATCGAGACGAATACGGTGCCTGGCAAGCCGAGCAACTTGCCGAGGCTATCGCTCAAGGCATACGCAGGCGTCCGTCCGCCTCGCCGCAATCCATTGCATCAGCTTATGCAGAGCGTCTTTCCAGAGGGACCGTTTCCGGTAGCCCGCAATGCCTCTCCTCTCCCAGCGGGAGATATGCAGGCGGCGAACAGTCGAAGAGCCACAAGGTTGAGAAATCGAATATCGAGAGAACCGTGGAGCCAGCAGGATCACGGGAACACAAAAACGAAGGTCTGCACCTCGTGAGCACGAACGCCGCACTTTCTCCTAACCGCGGCTCAGGATTGACTTGCCATCCTGAAGAAGACCGATCGGCCAATTCCATTTGCAACGCGAGTGCCCCGTCGCTGGTCGGCGTGCTGCCAACGTACCGTCGTCCGGAGCAACTGCTGCGGGCGCTGGAGATCGTTCTGGGGGGGACTCGCGTTCCGGACGCGTTGATTGTCGTGGACAACGGTCGTCAAGCGAGGACTGCGGAGATCCTGCGCGAAGTGGTGCAACATGCGTCTGTTTCGGTGCACTGCCAGAATCTCAACGAGGGACGTGATCGGGAGGGCGAAGCGCGGGTTGAGCCGGCATCGCCGGAACGGCTCGGCAGGAGCCTCGCCCTCCCGGTCTGTCAATCAGAGCTTGTCAGGGCATTGGTGCCTGAACTAGTCCAGCCGAAGGAGAACTTGGGGTCGGCGGGCGGATGGGCCTGCGGGATGCGGCACGTGCTCGACCAGCTCGAACCGCATGATTGGATCTTAGTGCTGGACGATGATGATCCGCCGCGTTCCGGGAACGAGGTCGAGCAGATGTGGCGTTTCGCCCTCGAACAGCACGCCCTAGATCCAGCGGTCGTCGCGGTGGGCATCGTTGGCGCTCGATTCGATTGGCAGAAAGGCATGTTGCGTCGTCTGCGTGATGACGAGATCGATAATGCAGTTGACGTCGACTACGTCGGTAGTGGCCATATTCCGATGTACCGGGTAAGCGCTTTACGTGAGGTCGGCGTGTTCCGTGACGAGCTGTTCTTTGGCCATACGGAGGTCGAATTCGGTCTACGTCTGCGCAAAGCTGGTTACCGCGTCGTGGCCAACGGCGAACTGTGGAAAGTCCGGCGAGAGTTGGATGGTCGCGCCGGAGTTCACATCGTGCCAAGACGGCTGTGCGAGGTTTCCAGCCGCCGCTACTACGTGATTCGCAATCACGTCTACATGATGCGGCAGTTCGGACGCTGGGATTTGGCGTTGAAGCATGCGCTCGTCCAGACTGCCCTGAAGCCGCTGTTTACGTTGTGCTGCCAACCGCTGCTCGCGATCCGAGGGTTTTTCCAGGGCCTTCGGGCCTCCCGGGATGGATTCTTCGGTCGAATGGGCCGTCGTTTGGATCCCACTCCGACACGTACGAGTGACGACAAAGCACGCGGATCAGAAGGGTATACGGATTGAGACGGGTTGCGGGATGCGAGTTTCGGGGTGCGGGTGACGGGATTCCGGTTGCGAGGTTCGCGATACGAGATGCGCGATGCGAGATGCGGGAGAGCGTGATGGGGAGAGCCCGTTGTTGAAGGATGAGCGAATTCGTGTGCTCTGGCTCATAAAGGGGCTGGGGCTGGGTGGTGCGGAGATGCTGTTCGATATGGCCGCGCCTCACGTCGACCGCTCGCGATTCGACTACGAGGTAGGCTACTTTCTGCCGTGGAAAGACGCGCTGGTCCAGAAGCTCCAGGATCACGGTCTGCCCGTCACGTGTTTCGACATCAAGCATAACGTTTCTTTGGGAGGTCTCCGTCGGCTTGTCGCCCATTGCCGAGACCGCCACGTGGACGTCATACATATGCACTCGCCCATCCCGGGTGTGTTTGGGCGGATTGCCGGGAGGCTTGCCCGTGTGCCGGCCATCGTCTATACCGAGCACAATGTGTGGCCGCGTCTTCATCCCGTGAGCCGGCTACTGAATCGGCTTACGTTCCGGATGAACGATTCTGCCGTTGCCGTTTCCGAAGACGTTCGTCAGTCGATTCCCCGCGGATTGTCCGCTCGCGTCCAAACCATCGACAACGGAATCGACGGTGAATCGGTCAGAAATCGGGCCGCCGGTTCGTCTGCGGTTCGAGACGAGTTGGAGATTCCGCACGACTGCGTGGCGATTGTCAAGGTCGCTAACCTGACGCCTAAGAAGAACCACGAATTGCTGCTGGATGCATTCGCCCAAGTGCATTCAACGCTCCCCAATACCCGGCTCGTTCTTGTAGGTCAGTTCGCCGGCCGAGATCAGACACTTCGACAACACGCCGAGCGACTTGGAGTGGAAAGCTCCGTCCTGCTGACCGGCCCACGAACGGATATCCCGCAAGTTGTGAAGGCAATGGACGTATTTGCTATGTCGTCGACGTTCGAGGGCCTGCCCATCGCTTTGCTGGAGGCGATGGCATTGGGAAAGCCTGCGGTGTGCACATCCGTCGGCGGCATCCCGCGAGTCATTCGCGATGGTCAGGAAGGGTTCTTGGTTCCGTCCGGGCGTGCAGACCTGCTCGCCGAACGGCTGAAGAGGCTGGCCATGGACGCCGCCCTCCGATCCGAAATGGGCCAAGCAGCGAAGCAACGCGTACGTACCGCGTTCGATATTTCCCAAATGGTGCGCCGCGTCGAGCAAGTCTACTGCGATGCCCTCAGGGACAAAGGGATCGCGGTTTGATGTGGATCGGCTGGTTCATGAGTCTTGCGAGAGAAGGGGCTTCCCAACGAATTCAGGCCGGCAACGAATTGAGGATATCCCGAGAGTCGGCACGCTGGAATCCAGGCGTTTCGGGAGGGCGAGGCTTCTGCCGAGCCACGCGTTGATGCCAGAACCCCACTCTTTTTCCAGGATCGTCAGTCTCTTGTTCTGTCGACGCATGTTCTTGTTGTCGGTTGGGGCCCTTTTGGTCCTGCCGACTTATTGCACGCTTCTAGAGTTCTTTCCCCCACCGTCGACATCCGCCAACCGCGTTCTTGTACCGCAAGCGCCCCCCGGCGCCGAGTTTCACGGACCACACGCTCTGTTCGTGAACGACGTGAAGGCTCTGCAGCATGATCTGGCGGCGTTCGGGCAGATTCAAAATGTGTCAGTCGTTGCCGAGCACTTGAGTGCTGACGATGCCCAAAGGCTTGCCCGCCTGACGGGAATGCGCGAACTCTCCATCTTCCACGCAGAGTCGGAGAAGGATGCCCTGTCCCATCTGACGAGCTTGCCGAATCTAGAACGGTTGCACCTGCATTGGACCACGTGTCAGCCATCAGGCTGGTCGTCATTGGCTTCGTTCCAGGGGCTTTCGCGGTTGTCGCTTGTGGGTTCGGACATACCCGAGGACGTGCTCGACGATGTGAAACTTGCCCTAGCCGACTGTAAAGTGGTATCGCCCCGAAAGAAACCGGCGGTTGGACCATCCGGGAGTAGCGAGGGGCTTCGCAAGCCTGAGGATCTGCGCAGAATAACCTCGACCTTGCCCCCGTCCTCACGTCTTTCGAGAGAACTTGAAGGAAACGCGCAGCTTCTCGGAATGGTCGACCAAGCGATCCGGAAAGCGGGTGCGTATCTCCGGCGGCATGCGTTGGCTGGTGGAGGCTACGTGCGAGAGCTTCCCGCGGAACTGAAGGGGCCCCCCGGGACAAGCCGTATCGCCCTGAGACCACCCGGGACAGCCGACGTTGGCCGCACTTACCTGGCCGCCTATCGCTGCACGGGAGATCCTTCGTTTCTAGACGCGGCGCTCGACACAGGCGGGCTCTTGGTTGAGACACAGCTCGCAACATGCGGCTGGAATACGACTGCCGAACTGGATCCGATCCGGCGTCGGGCACACGGCTACCGAGTCGATGATGAAGCGACGGGATATCACAGTACCTATTTGGACTACCGGACGACCAGAGTAACGGTCGAGTTCTTGATGACGTTAGACGAGGCCACCGGGTTTCAGCACAGCGACATCCACGAGGCAGCAATCTACTGTCTAGAGAAACTCCTGGCCCACCAGTACCCCAATGGCGCTTGGCCGCAGTGGATCAAGCAGACGTTGCCTAACCCCGACGACTATCCCATTAAACTCGCTTCGTTTCCGGCCACTTGGTCACGTATCCGGTCGACTCACGGATATCGTCACTACCGGTACCACTACACCATCAACGATAACACTATCACCAACCTAATCCACTTGCTGTTGCAGGCGGCCGAGATCTATGAGGAACCTCGCTATCAAGACGCGGCGTTGAGGGCGGGAGACTTCTTGCTTCTCGCTCAACTCCCCGACCCTCAACCGGCCTGGGCACAGCAGTACAATTCCGACATGCATCCATCTTGGGGACGTTCGTTCGAGCCGCCGGCGATTACAGGGCGCGAGTCTCAAGTCGTCATCGACACGCTGCTGGACCTGTACGATGTCACCGGTCGCCGGAAGTATCTCGACGCTGCCGGAAAGGCGATTGCGTATCTTGAGGGATGCGCCCTGCCAGATGGCCGGCTCGCCAGATTCTATGAACAGAAGACGAATCGGCCCCTGTACGTCACTCGGAGATATATGCTTACGTACAGCGACAGGGATTTGATCGAGCATTACTCGATGAAGGCTGGAAATGCTCTTCCTGGCTTGAGGCAGTACTACGAAGACTTGAGAAACGGAATCAAGACGGTCGATGGCGTTGCCGAACATCCGGACGAGAAAGAGATTGAGCGGATAGTCGAAGGCCTGGACCATCGAGGAGCTTGGGTGGAACACGACGCAGAGTCAGACCGGGCCGTGGTGCGGCTCGGCACGTTCATCGAGAACATGCAGAAGCTGAGCCAGTTTCTGTCAGCACGGAAGGAAGAAGAAAATATTGCGTCCGATGGGGCAAATCGCTTAGGGTCATGAAGATACTGTCGCGACTACTGATTTGTGTAATACTGGTCGCGTTTGTCGCGGTCAATGTTACGATTGTCTGGTTTTGGCTTCCCTACAAACGTGAATTCGCCGCGTCAAACACACTGAAGCGTCACGGCGTCAGCCTTCAGGCACGCCCTCTTTTCCGGCCGCTTCCGTGCAACCTCATTCGAAAGGTTGTTCCAAACAAGTACGACAATGTCTGCGAGCGAGTAGAAGTGATCGCCTTGCCCGGGGAGTTCACAGATGAGTGCCGGACCGCTCTGGCTACTCATCTCGGCAGCTTCAAACATCTGCGTACGCTCGACTGTTCCAACAGCGAGATACAAGACGGGCTCTTGCGCACCTTGAGCGATACTGTTCCGTGGCTGACACGACTGAAGCTGGCAAACACATCGATTTCCGACGACGACATGGCCGACCTGGGATTTCATTGTTTGACCCATCTTTCCTTGCGCGACACGCGTATCAGCGATCGTGCGTTGGTCCATATTTCCGAGTTCAAGAGCCTGCGATACCTTGATCTATCCAGAACGACCGTTACGTTTCGCGGCTTGGCGCATCTCGAATCTCTGCCGCATTTAGAGCGGCTCGACTTGAGGGGGATTTCACCTGGAACGGAGTGGGCGCCTAGCCCCGAGGGGATTCCCCCATTGCGCGAACTGTATTTGGCGGACGTACGCTTGACCGACGAGTCGTTGGGCCAGTTTGCAGACTGGGCTCGATCTCTGGAATATTTAGACTTGTCCAACACGCAGATCACCGACCGTGGGATAGACTCATTATCACGACTGCCAAGACTGCATTCTGTTGACCTTTCCGGTACCCGCGTGACCAGGGCATCGACGGAACGCCTTGGGAGTCTATCCAACTTGAAGTTACTGGTTTGCTCGCGGGAGATTGTCTCGCAGGAACTGGCGGCACAGTTGGCCACGACCAGGCCGGATATGATTGTCTTTGGACTTTAGGCTTGACTGCCGCACTTGCCTTCGCGTGACAGAGCGTTTGCCTTGGTGAAAAAGGTCTATGAGTGAATGAGGCCGAGATGTCTTACGGTATGATGGATAGTGCTGGCCGACTGCAGTCTACCGGGGTGGGTGACGCCCACTCAAGGCAGATGCAGGAGCGGAGGATTGCGACGCGTATCTTCGTCGCCTGTCTCGTCATCCGCGTGATGCTCGCCGTCTTGTTGCTGGTTTCGTCGTCAGTCATGGGACAGTTGTCGCGAGATTCGATCGTGTATGATATGCGGGGTCACGATCTAGCGGAACTCTATGCCACCGGCCAGAACGATTGGTCGCTGTGGGTCGACGACGGCTGGTTTCAGTTTATCGGACTGATCTACTATCTGGTCGGGCCATACCTTTTTCTCGTCCAACTAATGAACGCGTTCTTGGCGGCCTTCGCCGCCGTTCTGGTCTTTCGTACAGCATCTTTGGTCACGGGTAGTCTTGGCGCAGCTCAAGTGTGCGGCTTCCTCTTCGGCCTGTTTCCGTCGGTGGTCTACTACACGTCTTTACCATTGAAAGAGGCACCGGCGCTCTTTGCGCTCGCGGCAGTCGCCTATGGGATCATCAGCTTCATAGTATACGGGAGGGGCCGATCCTGGTGGTGGATCGTCCTGGGGCTGCTGATAGTCACCGCTCTTCGGGTCTATCTGGTCGTCGTGTTGATCGCCTGCATCGTCGTAACACTATTGGGACGCCGGCAACGGGGCGGTGTTCGGGGCGTTGTGCAATTGGCGATCAGTGTGTCCTTGGTCGGCTTGGCCTTATACATGGCCGCCGCTGCCTTCGATCTACGGCTTAGGGAGTATCAACCATTCCGCTACTTCGATATCGACTACATCAACCACGTTCGTCACGACATGGCGACCGGCGATGGCAAGATGTTCCAGCAGAAGGAGGATGCCATATTCGGCGAAAGCTTGGTGAGTGATGCCGTTCGATTAGTGAAAGGAATTGCCTTCTTTTTCTTCAGCATCGACGTGACAAACGTGAAGAATTCCCGGCAGATGGCGGCTTTGCCAGAGGTGTTGTTCTTTCTGGCCTGCTTGCCGTACCTTTTCGCTGGAGTCGTGAGGGGCTGGAAGGTGAACCCGTGGCTTGTATTGCCATTGATCCTCTTTGGATCGGCCATCATGCTCATATATGGATCGACTGCCACTAATATGGGGGCGATGTACCGTTGGCGACTGCAGGGGTTGCCTTTCCTGATCATTCTGATCGTCTATGGTGCAGTACTCCGTCGCAAAGGACTGTTGTACGACCTTGTGCGTCGGTCTTCTAGGCAGCTCCAGCCTCATACGAGACGCGGACAGCTACGGCAAGCGTACTGATGTGAGCTAATAGCGAAGAGCCGAGAGCTAAAAGTGGGGAGAAGGTGAAGCACGAAAGGCGAAGGAAGTTGAGAGGGTACCTGGTGCTTCGTGCCCGGTGCTTGGTTGACGAACGAATGGCTAGGAATGAAGGACTAAGAACGAGCTGAGAGCGTGGAGACTGGAGCAAGGAGTGTATCGTTAGCCTGCAATCGGACGAGCAATACCTCATCCGATGCGACCGCGATAGACCGCGCGGAAGGAACTGAGCGAACGAAGAT
>CAZUAH010000266.1:10881-18605 GCA_964617665.1 uncultured Pirellulaceae bacterium
CCTCATCCGATGCGACCGCGATAGACCGCGCGGAAGGAACTGAGCGAACGAAGATCCTTTTCGTTATCGACACCCTCGAGGTCGGCGGGACGGAAAGGAGTCTGCTGCAGTTGGTCGGCGGGCTCGATAGCGACTGCTTCGAACCTGTTGTCTGCTCGGTCTACGAGGGCGAATCACTGCGAGCCGAATTCGAGAAGGCCGGAGTTCGCGTCGTCTGTTTGGGGCTCAGGGGGAAGTACCAGTTTCTACGTGCCTTCCGGCGGCTTCGGCGTGTCGTTGTCCAAGAGCAACCGTCGCTGATTCATACCATGCTATTCAGGGCCAGCCAAGTCGGTCGCACCGTTGGGTGGATTTGCCGCATCCCGGTCATCAGTAGCTTCGTCAACGTGCCATACGATCCAATGCGACTGAAGGTGGATGCCTCGGTGAAAAAGTTCAAGCTGAACGCCCTGCGTTTTCTCGATAGTGCGACGGCTCGACTTGTGACCAGATTCCACGCAGTTTCAGAGACAGCCAGAGGCTCCAACTGCAACCATCTGAGAGTTCCGCCCCGCAAGGTAAGCGTTATTCCGCGCGGGCGGGACGTCGATCAGTATTCCAGCGAATGTGATTCAGAGACAAACTTGCCGTCCAAGAAGAAATGTCCTGCTGGATATCCCGTTGTTGTCAACGTTGGTAGGCTGATTGACCAAAAGGGGCAAATCTATCTGATTCAGGCCATGCCGGAACTCTTGAAGGTTCTTCCTAGGCTGCAAGTGCTGTTCGCCGGCGACGGACCACTTCGCACAAGGCTGGTTGACGCGGCGGCCGAACTGAAGGTCGAACAGCACGTGACGTTTTTGGGGCAATGCGACGAGGTCCCGAAGTTACTGGCCCAGGCCGATGTGTTCGTTTTCCCTTCGCTGTACGAAGGTTTGCCCGGTGCGATCATCGAAGCCATGCTGGCGGGCTGCCCGATTGTCGCCTCGAATATCCCGCAAGTAGCCGAGTTGATCAAAGACGGCGAGACTGGTCTATTGGTACCGCCAGAGGACCCTCGAGCGCTGGCTGCGGCCGTCGAGCGGTTGGCTGGCAATCGAGAATTGGCCGAGCGAATGGGCGCCGCTGCTCGCGACGTGGCGCGCCGACGTTATGATATTCGCCGCATCGTACAGCAGACGGAACAGTTCTACAGAGACATCCTATCGATTGGCCGGTGAAGATCCTGCAAATCATCACGCGAAGCGAGTTGCGCGGCGCTGAGGTCTTTGCGGCTGGCCTGTCCGAGCAACTTGCCGCGCGTGGACATCAGGTGTGTCTGGCTGCGGTGTATGGGGCACCTTCGCCCGAATCCCTAGCCGCCGAGGGTGTCGAGCGTGTGGAACTTGAAGGAAAAGCCAAAGGTCGGCTTGAGCCCCGTGCAATGCTACGTCAAGCACGTCTGTGGCGTCGGTTTCGTCCAGACGTCGTGCAGGCCAACGGTTTCCATGCTCTGAAATACGCCGTGGTGGCCAAACGGCTCGGCCGCCATGACGCACCGTTGATCTATCGAAACATCAGCGTCGCATCCGGATGGATCCGGGGTAGGTTGCGCCGGCAATGGGGACGCTGGCTGGCCAAATCGGTCGCCTTGGTAGCATCGGTCAGCGATGCCAGTAGATCAGACTTTGTCGAAACGTACGGCATTGATCCCAGCCGAGCGTTCACGATTCATCGCGGAATTGAACGACCTGAGCACGAGCAGCGCGAGGAAGCTCGCCGCAGTATCTGCGACCTGATACGCGTCAACCGCAGCACACCGCTGCTGTTCCACATCGGCGGATTCACCGAAGAGAAGAACCACGCTGGTCTGCTGGCAGCATTCGGTCGAATTCGCCACTCGTTTCCCGAGGCCCGCCTCGTGCTTTTCGGCGATGGCCCTTTGCGGCGTGAATTCGAATGTGCGGTTCGAATTTCCGGCCTGTCCAGCCAAGTCCATTGCCTGGGAGTTCGCTCCGATGCGCGCGATTTGCTGGCCGGCGCCGATGTGTTGCTGTTGCCCAGCCGTATCGAAGGCATACCCGGCGTCGTGCTTGAGGCCGCCGCGCGTAAGATCCCTTCTGTCTGTACTGATGTTGGGGCCGTTCGAGAGGCGGTGCAGCACCGCGTATCAGGATTGCTCGTACCTGCGGACGACATGCCGGCACTTGCCCAGGCCACCTGCGAACTACTTCAAGACGTTGGACGCCGTCGCGAGTTCGGCGAAGCCGCGTTTCGGTACGTCAAGGAACATCACGACATGCAACGCTGTGTGGATCGGTTCGAGGGGGTGTACCGAGACGCCGTCCGCGAAAATGGTGGATGAAACGCGCAACCCGTGGCATTGAACGAGGGTCGTGAGAGCGAGAAGCGGTGAAATCTGAAGTTGGAATAGTGCCATATTCGGGCGGTCGCGAGAGGGAAATCGTCGACCTGCTCAACCTCTGCCTGGGCCGCAAATTGACGGGCGAGCGGGATGCGGCGTATTGGGCGTGGAAGCATGAGCTGAATCCATTTGGGCGGTCGGTTCTGCTGCTGGCCGAGGTCGATGGCCAGTTGGTGGGTGTGCGGGCTTTTATGCGGTGGCAGTTGACGGCCAACGGCCACGTGATGCACGCGGCCAAGCCGGTCGATACGGTGACGCATCCGGACTACCAGCGACGCGGGATCTTCAAGCGACTGACGACAGAGGCTTGCGAGGTGGCCCGCCGGGATGGCATTGGGCTGCTGTTCAATACACCGAACGGCAATAGCCTGCCCGGCTACCTGAAGCTGGGCTGGCAACGGGTGACCGAGTTGCCGTTGCGTGTGAGACTGCAGAGACCGGTTGGGGCCGTTTGGCGATTGGCGAGTTGGAGGCTGCGAAACCGTGAAGTGCCGGCTCAGGAAGAGTTCTTTCGAGAAGCCCCGACATCCGCTGCTAACGTGCTGGATCGCGAATCGGCCGGTATTCGCGAGTTGTTGGCCCAGACGTGCGCATCGGCCCAATTGAGAACGATACGAACGATTGAGTTTCTCAGCTGGCGATATGCATCTCATCCCCACATCCCCTACTATGCGGAGATAGTCGCAGACGCAGGGCGGTTGGATGGCATCTTGTTCTATCGCACCAATTTCCGAGCCGGCTTGCGAGAGGTCATGATCGATGACTTGGTAGTGCGGGAGGATGCGGAGGATTCGGTCAAACGACTCTTGGGCAAACTGCTGCGACGAACCAAGACTGACTACGTCTTGGCTCACGGCAGCGAGCAAACGCCGATCGTGCAGACGCTTCGCAAGTCAGGCTTTCACAAGCTGCCTCGACGGCGGATCACGCTGGTCGCCAGGGCTCTGGCCGACGAGGTTGTTCCGGATCCGCTTCAGGCGTCGAATTGGTCACTGTCCTTGGGCGATCTGGAAGGGCTCTAGTGAGTGATGGGTGGCAAGTGGTGGGGAAGGGTGGTGGGACGAGGCCATGTTGCCCCGTTTGACCCGTGCTAAAGCAAGGGCCTAACACCGTTTGCGCGGAAAAGGGGCGTAGCCGCCCCTGCCCCTCCTTCGCCTCTGTCAGCCGGTCGGGATGAGCGACGAGTATCGGAAGAAGTGATCAGTTGTCCGTGATCAGAACGACAGTCTAGAGCCGAGAGCGAAGAGCGAGAAGTTCACGGCAAGGCACAGCCAAGTGCGCTGTAGCGTTTTCGTCTCCGCTGTACGCGGTTGAGTACGACACTCGGCTGCCCAGTATCCAGTTTCTGGCACCAAATGGAACTACGGGCTCTTGTTGTTAGGCATGAGACTTGACGGTCGTGTGCCACTGGCTCTGCCGGGTGCCGTGAGTGGATACATGATTTCAAGCAATTGCGCTGGCAGAGCCAGTGGCACACCGGAGAACCTCAAAGTCAACATGAACGAGAACACATTCCATTTGGTGCTAGTTTCGCGTCCCGCGAGACCAGTTGCCTTGCAGTGGGGAGTCAAGTGACACGAACGCTCGCGCATATCCACGAAGGCCAACCGATTGCGGCGACTGTGCGCCCTGAGCGTGAGCGGCGCAAGGTGCTTCTGGTGGCGAACACCGCGTGGTATCTGTACAACTTTCGTCGCGGCTTGATCCGGGGGCTGGTTGGACAGGGAAGCGAAGTGGCGGTTGTCTGTCCACGGGACCGATACGTGGAGTTGTTGGAGAAGGATGGGGTGCGATGGATCGAGTGGTCGTTGGATCGCGCGGGAATGAGTCTGCTGCGAGACTGGCGGTCACTTCGTAGCCTGCGGAGGGTCTACCGCGACGAGTCGCCGGACCTGGTGCACCATTTCACGATCAAATCAATCCTGTATGGGACCGCCGCGGCGCGGCGAGGAGGCGTCCATCACATAGTAAACAGTGTCACGGGACTTGGACACATCTTCGTGTCGGACCGTTTGGCGGCGCGCGTGGTGCGTCCTTGGATCCGCCGCTGGTATTTGCGCGCGCTGACAGCACCTGGAGTCCGGCCGATCTTTCAGAATGCGGACGATCTGGCTGAACTCTCTCGCCGCTCGCATGATCTAGCTGCTCGAGCCATTCTGTCGTTCGGGTCAGGCGTCGATGTGGACAGATTTGCATCGCCTCCGGAAAGGCCCCTCGAACCCAACGGAGTCGCCTCTGTCCTGTTCGTCGGGCGATTGCTGGAAGAGAAAGGGATTCGCGAGTTTGTCGAGGCAGCGCGTCTGGCGCGGAGTCGAGGGCTACGTGCGAGCTTCATTGCCTGTGGCGCTCCGGATCCTGGTAATCCATCGTCTATTGATCCCGCCTGTCTCGACCAGTGGCACCAGGAATGTGTTGTCGAGTTTCCTGGGCACGTGGACGACGTCGAGGAGCAGATGCGCCGAGCGGACGTGATCGTACTGCCCTCGTATCGCGAAGGCACGCCGCGGGTGCTGTTGGAGGCCGCCGCGATGGGCAAACCTGTGGTCGCCAGCGATGTGCCCGGCTGCCGCGATGTGGTCACGCACGGTCATAACGGCTTGTTAGTTCCGCCGCGAGACCCGCAGGCTCTGGCCGACGCCCTGGAACAGCTACTGGCGGACGAGCCATTGCGAGACGACATGGGGCGCGCAGGCCGGAAGCTGGCCGTGGAGCGATATGACGAACGGCAGGTGGTCCGTCAGACACTGCGAGCATATGACGATTTGTGCCGCAGCGAGGTTCCGAACACTGCTGGCCGCGATCAGGCACGCTTGGACAAAGGTGTGCTACTGCTGTCGTTGGACTTCGAGCTGGCCTGGGGCACTCGCGGGAGACCGGCAGCCCGTCACTGTGGTCCCTTCTGGTCCGGGACCCGTGAGGCAATCCGCGGGTTGCTCGATTTGTTCGAGCGTTACGACGTGCCCGCTACATGGGCAGTGGTCGGAGCCTTGCTGTTGGGCCGTGGCCGCTCGGATACGAGACATCCGTGGTTGGACAATCCCGGCCTAGCGGACATCCCAGCCGGCGATTCGACCTGTCAGCCGCAATGGTATGCGGAAGACGTGTTGGAGGCGATCGTTTCACACCCTGTGGCTCAGGAAATCGCTTGCCATACGATGACGCATCGTTTCATCGAGCCTGGGTCCGAGGGCCGCCGAGTGTTTCGAGAGGAGTTGCAACGGTTTAGGACATTGTGCGACGAACTGTACCTCGAGCAACCGCGCACATTCATCTACCCCAAGGCCAAAATGGCGCATTTCGATATTCTGGTCGACGAGGGGTTCCGCTCGATCCGCGGCCCGGAGAGTAAGTGGTTCGAGTCGTTGCCGGGCACACGCGTGCCCGCGGCACTCCGGCTGATGGACGCCCGTCTCGCGCGTCCGCCGCGAGTCGACCTGCCCGAACGTCTACCCTGCGGACTGTGGGTACTGCCGTCGTCCCAGTTCTACTCACCATTCTTGAGCGTAGGCAAGCACGTTAGCGTAGCAGCGCGGGTTCGAAAGGCGGTGAAGGGGCTGCGTCTTGCTGCCGAACGCAAACAGGTGTATCACCTGTGGACGCATCCGTTCAACCTGGGCGTGCGCACCGAGGAACTCTTGGCCGGACTGGACGAGATTCTCCGGGAAGCCCGACGACTCTGCGATGCGGGCGAATTGGATGTGATGAGCATGGGGGACTTGGCGCGGAACCTGGATGCGAAGCGGGCTGAAGCGACGGGCGCACTGCCCATCTTGGAGCATGAACCCGAACGGACGGAAGTGAGCCACGGCTTGCGTTAGAACCTCAGGCGATCAATGCTCCTGCCATGAGTGCTCTTGCCCGGTTCTTTGGTTTTCGGGGAGAACGCAGGAAGATCTCATTTCGCGCTCTAAAAAGACGCCCGAACAGTCGAGCAAGACAAATGGTCCATTTTCTGGTTCATCCGGCTGAAGCGCGCGCACGAGGGGAATCGGTGATCCTGTGAAGGGATTGAAACCGGGCAGGATTTAAGGGCGTTTACGCCCTTTTTCCCGCGGAGCGGTATTAGGCCCGTGATTCATCACGGGTCCACCGAAGCAATTGTGTCCTCCCGCCCATTCCCGCATCTGCTGCCGCGAAGCGGCAGAGCAGATGCGGGAATGGGTGGGATTTCGGAGACGGCCCAGACGCCCGACGTAAACGTCGGGCCTAACACCGCCTTCGGCGGAAAAGGGCCATAAATGGCCCTCCAGCTTCACGTGCGACAGTAGCTCTGACGCTCAAGAGCACATAACATGCGCGTATACGCGCGACGCGGCTTGATGGCCGCGTGCGCTTCAGCCGGATGAACCCATTTTCTGACGTACGTTGGCTCGGCTGGCACGTGAATCTCTAGCAAACCTATGTACGAAGCTGCAAAGGCCGCCGTTCAACCGTATCTATTGCTGCTTGTCTTGCAGGGCGTGATCCTGGCGTGGGCGCTGCGGCGCAAGCTTGCCTCGCGGCGAGTCATCGTCCCTCTGATCTGCCTGTGGGCCTTGATGGTGATTCTATCCATACCGGTTATGGGGCGAGTGATGATGGGTACGCTGGAGTGGTCCTATCCGCCGCTTGGCGAACTGCCGCCCAATGTGGAAGCGATCGTCGTCCTGGGTGGCGGGCTAGTTCCTCCGGACGAGTGCCGGGCTGAAGCGATGGTATCCGGAAGCAGCTACTACCGCTGTGTCCACGCGGCCTCTCTCTATCAGAACTATCGCTGCCCGCTGATTCTCTGCGGTGGGACGACCGAGGACGAGGACACGGACGTTTCCGAAGCGGAAGTCATGGCGGATGCCTTGGTTTTTCTGGGCGTAGATCGTCAGGACATGATCCTGGAGGCAACGTCACTGTCTACACGTGAAAACGCACTGCGGGCCACGGACGTGATCCGGCGGCGCGATTTCGAGCATGTGATGGTAGTCACCCACGCTCGCCATATGCGGAGAGCGGATGCGTGTTTTCGCAAGTGTGGACTCGCGGTGATTCCTTCACCCTGCGGAGCCGAATCGGCACAACTTTGGGGCCCTGTCGACGAAACCTGGATTCCCAGCAGCGATGGAATGGGTGCGTCGAATTGGGTTGTCAAGGAATGGGTCGCGCTGTTGTACTACCGCGTGCGTGGGTGGATCTAACTCGGATTTCTCACCATACTTCCGCCACGGCCTCCTATCCTCGTTCCCAAGTTCTACTTGGGAACGCGCGTCCTTCGAAACTCCGCTTCCAGCCCGCGAAGCTTCGTAGGTCAGGCTGTGCCTCGGGGGCGCCAAACTTGCTCTTTCCTGGTTAACTGAGCTGGTTTTGTGAG
>CAZUAH010000267.1:0-18603 GCA_964617665.1 uncultured Pirellulaceae bacterium
AGCGCCCATCAGGTGTTCGATGTCGATGGAAGTTCCTGTCACGGCTCCTTCGATCACCGGAAAAGCTTCATCGTGAGCGATGATCCCGCTGGTGAAGTGCTCGCCGCCGAACATGGATTGTCCCATACCTAAGGACATCAGTTGGAACGGATCGGCGGCCAGAAGTTGCCTCGACTCAAGCGATTCGAGGTGCAGAGATCGCCTTGAGCGTTTCTCGCGGCGTTTCCGCCTCTTCAGTCTGTTTCGTTGCGTCATGGTGAACGAGCTCCTGTCTGAGGAAGTGAAGTCCTATATTTCTACGCAAACCGAATCGGGTCTGCGGTCGGTTGGCTGTGTTTTCCTGTCCAAGGCGATGCTTGTGCTGCTCATCGTTTAGCAAGAGGCGTGCCAAGAATTTCGGTTTGCCTGTAAGTCGTTGTACCCAAAGAGTTTAGGGAATCACACTGAAGGCTGGAGCGAGTCCCTTGGTCGAGCGGCGCCCAATATCGAAGCGCTTGCGGCGCCAAGATCTGAAACGCCTCGATCGAGATCCCCGCAACCTCGTTCGGTACTTGCTCGATAGTCGTTCCTGTGTTTGCCTTGGCAATGTGTGACTTTCCCGTAGTTGGTCGAGCCACATCGTCTACATCCGGCGCTCGATATACGACTGTCTCGCCCTTTGCGCACGTAGTATGGACGGACCAGGACTTCGTTCCGGCGTGGCGTTGTAGCCAGCTGAGGTCCGAGCCTGGATTGCCATTTACATACCTTCAAGTCTCAGGTATCTGTCGCCGATTAAATGCCGAGAGATTCGAGGCTGGTACTTGCCGGAGCTAGGAGAATGGGCAAACGTCGTGCAAATCCAAGTTCCAGGAACGGCCTTCCAGAGTTCCTACTCTTGCATTTGCCGTCAGGCAGGGCGATGTGCGGTTAAGAAATCGTCGAGGCGATCAGGCGGTCGTCTGACGGAGTGATGAAGCCAGGAACCGTCTAATCCGTCTTCACTAGGAGAAACACGTGATTAGGTCACTTCCGCACTCGTTGTACGCGATTCCATTGGTCCTCTTGGCGTTCTTTTCTTGCGGATGTGCAACCGTCCCGCAGCACTCGAAGGCAACGCAGCTAGGCTCAGACTGCTTTCGCTTGGAGGCTGGCGACACGCAGTTCGAGCGAGGCAAGCCCAACAAAGTCGTCGATGGAATTGGGTGGGTCGTGGGGATTCCTTCCAAGTTGCTGCTGTGGGATAAGCGAGCCTCGAACCATCACGTCACCCAGCACACTGAGTTCGCGTTGGCAAACTACTTGGCTGTCAACCAACTCGACGATGTCAAAGTCCGCGTGAACCAGTACGATCCGTTTGGTGAATGGAACCGGTTGACCGAGAATGGCGATGTGGCGCCGGGCTGGAGGTACACGGTTGGAACCCTGCATACGTTGGGCTACACGTTATTCCCGGGTCGGATATTCGGCGAAGACTCGTACAATCCGTACACCAAGACCGTTCATCTGTATTCTGACATTCCGGCCCTCGCCCTCGAGCAAGCTGCGTACGCAAAGGACGTTCGCGATCGCAAGTACCCAGGAACCTACGCCGCGGCCCAAGACCTGCCCATTGTCGGTTTGTGGCACGAGTCTCTGTCAAAAGACGAGACCCTCGCTTACCTAGCCACATACGGGACGCCGAATGAACAACGGGAGGCCCAGCGCATCTTGTACCCGCAAATGGGTGTCGAAGTCGGCGGGGAAATCACTGGCGGCTTGCCATATTTGTATCCGCTGCCTGAATTAGCTGGGGCCACCGTGGGGCACATTGTTGGTCGTGTTCGTGGCGGCCACATCGCTGAAACGGCGACCAATGAACCGACGGTCTACCGAGGCCAGAGGGATTCCGTGTTCAGCTCAAACTGACACGCAGGAAACTCAACTGTGATTGGCAGCAGTTGGTTCTTATCGGTTTGCGCCCGGGAGGGCGGCATTCCGCCTACCCCTGCAGAAAAAGAGCCGTTGGGACCTTCAACAGGCTATCCCAACCACCAATAGCCCGCGTCAGTCCCCAACGGCTCACGCCGCGACGGTCTTCGGTGGGCGGCGCAAACCCTGTACCTCGCCGCACCCAAACCTGTCCGCTGCGCCCGTCTTCCGCTTCCGTCCTGGGAACCGCATCCCACCTTTCGTCACGGCTGCGATGAACGGACGTACTCGTTCGCCCCTCTCGTAGCGCCGGGCACAGGAATTGCACAGATATGAGACACTAGCCTGCGCGATGAACGTGAAATGGCGTAACATAAACCCAGGAAACCACTTGTGAAAATCGATCGCATGGTGAGGCGTCCAGTATCTTGGCGCTTCAAATCAAGGCGCGCCAAGATGTGGTACAGTTCATGTGTTCTCGTGGACGTTGATCTGTCATTCATCGCTGGTTCCGCGGTGGGCGGCAGGTTGAAACGCTTCCTGTAATGGAGACCCGAATGGCCGGTAGCTTGGTGTTCCTCAATGGTCCGGATCCAGGCGGTGAAATCCGACTGGAGGCATTTGACGGCGACTACACGGCGGGGCGAGATCCCGGATGCCGATTGCACCTGGACGACGGGCAGGCATCTCGCATGCACGCGCGGATTTGGCATGAGGGTGATTCATGGCGAATCGAAGATTGTGACAGCCGCAACGGCACGACGGTCAACTCGCGCGTCATCCAACGAGCAGTGCTCCAGCCGGGCGATTTGATCCGCATCGGCGAACGAATGATGGTCTTCTGCCGCGAGCAGCAGGTGGCCGGTTCGGCCGACGTGATGCCCGCGCATCTGACCGACAACACACGAGTGCGTCGGATCCTGGGCGCGGAGAAACGCAGGATGGCCGACGCCCCGTTAGGCAGCGATTCCACGACGGGCTCAATGCGGAAGCTTGCGCATCTGTACCGCCTATCCAAAGAGCTGCATCGTGTGGACGATCTGAAATCGCTTGTCACGAAGACGATCGTGGCTGTCAAACAAGGCGTCGGCGCCGAGGTGGCCAGAGTCTGCATTCAAGGCGTCGATGGTCGTTTGCAGACGCATGCGAATGAGCTTCCGGGCGGTCCCCAGCGGCAGTCCGCCCACTTCCTGTCCAATTGGGTCGTCGAACGCGACGAGGCTCTATTGATCGACGTGAACGAAAACCTGGCCCGCAATGGAGAGGACGATTCGGTCGAGCAGGGAACAGCCATCGGCGTTCCCATACCCGGTCGGACCAGACCACGAGGCGCGATCGAGTGCTTTCACGCGGACCGCGGCGAGCAGTTCGGCGTGGCAGATCTGGAGTTCATGATTGCCGTGGCTCAACAGTTCGGCATGGCGTTGGAAAACCTGGAGTACCGAGAGCGGATCGAGCAGTCAAACCGGCAGTTGCGGAGCAAACTTGAGCGAAGCACAACACGCCTGTTGGGCGAAAGTCCTCCAGTCCGCCGCTTGTTGGAACAGATTAGCCGCGTGGCCCCCACCGATTCCACCATCCTTACGCTTGGCGAGAGCGGGGCCGGCAAGGAGGTGGTTGCCCAGACCATTCACCAGCTCAGCAACCGCTCCGAAGGACCTTGCGTGGCGGTCAATTGTGCAGCTTTCAGCGAATCGCTTCTGGAGAGCGAACTGTTCGGCCACGAGAAAGGGGCGTTCACCGGAGCGGACAGCCGGCGCCAAGGCCAGTTCGAACGAGCGAATCTTGGAACAATCTTCCTGGACGAAGTGGGGGAGATGAGTGCGGCCTGTCAAGCGAAACTGTTGAGGCTGCTCGAGGGCCAACCATTCGAACGGCTGGGTGGCAACGTGCCGATCAAAGTCGACGTGCGGATCGTGGCGGCGACCAACCGCGATCTGCAGGGCATGATTCGGGACGGCCGTTTCCGCGAAGACTTATGGTATCGGCTGCGGGTGATTGAACTGAACATTCCGCCATTGCGTGCGCGGGGCGATGACATCATCCTTCTGGGTACGCATTTTCTTGAGCGTTTTCGCAGCGAAATGGGACACGGCCCGTCGCGTTTCGCCCCGGAGACAACCGAAGCGATGTTGCAGTATTCCTGGCCTGGCAATGTTCGGGAGTTGAAAAACGCCGTCGAGCGAGCCATGGTTTTGGGCGCTGGCGATGAGATCCGGCCGGACGACCTGGGGCTTGCAGGCTCGACCGGCAAAGCCCGTAGAGAGCCGAAGTTACTGACGCTGGCTGACGCCGAGCGACGGCATATCGAGCGGGTCTTGGACTCGGTCGATGGCAACAAGACCAAGGCGTGCAAGGTGTTAGGTATCGGAAGAGCCACCTTGTACAACAAACTAACCAGGCACGATTCGTAGAGCCGACTCTAGCTCATCCAGACTGCATCCTCATGGGGCCCAACAACGGGCTAAGGTACCAGTTGTCCGGTTTCGGCAAGCTTGGCGACTGACGGCCCGTTTGAAATGACTTTGCTGGCTCAAGCGAGAAAGTCCGTCCCCAGAGAAATGGACATGGCCAACGTTTTCGCGGGAAGGAGCAAGTCTCCCGGCAAGAATCCTGCGTCAAATCATGTCCGAATTCTCGACCTCCGTCGTAGCTACGGTCGCCAGACCGTGGGCTTCCGGTCGTCCACGTTCTGGCGAACGTAGCTACAGCGGGCACACCATGTCTGGTTCTCTGCTCCCGAGGTCAATAGATGCGTGGCACGAATGGCACCTTTCTTGCCGGTCACCTGGGAGCCGGCTCTTGACACCACTACCTTAGTGTACATAATACACGAAGAGTTCACCGAGAGAGGAGCATCGCGATGACCAGACTGTCAGAGATCTACGGAACCTCGCTGTCGCTGCTGACCGACCTTTATCAGGTCACCATGGCTTATGGGTACTGGAAGCTTGGACGAGCCGAGCGAGAGGCCGCGTTCCACCTGTTCTTCCGGAATAATCCGTTCGAGGGCGGTTACACCGTGGTCGCTGGCCTTGAATACGTATTGGAGTACCTGCGGCAGTTTCGGTTCACCTCGGACGACGTCGAGTATCTGGCGGGGCTGGAGGGTAACGACGGGCGACCCTTGTTCGCGCATGCCTTCCTCGACTACCTGACGGGGATGCGTCTATCGGTTGACGTCGATGCCATTCCGGAGGGAACGGTGGTCTTCCCGCACGAGCCCCTGGTTCGTATCCAAGGCCCAATTCTCCAGTGTCAGATACTCGAAACGGCGATGTTGAACCTGGTCAACTTTCAAACTCTGATTGCCACAAAGGCTGCCCGCATCTGCCTTGCGACCGGGGGCGAGCCGGTCTTGGAGTTCGGCCTGCGCCGTGCCCAGGGGATCGACGGGGCGATTTCCGCCAGCCGAGCGGCTTACGTCGGCGGATGCGCGGCAACGTCGAACGTCCTGGCCGGGAAGCTCTTTGGTATCCCGGTGAAAGGAACCCACGCCCACAGTTGGGTCATGTCGTTTGATGACGAACACTCGTCGTTTGAAGGTTACGCCGAAGCCATGCCAAACAACTGCGTGTTCCTGGTGGATACCTATGATACGCTCGGCGGCGTGCGCAACGCGATTCGGGTTGGGCAGCAGTTGCGAGCCAACGGACACGAGATGGTCGGCGTCCGTCTCGACTCGGGCGATCTGGCCTACCTGAGCATCGAGGCTCGCAAGCTGCTCGACGAGGCCGGATTCGAAAAGGCGGCGATCGTGGCCAGCAACGACCTGGACGAGCACCTCATCGCCAGCTTGAAGAATCAGGGGGCGACGATCGCCGTATGGGGAGTCGGGACCCGGCTGGCCACCGCCTACGACCAGCCCGCCTTGGGCGGCGTCTACAAGCTCGGCGCAATGAAGTCCGGCAATGGAACATGGCAACCGAAGGTGAAGCTCTCGGAGCAGGCGATCAAGACCTCGACGCCAGGCATCCTCCAGGTTCGTCGATATCGTGACACGGCGGGAGTCGTGGCCGATATGGTCTACAACGAACTGCAAGGAGTGTCGGACGATTCCGTGATCGTCGATCCGCTGGATCCGACGAAGCGGCGACAAATGATCGACGGCGAAACGTCCGAAGACCTGTTGGTGCCGGTAATGCGGGGTGGTGATGTCGTGCATGAACAGCCACCACTGGATACGATCCGGGAGCGTGCCCAAGGGCAACTGGCATCGTTTCACGCAGGCATCCTCCGCCACGATAACCCGCACCGATATCCCGTGGGCCTGGAGAAAGGGCTCTACGAGCTGAAGACGGAGTTGGTGCTCGGCGCTCGGGGCACCGAAGAGCTGTGAGGTGAGAGATGCGATTGATCCGAGTCGCGGCCGTTGCGTTGAACCAAACGCCGCTGGATTGGCTGGGCAACACGCGAAATATCCTGTCGGCCATTTCCGCGGCTCGCGACGCCGAGGTAGACATCGTCTGCCTGCCAGAGCTGTGCATCACGGGCTACGGTTGCGAGGACGCGTTTTTCTCGGCCGACGTACAGCGCCGTGCGATCCAGGCGCTGCACGAGATTGTTCCCCGCACCGAGGGAATGATCGTCTCGGTCGGGTTGCCGTGCCAGCATCTGGCAGCACTGTATAACTGCGTCTGCATGATTGCGGACGGCCGAATCCTCGGGTTCGCAGCCAAGCAGAATCTGGCCGGGGACGGGATTCACTATGAGCCCCGCTGGTTCAAGCCCTGGCCGCAAGGGGAAGCAGCAGAGATCGAGTGCGAAGGTCAGCGATTTCCGTTAGGTGACCTGCTGTTCGATTTGGGCGGCGTACGCCTGGGGCTCGAAATCTGTGAAGACGCCTGGGCGGCGCAGCGGCCGGGTGTCGGGCTGGCTAGTTTGGCAGCGGACATCATCTTTAATCCCAGCGCCAGCCACTTCGCCTTCGGCAAACAGGAGGTCCGACGCCGCTTGGTCCTGGAAGGCTCGCGGGCCTTCGGCGTCACGTATGTGTATGCCAACCTGTTGGGCAATGAGGCCGGTCGAGTCATCTATGATGGCGGCACTCTGATCGCCAGCGGCGGGCAACTCCTTGCTCAGGGCCAGCGGTTTTCGATGGCCGACTTCACGATGACCACGGCGGTCGTCGATCTCGACACGACGAGGATGCAGCGCGCACGCTTGGCGAGTTACCAGCCCGGCACAAACGAACCAACCGCGACCTGCGTGCAACATCCGTTCGACTTCCGTGAAGCGGAACCGGAGCGTTTCGATGATTCACCGGCCGCTTGGGCGGCGGGCCCGTTCGCCAAGAAAGAGGAGTTTTCGCGGGCCATCGCTTTGGGGTTGTTCGACTACGTGCGCAAGAGCCGATGCCAGGGGTTCGTCGTTTCGCTGAGCGGAGGAGCCGATTCGTCGGCCATGGCGGCCCTGGTATGGCTGCTGGTCCGGTTCGGGCTGAACGAATTGGGCCCGGACGGACTACGGCGCAAACTTGCCCACATCGAGGCTCTCGCCGGAAAGGACAGCCCGGACGCCGTCGTACGTCAACTGCTCACCTGCATCTACCAGGCGACCAAGAACAGCTCCAAGCAGACCCGAACTGCCGCCCGAGCCGTTTCGCAAGCGTTGGGGGCGGAGCACCTGGAATTCGACGTTAAACCGATCGTTCAGTCGTACGTCGAGTTCACCTCGCAGGCCATCGGACGCGAGTTGAACTGGGCCGACGACGACATTGCCCTGCAAAACATCCAAGCCCGCGTGCGAGGACCGGGCGCTTGGATGGTGGCCAACCTGCGAGGAGCCCTGCTACTGGCGACCAGTAATCGCTCCGAGGCGGCTGTGGGCTACGCCACCATGGACGGCGATACCTGCGGAAGCCTCTCGCCGATCGCCGGGATCGACAAGGCGTTCTTGCGGCAGTGGCTGGCCTGGATGCGCGATGAGGGGCCCGAAGGCATTGGCAGCCTGCCCGTCCTGGACTGCGTCCTCAGCCAGCAGCCGACCGCGGAACTGCGACCGCCGCAGGCAGGCCAGACCGACGAGCAGGACCTCATGCCCTACGACCTGCTCGACGCCATCGAACGGGCAGCGATCCGCGATAAGCACGGCCCCAGCGAGGTGTTTCGGCTGATGCAAGTCGGTTTTCCCGACTACACGGTCGACCAGCTCGTCGGGTGGATCGAACGATTCTTCCGCCTGTGGGCTCGAAACCAGTGGAAGCGGGAGCGCTACGCCCCGTCGTTCCACCTCGACGACGAGAATCTTGACCCAAAAACGTGGTGCCGCTTCCCTATCCTCTCCGGAGGGTTCGATGCGGAATTGGCAGAACTGCGAAGACTAGGCGGAACCGGGGGCGTTTAGGTGGCCGCGACCGAGTTTTTCATGCCTGGCGATGTACTGCCACTTGACCTAGTGTCCCACAAACACTATCCTTATTGTAGAACCAACACCAAGGGGGCCAAAGATGAGTTATGCCTACGAGTTTCCGCGAGCGGCGCTTACCGTCGACTGTGTGGTTTTCGGCATGGATGAGGAGGATCTCAAGGTGCTGCTGATCCAGCGGGGGCTGCCGCCATTCGAGGGACGTTGGGCGTTACCGGGTGGATTCGTCCACCTCGACGAGACACTCGAAGATGCCGCCCGGCGCGAGCTACGTGAGGAGACTGGGCTTCAGCGCGTCTACCTGGAACAGCTCTACACGATCGGGAGCATTGACCGCGATCCTCGCGAGCGCGTGGTGACAGTGGCTTACTACGCTTTGGTCAAGCTTTCGGACCACCGTGTCGCGGCTGCGACCGACGCCCGCGAAGCGGCGTGGTTCGCCATCGACGACCTACCGGATCTGGCATTTGATCACGACAAAATCCTGGCGATGGCCCACGAGCGGCTACGCGGCAAAGTTCGCTATCAGCCGATCGGCTTCGAGTTGTTGCCGGAGAAGTTTGCACTACGCCACCTTCAGCATCTGTATGAAGTGGTATTGGATCGACCGCTCGACAAGAGAAACTTCCGCAAGAAGATCTTGAGCATGGACATTCTGGTTGAGCTGGACGAGGTCGAGACCGATGTCGCGCATCGTGCGGCAAGACTCTACAAATTCGACCGTCGAAAGTACAAGCGACTGACGAAACAAGGCTTTAACTTCGAGATATAGCGCCATGAACGCACTGATACTGGTTGACATCCAAAACGACTTCATTCCGGGAGGTTCCCTGGCGGTTGGCGAGGGCGATCTGGTGGTGGCGGTGGCCAATTGGCTCATGCCACGTTTCGACTTAGTCGTGGCCACGAAGGACCGGCACCCGGCCGATCACCTGAGCTTCGCCAGCCAGCACCCGGGCCGACGGGTCGGTGACTTGATCGAGTTGGATGGACTCGATCAGGTATTGTGGCCGGACCACTGTGTCGAAGGGACTTCCGGTGCCGAGTTCGCCGCCGCACTGAACCTGCCAGGAATCGAGCGGGTCTTCCAGAAGGGAACCAACCGAGCGATCGACAGCTATAGCGGTTTCTTCGATAACGGACACCGACAATCAACCGGACTGGGCGACTTCCTACGACAGCAGGATGTCACCGACGTTTGCATCATGGGGCTGGCGACGGATTACTGCGTGAAGTTCACTGCCCTGGACGCCCTCGAACTTGGATTCTCGACGCATTTGGTGCTCGACGGATGTCGCGGCGTTGACCTGAACCCCGGCGATGTCGACCGCGCGATCGAGCAGTTGCAGCAGGCGGGAGTCCACGTGACCGACAGCACGGCGATCGTCGCGGCGGCGGACACCAATGGAAGGTCTTGACGAAAAGATAAATGGAAACAGCAATGACTGAGAAGGACACGAAACGAACGAGCAAGTTCATGAGCTTGGTTCTGCGGCACCAGCCGGAGAAGATCGGAATCCATCTGGACGAAGCAGGCTGGGTTGACGTGAACGAATTGCTTGAGGCGATGGCCCGGCATGGAAAACGAATCTCGCGCGAGACACTTGCCTACGTGGTGCGGACCAACGACAAGCAGCGGTTCTCGCTGAGCGAGGACGGTCGCCGAATTCGCGCTAACCAGGGACACTCCGTTGGCGTCGATCTTGGCTACATACCGGCCGAGCCGCCCGAGATTCTGCTGCACGGGACCCCCACCCGCTTCCTCGACGCGATCCGCCGAGAGGGACTCAAAAGGATGAATCGGCACCACGTTCATCTCCACGTGGACGAGGCTACGTCGATCGCCGTGGGTACCCGTCGAGGAAAACCGGTCTTACTGAAGGTTCGAGCCCTCGAGATGGCTCGACAGGGACACGAGTTCTTCGTAACGCCCAACGATGTGTGGCTGACGGATCACGTACCGGAGGAATTCATCGAGTTTCCCGGCGAGCACACCTGAAGGGCATGTTTCGGCAACAACACTGGAAAGCCCAGGAGAACCGCCATGTTTCAACTCAAAACAGTCCGGCAAGGTGAGCGAGTTGCCGTCTGGGACCAGCAAGGGCGTGTCCGATGCGTTGACGGGCCACGGCGTCTGCTACTATTCCGCAAGACGGTTCAACCGCTATTGCGTCACAGTGCCCACGCCGACCAGTTCCTTTCGGTACAGTTTGCCGATGGGCACTGCGAGCACGTGCGTGGCCCTGCAGCAATCTGGTTCGATCCAGTCGAGCATCAGGCGATTGGCGTGCAGGAAGCGTTACACCTGGACGCCAACGAGGCGATCGTCGTCTACCGCCGCACGGGCGGCGAGGTGCAGCGACGCGTCGAGCGCGGTCCGGCCCTGTTTGTCCCCGACGAAGACGAGTGGCTACACAAGTTCCGCTGGCACGCGTCCGACCCGAAGAACCCTCAGAGGAAGATCCCACGAGCGCTGCACTTCGAACGATTGCGCGTTATTCCCGACCAGATGTACCACCACGTCGAAGACGTGCGAACCGCCGACGATGCTCTGTTGACCGTGAAGTTGATGGTCTTTTTCGAATTGGCCGACGTGGAGATCATGCTCGACCAAACACATGATCCAATCGCTGATTTCATCAACGCGGTAACAGCCGACGTGATCGACTTCGTCGCAACGAGGACGTTCGAGCAATTCAAACAGGAGACGGAACAACTTAACGTCACGGAAACCTACCCGAATTTGACAACGCGCGCCAGGCGGATCGGCTATCAGATCAACAAGGTGGTCTACCGTGGTTACCTCGCCAGCGACACGCTTCAGTCGATGCACGACGGAGCGATCGAAGCCCGAACCAAGCTTCAACTGGAGGCAGAGACGGAGCGGCAGGCCCAGGATCTTGCCGATCTCAAGCAAGAGCGAGAACACGACCGAACGGAAAAGCAGCGTGAAATCGAACGCAAGCAGAACGAGCACGAGGTACGACTCAAACGACTGAACCACGACGAGCAGATGCGTCGCTCGGCTGCCGAGCAGAAGGCCACGGCGGACGCCCAGCGTGAACAGAATGAGATCGAACTCGAACACCAGCAAGCAATCAACGAGGACAAAGCCAAACACCTCGCCTCGATGCGGGAGATGCAGGTGGATCTGACTCGCTACCTGGTTGCCCAGTACCAGCACCCAGACCGCCTGATCAGAATCAGCGGCGACAACGGCGCGCAACTTCATCTGCACGAGGATGACTGAGATCTTAAGGAAGTCCCCATGACAATCTACTTCTATTCCACCAACGACGAGTACGGAGACTTCTCCAACTTCAAGGCGTATCCGATCGAATTGAAAGGCAAGACGTGGCGAACAGTAGAGCACTATTTCCAGGCTCAGAAATTCGCCGGAACCGAACATGAAGAAGAGTTGCGGGAAACTCCCGACCCGATGGCAGTAGCCAGAAAAGGACGATCATGCAAACGTCCGCTACGTTCAGATTGGGAAGAAGCGAAGGACCAGATCATGCGAGAGGCGGTATTCGCCAAGTTCGAGCAACATGCTGATCTCCGTGAGTTGCTGCTGGGGACCGGTGGTGAAGATATCGTTGAGAAAACGACCCACGATCACTATTGGGGATGTGGCAGTGCCGGCACGGGTAAGAACATGCTGGGAAAAATACTGATGGAAGTTCGCGCCAAGCTGCGAAGTCAACCGGAGAAGGACGTGATCGATGGATGAGCACACAGTTTCAATTGCCGAGACCAAACACCTTCGCCTCGTCCAGCGTGGTCGATGGTCGTATGTCGAGCGTGCCAATGCCAGCGGTGTCGTCTGCATTGTCGCCCGTACCAACGAGGGCAAGATCCTGCTTGTCGAGCAGTATCGGCCCCCGATCGATTGTCATGTCATCGAACTCCCGGCTGGTTTGGCGGGCGACTTGGCCGACCAGCCCGACGAGGCCCTTGAAAAGGCGGCACAACGCGAATTGATCGAGGAGACCGGCTATCAGGCGAAGCGATTGATGAGGAAAACGATTGTTGCATCAAGTGCAGGACTGACCAACGAGGTCGTTACGATGTTCGTCGCCAAAGACCTGAAGAAGGTCGCACCAGGCGGAGGCGATGAGAGCGAAGACATTCACATTCATGAGATCTCGCTGGATGAATTAGACGACTGGCTCGCCAATGCGCAGGCCAACGGCAAGCTCGTCGATGGCCGCGTGTATGCGGGTTTGTATTTCCTGAGGCAGGACATTCCAAGCGGAGAAGAACGATGACGGTTCAATACATCACAGGTGACGCGACAAGCCCACAAGCCAACGGAACGCGGATTATCGTACACGTGTGCAACGATATCGGTGGATGGGGACGCGGGTTCGTCCTCGCGCTGTCCAGCAAGTGGAAATCGCCGGAACGCGAGTATCGAGAGTGGCATAAGCGTCAGTCGGATCCGCCGTTCGAGTTGGGGCAAGTTCAATTCGTCGAGGTCGAAACACATCTGTGGGTGGCAAACATGATCGGGCAGCGCGATGTCCGGCCGCGTGCGGGGCGACCGCCGGTTCGTTACGAAGCCACACGAAAATGCCTTGAACGTGTCGCCGACTTTGCCCTCGAGCGATCCGCCTCTGTCCACATGCCGCGGATCGGCTGCGGCCTGGCCGGCGGTGATTGGGCCGAGGTCGAGAAGATCATTGACGAGACTCTCAGCAGTCGCTCGATCGATGTGAGCGTATATGACCTACGGAAGACAAGATGAATCTACAAACCGACAACTACAAGAATCAAGCTAAGGGAACCCAGAGCGTAAGCCAGCCGGACCCCTTACAGCGTGAACGTGCCATTGAAGGAGCGCTGCTCGGTACGACAGTCGGGGATGCGATCGGCCTGCCCTACGAAGGGCTTTCCCGTCGTCGAGCGAGCCGATTGCTCGGTCCGCCCGATCGGCACCGTTTCCTGTTTGGACGCGGCATGGTCTCCGACGATACAGAGCACTCGTGTATGGCTATCACACGGTTCCCGTCGCGATCCACGCGTGCCTTCGCAACGTGGGCGACTTCCGCAGCGTCATTACGGAGATCGTCTCCTGCGGAGGAGATGCGGACACGACCAGTGCGATCGTCGGCGGAATCATTGGCTCCGGCGTAGGAAAGGAAGGCATCCCCTGTGAATGGCTCGACAACCTGTGCGAATGGCCACGAACCACTCGTTGGATGCAGCGTCTCGCTCGCCAAGTCGGTCAGTCACGCTCTGAGCAGACGCCGCTGCAGCCATTGAGGCTTTCGGCTTATGGCGTACTGCTACGCAATCTGCTATTTCTCATCGTCGTCCTATTTCACGCAGTCAGACGACTTCTGCCCCGTTACTAGTTGGATAATGCCGCGAAGCGCGCCATAAATTTGGGCGCTAACGATGAACTTGTTGCGGACTAGCCTGGGACTTGTTGGCTCGACCGCCATAGCCCGCAAGATATTGGACATCGAAAGGGTCGCACCTTACAATAGGCTGATTCGTAGAACCGATCACGGCAGACTCGCTCCGTTTCCGTTAAGGGGGTCGTCACAACGGCCTCAATGCCGTTACGTCGCGGGACATTCGGAACTTTTCTCGGTTGTCACTTATCCAACGTCCAAGTACCTTACGAAGAACAGATAGGTGAGGTGCGCAGAGTCACGCGCGAAGACCTTTTTTTCCGCATGACTCCGACATGCGGAACACACACGGGAAATACGATGCTCTGGAAGACGCGTCGCAATCGCAAGAGAACCTCCAAACGCCGACGTCCGTTACGACGCTGTGAAACGCTGGAACCACGAATTTATCTGGCCAGCGATTTGTTGGGCCTCGGTTCCCCGTGGGATGCCGCCTGGGCCCACGAGATGGAGCCGGATGTTGTATCGATGGTCGATATCGGCCGTGTGACGTACGAGACGGCCAACGAGGCGGCACTGGCAGCGAATGGAGGAGTTTTGATTGCCGTTCCATTCGATGGGGCCTACGAGCCCGACCCGAGTGGATACGTTGCAGTTGGAGGCGGCTCCATCGTGAACGGTCCTTCTCTTCCGCACGCCGTCGATGGCGTCGTTGCTGGTACGGAGGACTTTGGGGCTGACTTTGCCATCGACCCGATGCAGCCATGGTTGGGCGAATATTCTCAAGGCGGTATGATTCGTCCTATTGGAGAATGGGTTGGCGCGATCCGTTCTCCCGTTGGTCGAACGGCTTCAGGACATTTCAAGCCGGCGGCGGTATACCAGTATCCGCTGGACGAGCTGATTATTCCGCAACCGTCCAGATTGCCCTTCGAGATCGGCGGAGTCGAGTTTGGCTATCTCGGGCTCCCTGTGCCGGAAATTCCGCTTGAAGGAATCGTCCCGAGCGATGACTTCCTGAGCGTCCCGCCCTCGGGAATATCCGAGGAATGGAACGGGACCTTTGGCGATGACGACCTTGCCTCGATCATCGTACCGTGGCCAGTACCCGAGCGGAATGACTTTGGCAGTGTCGAAGGTGTTGATCGTAGTCTTACGCCGGTTCTCTACGCACCTGGTCTTCCGGACGCCGTCGATGGCGTTGTTGTTGGAGGGGAGGACTTCGGCGTCGATTCCGCTGTCGATCCAATGCACCAGTGGTTGGGCGAATACCAGTATCCGTGGAACGGGCAGATTGTTCCGCAATCGGCCGGATTGCCCATCGAGTTCGGCGAAGTCGAGTTTGACTATCTCGGGCTCCCTGTAACGGATATCCCGCTTGAAGAAATCATCACGAGCGGTGACTCCCTGGGCGTTCCACCCTCGGGATTGGTCGTGGAATGGGATGGAATCCTCGGCGACGGGGAGTTCGTCCCGACCGTCCCCCAGTGGCCGGTGCCCGACTGGAGTGAGTTCGGTAGTGTTGATGTCATTGACGGCAGTCTTGCGCCGGCTCTCGATGTACCTCAGACGGTCGAAACCGTCGAATTCGATAGCCTCCACAACAATCCCGATACGCTCTCTAGCCCATCCGTTCCGTTGACCGTTGTGTTCGACGAAGGTGTGAGCGACACAGAAGACAGGAGCGTCATCTCGGATGCCCCCTCTTCGTCGATCGAGTCGGTCGCCGCGTTCACGGGCAATGACGCGCCAGCTGGTTTGATCAACAGAACACCTTCCATGGAGCAGGCGATTGCTGAATCAGATAGCGGTTACCTTTTTGTTGCGTTGGTCGATGGCGCGGCTGCCCAGGGGCCAGGCGCAGTCGAGGCAAGAGAGACGTTAGCGGACTACCATGATGTTGCCCAACCGGTTTCGTCGGTGACCGATACGACAACTGAGACCGACGCCCTCAGTAGCGACCGTTCACTTGTCGGCGTACTTTCTCTGCAGCAACTCGCCCCCGATGGGATCGTGTTCGTGGAGCACAGGGCCCAAGGCGAAGGGCAAGGCAATCTGCCGGCCGCAATACCGATCAGCCGGCAACGCGGCGATGGTGTTGATATTCATCAATCCATCGTCGCCTCGACGGTGATGTTGACTCCAGAGCGCGGACAAGTGTTACTCTCGGTCGTTTTCGGGCAGCCGCTGACGCGACTGGCGCACCATCGGCTATCGTTGGTGGACCGTGGAACGGCGTCTGCAAGCGAATCGCCGGAGGGCACCGCGGAATCGTGGCTCGCTGGGCTGTGGGCCATGCTTCCGCATCCGCATGACATCTCGCCGATCTCTCTGACCGTAGGCACGATCGCAACATCGAGCTTGATCGGACTCGTGATGTACGAGTGGAGGCTGCGCAAATCACGCGACGATGAATCACTCGGACTTAGGTCGCCGGCGTCCAACATGGACGAAACGCTGCTGGCTGTCGAGTTGCTGTAGCTTGACGACTCGATCGGAATTCACTTCAGGCGGCGCAAGTTCTCCCGCGCCGTTTCGTTGTGTGGGTCGATTTCCAACGCCTTTTGCAGGTCGGCTTTCGCACCATCCACGTCGCGCATGGCGGCTCGCGCCGCGGCGCGATTGGCGAACACTCGGCTGGTTCTCAAGCCGAGGTCAATGGCCTTGCTGCACGACTGTAGCGCGTGGGAGTAATCCCCCTGTCGAAAACACAGGGTGCCCAAGTCGGCGTGCGCCTGTGCGAGATCGGGCTTCAACTGTACGGCTTTCAACAAGTGCCGGCGGGCCGCCTCCAAGTTATTCAAGCGGGCATAGATCAACCCCAGGTTGTAATACGGCCATGCGAAATCGGGACGCAGGCCAATGCACACGCCGTACCCTGCGATTGCCTCGTCGGTTCGCGCCGACTGCTGCTGGCAATAAGCCAGCCAAAACCGCGTCCAGAACCTCGAATGGTCACCGGGCGAGCGCCTATCCAGCGACCGCAAGAAACACTCGACCGCCGATTCATACTCGCCACGTCCCGCCGCGATGACGCCGGTTAGGTAGAATTCAAACTCGTCGCCCGTGCTCGGCGTCGGCAGGTCCATCTCCCGCAGACGACCGTCCCGCAGAGCCTTTTCCACCAACGGCAATCGTCGGTGAACTAGTGGGAACCGTTCAAGGAGCTTGCGATTTCCCTGGGCCGAGGTCGAAACGTCTTCCTCCGGGCCCGCGGCCAACATCTTCAGCAGCAACAGTTCCGTAACATCCTCTCGCACACGCCGGCGTTCCGGTTCGCTCAGCCCGCGGAACGGTGGACGTGTCTCCCAATCGCCGTGTTCCAATACTCGGTAGATTCCCAGCGTGTCGGCCAGCAAGTCGTTCGCCTCGTCTGTTTTGGGCGAAGACGGCGAGAGACCGCCACACCTGGCCTCATCCAAGTGTCGATCAAACCGGCGCAGTTCCAGCCCTGCCAGTTGCCTGTTCAGTTCTGTTAACCGCTGTTCCAATTGGCCCCTTCGACCGCGCGTCGTCAGATCCGGGAACAACGTGCTTGGACGCGACAACACACCCGCGGTCCGTCCGAGGTGATTGGCCGCAGCGGCGTACTGACCGGCGTCAATCTCAGTGGCGGCTTCATCCAATAACCGTTCGACGTCATTCAGGCGGGTGACATCAGACGCCACGCTGAAGAACAACAGAACTGCCACCAAGACAACCGCGGCCGTACACGCTGCGACGACGATTTGTCGGCGACGTAGCCAACGGCCGGCTCGTTCGAGGAGGCTGGGGTCCCTCGCAAAAACCGGCGAATGGCCAGCCTGCAGTCGCTCCAAGTCCTCGATCAATTCGTCGGCAGCTTGGTAACGGTCTTCCGGTTTTGGCGCAAGGCATTTCCGCACCACGCTGCTTAGCGCCGGCGTCACGCCGGGCGTGTCTGACGGAACGTGGGGTGCGGCCGTCAGTCGTTCGGCCGCCATCTGATTCGTTTCGGCGGCAGTCGCGTTTTGAGTTGCTCGAACGCGCCACGGCTTGGATCCGGTCAGCAACTCGTAGAACACGACGCCCAGGGAATAGACATCCGACCTTGCGTCAACGTCTTTGGCCGTGCCGGGCAACTGTGGCTCCAACGCCATCAGGTGTTCGGGGGCCATGTAGGCCAGCGTACCGCCGACCTGCGATCGATCACTTCCTGAGCGGGCTTCCCGCCGGACCGCCACATTGAAGTCCGTCAGCAGCGCGTGTCCAGAGCGATCCAGCAGGACATTCGCCGGCTTGATGTCCCGGTGAAGTACGCCCTGTCCATGGGCGTGGCGCAGGGCGCGGGCCAGCCTCAGCATGATGTCGCACATCGCCGGCGCAAAACGCAGAGTCCCGTCCAGGGCTCCATCCGCCAATTCGCCTTCACTACCCGTCTCCGGTCCGCCGACGACGTTTTCGGAATTCAACCATTCGAGCAAATCGGAGCTGCGCCACGCGCGGATGTCGATCTTGCGGCGGCGAGCGATCCAATCCGCCAGCGTCTTGCCGGGCACATACGGCATCGCCAGCAGTTTCCGCCGCCCTATGATCTCTTGGCCATAGACGGGCACGATGTACGGATGATCCAGCTTGGCCAAGGCCCGTCCCTCGTCGCCAACCACGCGGGACACCTTCAACGCCAAACGCCGGTCCAGCGTGATTTGCGTGACCAGATAGACGCACGCATGCGAACCGCTCCCCAAGAGCGAGATGATCTCGAAGTCGCCGATCACTTGCCCCGGAACGAGTTCGATCGAATCGTCCTCGCTTCCGGGAATGTCCTTGCCGACCGTAACCGACTGCCGAAGGAGCGATACGTACTGGGGAAAGCGCTGCTCGTATTCGGCCAGCTCCACATCATCGCCCCGCCGACGACGCGAATAGTACTCGGCAACGAGGATTTCTGATGCCCAACCCGTTTCCGCTTCGATCTCCGGAAACTCGGCGAAGTAGTCCTCTCCACGCTTCTCTTGGCCCAGGTCGA
>CAZUAH010000268.1:0-18538 GCA_964617665.1 uncultured Pirellulaceae bacterium
ACACGGGCAACTCGTCGACACGATTGGCATTCACTCCGGGCCTGACCCACGAAGACCCCGACGTGCTGGCGTACTACGACTACTATCACAGCCTGTTGGCCGCGGGAGTGATGTGGGCGGCCCGTCGCCACCCGGACGTCCAGATTCGGTTTCATCAGAAGCCGGGCCAAATCGCCATCGAGTCTGACGGGACGTTCGCCGGTGCCACGCTTGACATCATCACCCATGACCCGGCTCGCCGCTACCGCGAGCGCACGAGCCTACGCGTCGACTTGAGACAGGGTAAGAACGAGGTGACTTTGCCGACGGTCGGTCCGCTCGGCGGTCCGCGGCTGGTGAGCGTTTGCGTGCGGTACGACGACAAGGCACTGGGATGGGGGACAGGCTGGTGGGACGTGCTGTGCGATTCGGCGCAACTGAAGAACGTGAAAATGCAGAAGACGTCGATCAAGGTCGGGGACACGGTCGCCGGGTCGGTGGAACTGACCCAGAACGCAGAAGGTGAGACCATCGAACTGGAATTGTGGGACACGGACGGCCGCCTTCTGGAGAGGCAACAGCTTCGTGCGAAAGTACAGGAGATCCCCTTCCGATTCATCCTCCGCCCGACGCGTTCGATCCTCCTCGATCTGCACGTAAGACTTTGCGATGGTGATCGGCTCGTGGATCAGCGTGTGGTCGAGTTGACCGTGCCCGACCGATCGGTGGAGGACTTCCATTTCCTGGTGTGGAGCAGCGGGCAGAACCATCCGATCCGTCACTTCATCAATCGCGAGCTCGCGGGGCGAGGCGTCGACTGGATTGACAACACCGGACTGACAGGCGGAGACCGGTTGCGTGCCGATGTCTACTGCCGGAACGCCGCTCGCTACGGTTTGCGCAGCATCCCGTACGTCACGCGCATTTCGTCCGGTCAGGAATCAGGACGCGAACGAAGGCCCTGTCTCCACGATTCCGGCTATCGTCAGTCGTGGACATCGGGTTTGCAGGAGCGGGCCGTCGGTTCGCGGCCGTTCGGGCCTCCGGCTTACACGCTGGGAGACGAGAACTTCCTGGTCAATCGGCATCTGGACGTATGCATCGCCCCGCCCACGCTTGAGGCGTTCCGGCTCTGGTTGACCGAGCAATACGAGACGATCGACCGTCTGAACCAATCCTGGAAGACGGACTGGACGGGATGGCAGGAGGTCGTGCCCGCCACGTTCGAAGAGGTCAAAGACGAATCCAAGTTCTGGCCCCGCTGGGCGGATCACCGCACCTTCATGGATCGCACTTTCACAGAGATCCACGCGCTGGGAAGGGAAGCCATTCGACGAGCGGACCCCGGTGCACGCGTCGGCTTCGACGGCGTTTTCACCCTCGATAGCTGGCACGGTTACGACTTCTACCAACTCTCGAAGGCGTGCGACCTGGTGCAGGTCTACGCGACACAGCCACAACAGATCGAGTACCTGCGTTCGTGGCATTCTCAAGACTCGATCCGCGGCGCGTGGTACAACCACATCGGCAACACCAATGAGACGTCGGCCAAATGGCTGGGCTGGCATCTGCTGTTGCACGATATGAACAGTAGTTGGTACTGGACCTCCTTCAACACGGGGCCGGCGTTGTTGTTTCCGGATCTCCGGCCCACTCCACAATTCCTCTGGATGCAGGAATCGCTAGCTGAAATCAAGGCCGGCATCGGACGGCTGCTGCTGGCGGCCGAGCGACAACACGACGGCATCGCCGTCCATTACAGCCAAGCCAGCGTCCACGCCGGCACTCTCACCGGACGTCGCCTGGAACAGGTCCAATGGAATTTCATGCGTTCGGTAGAGGACTTGGGATTGCAGTACCAGGTACTCTCGTACGAACAGATCGAGGATGGACAGCTCGATGACTACCGGGTTTTGCTGTTGCCGGCGTCGGCGGCACTCAGTCCGCGCGAGGCTGCCGCTATCAGGCAGTTCACCAAGCAAGGCGGTTTGGTCATCGCCGACACCCTCCCCGGCTGGCTCGATCATCACTGCCGGGTGCTCGACAAGGGCTTGCTGGACGATCTGTTCGGCGTCCGCCGGGCAGGCGTGCCGAGACGCGGCGGCAATGCGGCGATCCGAGTCTCCAGGGAAGAACTCGACGGCGATCTACAACTCCAGACCTATGACGCCGGCCTTCAGGCCGAGACGGCCACTGCGTGGGCCGCTGGCGGCGACGTGCCGGCAGTGTTGGCGCGGGACGTCGGCAAAGGTCGAACCATGGTGCTGAACGCCGACATCGGCCAGTACGAGTCGTTGCGATCCACGGGAACGGCGAATCCCATGCGGCGACTGATGTCACTCTTGCTTGAGAAAACCGTCGTGCGGCCCCAAGTTCGCGTTGTCGACAAACGAGGTGATCCGGTGCCCGTCTGCGAGGTCGTCCGGTTTGCCGATGCCGGGCTGAGCTATGTGGCCATCGTCTCGGATCACCGCTTGGCCGACACAAAGATACAAGACGTGAGCATACACCTTCCGGCCGAGGCCGTGGTCTACGACATTCGGAAGCGCGAACTACTGGGAAAGACGAAGGCGGTTCAGCGGACGCTAGTGCCCGCCGATCCGCTGATCCTGGCTCTGATGCCTTATGTCGTCGAAGGGCCGATCATTGAACCAGAGACCCGCGAATGCGCGCCCGGCGAAGTGGCCCAGTTCGTGGTACGACTATCTCTCGACGGACAAGCCCCAGCGGGACATCACTGCCTGCGTGTGGAGGCCATTCGCCCCGACGGAAGCTGTCGGCGCTACGATGCCCAGAATGTACTGACCAGCCAGGACAAAAACGCGGTCTCGATTCCTTTGGCTCTGAACGCACCGGCAGGCGTCTGGAAGCTGCGAGTCACCGACGTAGCGACCGGTGAGGCCGCTACTGCCAAACTCCGCGTTAATCCGCGATAACAACGAAGCCTTGGTTCTTGGCCCAAAATTGGGCTGTACCAATACAAGTTGGTCAACCGGCGAATTATGAAGATGTTGTATATTGTCAAACTCGGTACAACCTTTCCCGCCAAGGCGGAGCAGTTTGGAGATTTTGACAAGTGGACGGCGGCCATGCTGGGCCCAATCGACGTCGAGACTTGTGTCTTGGACGCGGAACGTGGTGCTGCACTCCCGGCCGCAGCGAAGTGTGCGGGTGTCATCCGGACCGCATCACATTCCATGGTGACGGATGACCTCCCATGGAGCGTCAAGGTAGAGGAGTGGATATCGTCGCTACTGGAAGCTCGTACTCCTCTTCTCGGCATCTGCTACGGGCACCAACTGCTTGCGCGAGCCGTAGGTGGTCGGGTTGGCTTTCACCCATCTGGAATAGAAATCGGAACGGTCGCCATTCAACTCCATCCGGCGAGCGCCAATGCCCCTCTGTTTCAAGGGCTTCCGCAGTCCTTCTTCGTTCATGTCACACATTTGCAGACGGTACGGCGCTTGCCGTCAAACGCTACATGTTTGGCTGGCAATGCCCATGAGCCGAATCATGCCTTTCGCCTTGGGGATTGCGCCTGGGGACTTCAGTTCCACCCGGAATTTGGTGCAGACGTCATGCGATCGTACGTCGAAGAGCAGGCGGACGAACTCAAATCAGCGGAATCTTCAGCGGTTTATCCTGGCTTCCGCACTACCGACACGAAGTACCAGCATTCTACACGATGGCATTGTCGCCAACACGTTCCGCCGCGGACGAGAATAGGATCAGAAACGGGCGCATTTGTGTAGGTCCGCGGCGGCCTGACGCAATATTTGGTATCGTCATGCAGAGCATGACGTACATCCTGTGCCGCGAATCGCAAATTCCGACTACTTCGACGAACCGCAGAATACCCTAACAAGCACGAACGGAACCCAGTTTCCTACTCCGTAGAATGACAAAATGAATATCCTGGAACATGCGCGGCGGGGCCGCAGTTTGGCAATGATGGGGCTGATTTGCGTGGCTGTTTCTCTGCCCGTTGCCACGGCCCAGGCGACCGGCTGGCAAGCGAATATCCGGGAGGGTTCGGATATTGTCATGAACGACTTGCGCTGGCCCGTGTGGGACCAAGGCACGTATTACTGTTTCTGGTACTCGAATTTCTTTCCCAACAAGTACACTTCGTTTTATGGCGGTGTAGCGGTGCATGGTCCCGACAGGATCCCGGGCATGTTTACATCATACTGGGGCGTGACAGAAACCATATACACCGGCGAGGAATTCCACGGAAAGGGCGTCGGTGCGGAAGGCAGTAAGGGTGGGGCGAGCGGGAACCCAAGCTTTCAGCGGCCGAATGCGTGGTACCGCATGGTTATGCGAGTGTTTCCGCCTACGCGGGATGCTGATAAGAAAACCAATGTCGGCTGGTGGATCAAGGATGTCGAGCGGAACAAGTGGTACACGCACAGCATCCTGCGACTCCCGGTTGCAGAAACAGGATTCACATCAAACAGCGGTTTTGTGGAAGCGCTGGCACCCGAATCCGTCCATCGCGCGTTCGAGCGCCGGCTTGGCTACTGTCGCCTGAACGGTCGGTGGTACAGCTCGGACCTCAGCACGAAGGCACCCTCGCACTTCAAACTCATCGAGAACAACACCGTTGTTCGGTTCGACCGTTCGGCCAAGGACACAGCGGGCGACAAGACATTCACCCTTTTTCCCACAGAGCAGCCGGACATTCCTCCTCTCGACAAACCGGCAATCGAGCAGGCCGAGGCGTATGCTTGGAGCAATCAGGTGAGCGTGAGGTGGAGGGTTCCGCAAAATGCGTCACCGCAACTGGGCTACAAGCTTGAAGCGTTTGCGGACAGTGGGGCCAAAGGCCAGCCGCTTGCAGTCTATGAGGACGCCTCGCCCCACATCCTCGCCAAGCGTCTGGATACTGAGGGAGCCGCCAGGAGCGTGCGCCTGACCGTGACCGACATTTTCGACCAACAGATAGCGGTTCTAATTCCCACCAAGAGAACGACTCCTGCTCCTGTCGCCAAAGCGAACGGGCTCAAGACGGGACTCCGATACGCCTACTACGAAGCACCACATGATGTCAGCTGGGAGCAATTGCCTGATCTCGCAACGCTGAGCCCGGTCAAACAAGGGGTCGTGAAGACTCTCGACGACACCATTCGAGAGGATCGCCGCACGCTCTACGCCATCCGGTACACAGGATACCTCCGCGTCCCCTCGGACGGAATTTACGTCTTTTCGGCAGGAACGTGTGACGGCAGCCGCATCAGACTGGACGGCAAGCTGATTGCGGAGAACGACGGGATCCATAGTACGTCACAGAAACAGTACTGGCTGGCACTGGCGAAAGGCCTGCATGAGTTCGAGATGGACTATTTCCGGGGGGCCGCTCAAGGAAGCCAGAGCTCGGCACATAGCGGTGAAAAGATCGCCATCAGTTGGGAAGGTCCCGGCTTCGAGCTTCATCGCCTCATGGACGACTTCGTGAGCCAGGGCCGTGCGGACCTTCCCATGACAGTCCTGACGCTGAATGGCGCCGTTTTCGAGGGCGTTCTGGAGGATAGTCTGGCGAGAATCCGCGCGAGGGTCGAGCGGCGCGGACATACGATTCGGAAAGTGCAACTCTTTGCCGACAAGCTCCTGCTAGCCACCAAGACAGGCAACCAAGCCGACGACGATGGCAATATCGAATTCAGCGTCATACTGCCGGAAGGCAAATACCGGGTCTGGGCGCGGCTCTGGTTCGATGAAGGCAATTCAGCCGATTCCAACACGCTGGACCTGGAGGCAAAGAATCGGGCAGTCGAACCGTGGCAGTTTGCTCAACTGGAGAAAGGCGGCTTTCCCCTTGGGGCTCGAAGTGGCGACGGCCGATTGTCCTTCGCGGGCGAAGGCTTTGGTTTTGTGTACCAGACGGTCGCGAGGGATTTCACGCTCACTGGTCGCATTGCGGATGTGGCCCTTACCTCCAAGGAGAATGGTGTTTGCCCGGCGAACTGGCTGGGTCTGTACATCCTGCCGAAGCACGGGAACCCGAAAGTGACCATCACCAAGATGGGCCCGTACTGGAATCCTTTCGGTGTCTTTCTTACCGCCGGCGGACAGATGAAAAGCGTGGCTGATTTTCCAGACTTGGCCGGAGGTTATGTGAGTATCGCCTCCTTCGAGGAAGACCACCGGTGGCTGAGAGTGGTTCGGCGAGGACCGCGCTATCAGGCATTCACCTCGGCGGATGGCAAGGCATGGCAGAAGGTCGCGGAACGTGTTTTCAGAGGCCTTTCCAAGGATGTCTATGCAGGGTTATGTTTTCGATCGCTGCCAAACAAGAGCCGAAGTCTGTTTCAAGGCACGCTCGATCAGATTGCGCTGAAGAACGGTAGCCTTCCCACAGAGGTCCGTGAAAGGCCCAGGGAAGAAGACTTGCGGCTTGACAATCGCATAACCGCGCTCGTACAAGCACCAAGCGATCCTGGAATCCTGTATGCAAGGAGCCCGACCCAAGGATTGCTCAAATCAAGCGACCACGGCGAGACCTGGGCCGCCCTGAACTTCCGCCTGACGACACCAGATGCCCTGGCCGTCCGATCGGTGGCCGTGCATCCCCGTGACAATTCGGTTGTCCTGCGCGGGGGCGGCGCCATGGTGAACGGTGCGTTGGAGAGCGGGCTTTGGAAGAGCAAGAATGGTGGCACATCCTGGCAGTTGGCGACGCGCGACGTCGACTTGGACGGCCGGGGGCCCACGACGCTGTTTGGCGAAGTCATCTTGTTCTGCCCCCACGATTCCGACCTGGTGGTGGCCGGCGGAGAGACCAAGGGACTGTTCATCAGCCGCGATGCGGGCGAAACGTGGCAAGGCGTCGCGCTGGCTGGAGAGCGGATCACGTGCATGGCGTTTGGTCCGAAGCTTGATAGGTACACCAAAATGCCGCAACTGGTCGTGGGGACATTCGCCGATGCGGAATTTGAAACGCTCGGCCTTGGCAAGCCGGCAGCGCCTGTCGAGTCGCCTGGACGGATATACTCCATGACGATCCCCGGCGACCTCGAAGCCATCAAGCCGCGGAGGATCTGCGAGATCGCAGAATTCGGTGTCACGAATATTCGCTTTGACACGGAACAGAATTTCATGCACTTTGCCACGACCAGAGGCGTCTACTACACGTGGGTTCACGGCTCGGTATATTCTCAGCGTCTGCACGATATGCCCACGGATACGTTATTCACGGCGCTCGGCGGCCGTCGCTATTCCGATTGGTCCAACTTCACGTGTGCGTCACCATTCTCGGGAACAAAGCAGAGCCCGGTCTACTTCTCACGGGAGCGAAGCCGGAACTGGGCCGCACTATCTGCCAAGACAAACGTGGAAGGTGAAGGAAAAGGACTCAGCCTGAGTGCGGGAGTATCGTGCGTTCTGCCCGACAGCGAGGACGAGAATACGCTTTACCTGTGCAACCGCCATGGGATTTTCAAGACTACGGATCGGGGCAAGTCCTACCGGCTTGTCTTGCCCACCGCGCTCAGCATTCACTCACGTTGACCGCGATTTGTACTGCCAAGCCACCTACCTCTAGCATGCCAAAGACGCTGATCCGTTGCATTGTCGTCTCTCAGCCCGCCGGCTTCATCTGTGATTTCCAGGGGAGCTGTCTGTCACAACATTTGGGACTTTTCTGCGCGAGTTGTCGACAGCGGAGCCAATTGGAACTAGTGATTCGGTTACGGACGGTTGACCTGCTCACAGCCGGAACCATGATGTAGTCATGGTTACCCCAACCCGCACTCAGAATCGGTATGACCACCGCCTTCGGGAACTTGTGCGGACGACACAGGACGTGAGGTACGCGCTCCAATGCGGCGTTCCTCGTTCGACGGCGCGCGGCTGGCTCAGCGCCCCACGCATCGACGTCGTGAGCCTCGATCCGCTCGACATGGATGCCACCCAACTGCAGCGCGAAGTCTTGCGCCTCCAGACTCGAATTCGCAAGTTGATCGCCTTATTGCGAGTGTTGCTCACTGTACTCAGGATATCGGGATTCTCGCTCAACCAAACCCGACTTCCCGACGGTACCGATAAGCGTGCCCTGCTGCGCGTGATCGACCGAGCGAGGTCGGATCTTCCGCTGCGATCGGTGCTACGTATTGCCCGGCTGTCGTCGTCGCGTTATCACCGTTGGAAGCAAGAGAATGAGTGTGCACTCGATGACGGGCCAGCGTGTCCACGAGTTTGCCCCCAGCAGCTCACGGCTGCCGAGGTCGAAGCGATCCATGTGTTGGCTACATCTAACGAGTACCGCCACGTCCCGACTGGGACACTGGCTCTGCTCGCTCAACGCCTTGGTAAGGTCTTTGCTGCTCCGAGCACGTGGTATCGACTGATCCGCGATCACCAGTGGCGACGACCCCGGCAGCGCGTCCATCCGGCCAAGCCGAAGATCGGGATTCGGGCTTCCCATCCCAACGAGATTTGGCACATCGACACGACGTTGATCCGGTTGCTGGATGGAAGCCGAGCTTATCTGCACGCGGTGATCGACAACTTCTCGCGCCGCATCCTGGCTTGGAAGGTCACGCCATCATTCGATGCAGGTGCCACTGCGGAGATCCTACTCACGGCCGCCAAGGGTGTAGATCACGGCACGCCAACAGTGCTGGTCGATGGTGGCATTGAGAACTTCAACGGGCCTGTCGATGAACTCATCACTTCAGGGCTGCTCCATCGCGTTCTGGCCGGCATGGAAATCACGTACTCCAACTCCATGATCGAATCCTGGTGGCGAGTGCTTAAACACCAATGGCTGTACCTGAACACACTCGACACGGTCAGGGCCGTCGAGAATCTCGTGGCGTTCTACGTGCAGGAACACAATTCAGGACTACCGCACTCGGCATTCCGTGGGCAGACGCCCGATGAGATGTACTTCGAAACCGGAGACAGCATACCAGAAGAACTTGCAGCTGCCCGCCAAGAGGCACGCCGAGCCCGAGCGGAAGCGAATCGGAAGCAAGACTGTGATGCCTGCGGGTTACTGCCTGCAAGCCTGAACGGAAGGCTGCGGGCTCGATGAGTCAGATTGTCGGTAGCGAACTTGCGCCCGTTGCCAGCGACGCAAGGGGGAAACGGCCACTGGATCCCCGAATCAACAACTGTTCACGTCAAGGCTGCCGCTTGAAATCCCCGGGATGCATGGTACCCAACGACAGTGCGACACCAGTGTCGACAACTCGCGCTGAAAAGTCCAGAATGTCGTGACAGACAGCTCGGCTGATGGCATTTTCAGTTGCTCAAGACGTGTCGGCGCCCACGCATGAAAATCTTCACGCGAAAAAGGTGCTCGACCACGTTGTGTTCATCCTGCAAAACACGTGGCCGAGGGCAAGAAATGTCACTTTCCCGACAACAACTAGCTCAGTCTTCTTCTCCTTCCTCAGGCAATTGCAGCGGACCCGGCCCCGTTTCGCCCTCCGGTTGCTGACGGTTCGATTCAAGTTCGACGAGGAGGTCCTCCTTAGGCTCGATGATTTCGAAGGTCAGGTCCGAAGTTTGGTGGTTCGCATACATCTCCGGCACCGGCCAAGGCTCGGCGCCCTCGTCCAATGCTCGAGTCAGCACAATCTCCACGCGATGCGTACCCGGCACGGCGCCGTCGTCGCCGTCATAGCACGATAGCGTGAAACGCCCGTTTTCGTCGATCGTTCCGATAGATGTGTGAGTCCCATTTTCAGGAATAAAGGTGATCGTTCCGCTTGTTAACGATTCTCCATCGATCACAACGCGACCTGACACTGGAACGCGATCCGGTCGATCATCAAAGCCGCCGTATGCTGCCACCAGACAGAGCAGAAGGATAGGAAGACTGCCGGCGAGCGCTGGGTAGCGGTACTGATGGAACTGGTCAAGAGCGGACTCCCAGATCGGCTTTCCGTCTTCGTCTTCCGCTTCTTCTTCGTCCTCGATCGTATCTTCTGTCTGGGCTTCTACCGTGGCCTTTTCTACCTTTTTGGCCTTCTTCTTGACTGGTGCCTTGCCTGCCGCAGGTTCGTTCTTTTGCTCCTTGCGAGCCGCCTGCTCGGCTACCAGTTCCTTCCAGTGACTCTGCATATGTTTGCGTTTCATCTGCCTGACCTATAGATCGCGTCCAACTCCGCTTGGCGAGTGACAATTAGCCGGCACGCGCTAGCGTCCGGTTCTCACCGGAAGCGTAGACTAGCGTCCTCGGCTGATCCAGATCGCCAATCAAAGATGGGCAGGAGTTAGTATTGAGTGACGACCTCTGCTCCGTTGCGCGAAGACAGTGCTCGCCAGACGTTGACGTCGACTTCATCCGTGACGAAACGCGTCGATCCATCTACCAAGCTCATGTTGCAGCCGCCGGGATGGTAACTGCTGAACGAAAGCTCAACAACATTGGCGGGTTGTCGACGGTTGGGGGGGTAAAAGCAGGATCCCAGACACTGGGAAAAATCGTTGCCCCCTCACGTATCGAATTCGGGATGGTACAGATAGAAGCGATGACAGAAGTCGCAGCCCTTCGAGACGCTCGCCAAGTACTTGGCCTCCCCCAGCAGAAAGGTCGACGACGTTCCATCGATCACATCGGCGATACGAATCGATGGAGGCGACGACCAACACTTGGCGACCAATAGCACGCCGTTCGAGCGGCTCATGTCGACTAGCGGCGGGCTGCTGTAATCAAGGTCATCGATCGTGACATCGCTGCCCGCATTGCCCAAGTAGTTAGTGGCGTATCGGTCCGTGATGATCCAGTTTGCCGTCTTCGGCCCGACTTCCGATGGACATCGAAAAGAGGGAAGTTGTGTGCGAGCCAGGTCCTGCAGAGCCAAGCTGATCGGATCCGTATCGTACCAGTTGCCATCTTCGCCCCATGGGACCGATTCGAACAGTGCGCGTTGTTCCAGTTCGGCCAGGATATGGGCTCCCCAAGAATGGCCCCACGGTGCATTGACGCCGTATGGAAACGACTTGTGGCCATCGTGGTAGTTCATCAACGCGACGGCAAGTTGATGTTCGTTATTCGAACAGCTCATGCGCCGAGCCGCTTCCCGCGCCGACTGGACAGCCGGCAGAAGCAACGAGACCAGAATCCCTATGATGGCAATCACAACCAGAAGCTCGACCAGCGTGAAGCCTCGGTTGCGATGCCGTATCAGTCTGTTGCGTTCGCACACGACATCCTCTCCTGAGTAGGGCTTAACAATTCATTGCCAGTGCTGTCCGCCCAGTTAGCACCTATCTGCGGAAATCAGCCGGGAGTTTGCCTTCTTTCGCTGACCCGGGAGTGCCAGCTTCCGGCGAGCGTTCCTCGACGACAGGTTTAGCTCCTCCTGGCCCGCTGGTACCAGCGTCATCTCCACCGCAGCCAGCAAGGCCGAGCGATAGCACGGCATAACAAGCACAAAACAACAATGATCGCAGGCAACGATTCACGAAATGTTTCTTTCGTTGGCAACAAAGGTCTTTTCTTCAAGATACACGGTTTGAGCCACATCAACAAGCAAACATCGCCATCGTGATTCCCTAGAATACGGTTATTTGGCAAGAGCAGCCACATTTCTGCCAAAGTCAGTCTGGGGTACCACCCGTCATGCGGCGCTAAGGACGATTTGAGGACTGAGTTTCACGAGAACAACAGTCGTTTCGCTCCACCGTGATGACATATCGCAACAGCGGAACGCGGAGACTACATTGGTTGAGACCAAAGGCCGGGGCAGGAGAACGAAACAGTGGTTAAGACACACCGTTACCTAGGGGCCAGACTTGCCACTCTTGTCTTGTGTGGCATGGTCCTTCTGCCGTCAACCACCAACGCTGCCGAAAAGCGAGCGACCGAGAATGTTGCAGAGCGGACGTTTGTGGAAGGCCAAGTCAGCGTCCGGGTAAGCGAACCGTTTGTCATCAGCAGGTCCGCAGGCCATCACTGGTTCCCCACGCGGAAGCAAGTTGGTCCGCGACATCTGTTCGTTGGGATCTGGGCCGCAGCAGACGCGGCGATGGCCGAACAAGGCGTCCACACGGTCGGCGTCTGGACGCAAGACGGTGGGCAAACGTGGGGCGAGCCGGTTTCGTTTCGCGGCAAGGAGGCAGGCGGGCACTCGTGGATTCGGCGTAGCGACGGCACTTGCGCATGGCTCTCCTATTTCACCCGCCGTGTCGATGAGACGACGGCGAAGTGCAATGTCGGCCACTCGAAGGACGGCAAGACGTACACGTGGTCCGTGGGCAAAGTAACGTTTCCCCAAGCCGTCAGTCAATGGAAGGACGGAAATGCCTACATGGTCTTTGCCCGCTCGATCCTGGAGATGCCCGACGGTTCGCTGCTGGCGAGCATGTACGGCCGCTTTGTGGGCGACTCACGCTATCGGTTGATCCTCGTGCGCAGCACGGACGGAGGCGTCAATTGGGAGTACTTTTCCACGCTGGCCTACGATCCGACTGCCGATGGTGAAGGGCTGTGTGAGCCGTGCGTGGTCCGATTGGCCGACGGCGACTTGTTTTGCATGATGCGAGTCAGTTCCGGCAAGCCCATGTACACCGTCCGCTCGTCCGACGGAGGCAAATCGTGGACAACGCCGGTCAAGCTGTCACCGCATACAGCAAGTGTCTTCCCGGATCTTGTGCACATGTCGAACGGCGTCCTCGCATGCAGCTTCGGCCGACCCGGTTGTCATCTCATGTTCAGCGTCGACGGCAATGGCGACCAATGGACCGAACGGACGACCATCTTCGAAGGCCCCAGTACCTGCTACACGGCAATCCGCGAAGTGGCACCGGGACGGCTCCTGTACGTCTACGACGTGGTGCCCGCTGGATGGAACAAGCTGAAGCCGGGGCAATTCAACGAAATCCGCGGTGTGTTCGTGACCGTGACAAAGATTGGCGAGGAGCAGGGCCTACGAGGTAGTGGGTGATCGCAGCGCTGGCGGAACGGCACTGAGGCCGTTCCCTACACGGAAGACGGCAATCCGATGACCACGCGTTTCAGAATGTCAAATTCGCGGACGCCTTCAGAAAGCATTGAATGATGTCTTAGGCTGGCGTATAGTCTACGCTTATGGACGGAACAGCAATTAGCCTGTTGGAGCGACTGGTTCAGAATCCCGATTCCGAATCGTGGAATCGATTGGTGGAAGTCTACACTCCGTTGCTCCGACAATGGCTCAGACGCTACGAAGTGCAGGATGCCGATGCGGACGATCTGGTGCAGGACGTATTGATGGTCGTCTCGCGCGAGTTGCCGCAGTTCGAGCACAATCACCGTCATGGCGCGTTCCGGAGTTGGCTGCGAACGATCCTGGTGCATCGGTTGCGTCGGTTCTGGGACAAACGACAGCGGCGGCCGGTTGCCACGGGAACGAGTGACGTGCTGCAAGAATTGGACGAGTTGGAAGATGCGGCCAGTGGGATCAGCCGGATCTGGGATCGAGAGCACGACGAGCATGTCGCCCGGCGCCTATTGAGTTTGACCGAGCCAAAATTCTCGCGGACACGTGGCAGGCGTTTTGGCACGTCGTCATGGACGGAGCCAAACCGCACGTCGTGGCCGCCGAACTCGGAATCTCCGTCAATTCCGTGTATATCGCTAAGTCGCGTGTGTTGAGGGCATTGCGGCGAGAAGCCCAGGGCTTGATCGAGTGAATCAACTGTCCAACCAATTCGGATGTTTGAGTTGAGTTCGTAGCACCGCCTTTGGGCGGAAATCGCCTTGCCAGGACACGCGGTGATGCCCATATTTCGACTGAAGCCGGTACTACGAACAAAAGATTCCAATTTCTTCTGACAGAATCGAGCTAGTGCGTGTCGCACGGACGAGTAGCGTTTCCGGCGCCGCGAATCACTGGTTTAATCGGCGAAAATCCCGCTACGGTTTTCCCGAACGCGCGCTAGTCAGGGAGAACCGTCTTGGGCGGCTTGCCCCAGACATCATTCTCGCCGGGCAGGGCGTCACATGCGGAATCTACTCACTGCGCTACACTCACTTTGGTAGCGCGTAAGATGCGAGTTTAGGAACTGGTACCCCTACCGCGAGTCGGTTGCATCCCTTGGCTTGGGAAACTGGTACGAGGGGCGGTTAGCGTAACGCTTCATCTCGATGTCCAACCGCGCACCCGCGCCAGCCTGAAGTCGAACCTGGAAGAAGTTGCGGCAGATCGAAGTGGACTGATTCTTGTGTCGCACGGACGTGAATTCGTGTTCGCCGAATGCGCCGGCCCGGACGATCACGTTGCGAGGCTGGCTGGGGTCGAGGTTGACTAAATGGACCGAGACCCCGTCAGGCGAAATCTTGTCGACCAACGCCGCCACGCCCTGCGGCACCCCCGGCCGTTTGAGCACCGGGTCGAAGTAGAACAGGCGACAATGCAACAACCCGCCGTGATAGATGTGGTTGGGGGCACCCAGCATCGTTTGCACCAGTCCTTCGAGAACTACGGGATTGACCTTCTGCCAATGATGCACGCCTCGTTCTGCCGGATCGCTCTGATCGTTCCGGATTCTCTCCAGCCGACGAAGCGTTTCCGCATAGTTTGCCTTGAGCATTTGGACTGGATAGTCAGGATTTCTGCCCTCGATGAATCCCAGCCACGGCCCGGCGTGCTCCCAATCGCCTTTATGTTTCTCGTAGCGCAACGTGTCGAACTCGGAGACTTCGGTCAACGATTCCAGCAGTCGATAGTCACGATCGTCCTGGGAAACGTGCCACAGATAGGCCAAGTGAGTGGGGTTGATCCGACGGTAGTCGTACCAGCCTTCGTGGCCGTGGCGGTGAGGCACCTCGACGCGCCCGTTCTCGACGCGGGCCTTGCTGAGGACCAGTTCCAGTACTGACCGTGGAAGCTCCAGGTACTTCGCATCGCCGCTGACCAAGTAAGCATTCGACGCCCCGATCAACGTTGATTCGACCTGGTTGAACAGCCCGTGAGGCCATTTCCATCCGTAGTAGCCGCCCCACCAGCGACCGTCCATCGTCTCGCCGATCTTGCCGTTGGGTCCGACGTTGTCGGGCAAAATGCCATCGTTTTCGCGGGTCCTTTCGATCCACGCCCCAACGTACTCTTCGATCCACCGCTTGTACTTCGCGTCGCCCGTGTACATGTAGGCATTCAGGATCAGGCTGGTGGCGGTCAAGTTCAGTGGAACATCAGCACGCATCATGCGCTGGTTCATCGTCTGGAGGATAAACGGAAACCGTTCATCGTCGATCCATGCGCTGCTATCGGCCACATTTGGGATGTCGTCGTAGGGCAAAGGGTAGTCGGCCAGAACGGGCCGATGTGTCACCCAGTCCTCGGCCGAATTGATGAATCGAGGGCCGTGGCTGCCGTTGATCGGCGAACGCATCAGCTTGTGCGTGAAGTCGTAGTTCGGTGCGTCAGGATCCTCGTTAAGATAGAGCCCAGCAAAACGCAACGCCCGCTCGCGCGTTTTCGGTACCGTCGGGTCCGCCAGGCCAAAGAAATAGAAATAGGTATAACTCTCGCCGTGGTGCATCCAGTCGTAGTAGGCGTCGAATTCCTTGTGCACTTGCCCGTATTCGGTGAACTGCCGAGTCACCGCATCCCACAGCTTCCGTGATAGATCGTGAATCTCCTCCGGACCGCCAAGAGCATAGTACAACGGGAAGTTGTAGAAACTCTCGTAACCGTCGTCCGAGCCGTCCATGCCAGGCCAACGATCGCGCCAAATCAGGGTGCCGTCAGGCCGCGTGTATTTGCGGACAAACTCGACGGCCGCCGGGTGAAGTTGTTCCAGCAGGTGACGCTGCCAAAGCGCCCATTCCGGCGGCGTGGTGGGCATGGCGATTTCGATTGTCTTCAAACCTTCGATGTGCGCCGGAGTTGGAGGGTCCGCCTCGGCGGCAGTTGCCGCTCTGCCCGTAGCGATCGGCCATGCGACTATGGCTATCAGCAAGCAGTACTGCACTTCGCGATGAAACGCATGCATGGACTAGTCTCCTTGGTCTCGCGTCCATTCGGACGGACCTACTCATAGGTCTTCGGTGGAATGCCGCTTGCGGATTGCAGAGTTGGAATTGGGCGGAAGTCGGGATGGTCGCGATACGTCAGATTGCGCCGACCGAAGTACGATCCGTAGTACGGTGCGTTGGCGTCGGACCATGTGATCATGCGAACAAGCTCTTCTTGAGATAGCTTCACGTCGTAATGGCCCTCTCGGATCAGTGCGATCAACGGACTGGCGGCTGAACCGAGTGACCGTGGCGGAAGTTGTACGACGTTGGTCTTTTGGGCTCGCGGCTGCGGACCGTGGAATTCCTGGATGAACGTGACCAACTTCCTGCTCATGATGGCTTCGTACGAACGGTTGAAAAACGTCGTCAACTCGCCCGACAAATCCAACTCGCCCTCCGGCTTGTCCGCGTTGTGGCACTCAACGCAGTGTTTGTCCAGCACTGGCTGGATGTCGGTCGTGTAATGGATCGGCCGAGGCACGTTCTCCCCGGGCTGCGGACCAGGCCGGACGGGTGTTTCGAGGAGCGCCAACGGCAGGCGAGGTGCTGGGGCTGCAGATTTCGGCTCGTGGCAACCGATGCAGGAACGCGTTTCTCTCGGAAGGAGGTTCACAAAGCTGCGCATCCGCTGGACTTCCATGAAATTCTCGTCCAAAGCCTGAAAGAACAAGTTCTTCCTGGCTGGAACGACAAAGCACGCTGATCCGTCTTCGCCGACCGGCACGATGCCGTGATGAATCTTGACGAAGATGTGGGCGTGCATGCTGATTATCGCGTGCTGACCATGCGCTTCATCGTCCGGCCAAAACCGACGAGCCGACCACGGACGCGGAATCTGTTCCAGGATACGCAGATAACGAATCGTCCCGCGAGGAGTGTCCTCCAAGCCACGGTAGACGTCGCTCATCATCACAACGGCCTCGTCTGGGCCCGGTGTTTCAGCGTCTTGCGCGACACCAATGGAGCCCGAAGCGCGAGCGAGGGATTCGGGTGTGCCCTCGCTGGCGCGTCGGGCTGGTGTCGCGACCAGGCTCGGCGAACCAACCTCTGGCGGTTTCGGACGCGGCGTCAGCGGCACGGGCTGCCAGCATGAGATGTTTGGATCGTCGTAGATGGGTACGCGATTTCCAAAGGCGTCGATCAGGTACAAGGCGTATGCCTTGGGATCGTTCCACGTACGGTCGGGATTGCAGTTGACCAGGAAGTATTTGCCGGCGCCGGCACCGCTGTCGGGATCCGCCAATGGGTACGGCTCGGAAAACAACGGACCTATGTTGTCGGCTATCCATCGGCCGTTCTTCAGATGCACATAGTTTTCGCCACGCGGGAATCCACCCACGCCGTCGACGTTCAAGCTGGTGTCGGGCGTGAGCGACTGAATGGGCTCATGGGTGCGAATGTCGCGGTGGGTGTCGATCAAGTAGATTGGGCCGACGGCAAACGGATGATGCATCGTTGCCGTGGTAACGAACAAGTGATTCATGCCGGGAATCGCGCGGCCGTGGATCAATACGGGAGGAAACTCGATCTGGTTGCCATAGACTTCGGTCGATCCGCTGCCGTCCGGCCGCATCGACCAAAGATCATGGACAGCGATCACACCCTTATCAACGTACTCCCATCGCGTGTACAGAATACGGCCGTCGTTCATGACGCTGGGCGTCGATTCGCTGAGCGCCCCCTGTGAAAGGCGAGTCATGTTGCCGCCGTCGGCGTCCATGCGGTACAGCACGTTGACGCTGAGGCTGTCGCCCTGGTCACACAATACGCCCTGTTCGCAACGCGTCGAAGCGAAGCAAAGGCCGCCGTCCGGCAAGTAGCATGGATGGAAATCGTCGGTGTGGTGACGGTACACGCCGCTCGGCTTGTTTCGAGGGTGCCAGTATCGCGCAACGCGCAGTTCTTCGTCCGGTGGGTCGAAGGTTAGTTGCCGAAGTCCTTGGCCATCGACGCCCACTTCGTAGATGCGAAATCCCTTTCCGGGCGCTGCCTTGTAGCCGAACACGACTCGGCGACCATCGAACGACAGGTCGTAACGGTCAAAGATGCCTCCGGTCAACTTGGGCGCCAATTCCGTAACAGTGCCGTCAACCAATGACAGCACACACAGGTTTCCACCAAAGCGACTGGCCCGCATGAATTCGGCATAGTACCAACCTGGGCTGTACGTGAAGCGTTTGACAAACAGCAACCGCTTGGGCATGAGCGGGTTAGCGTCGATCAATGCCTCACGCCGAAGCTCTTGGAGACGTTCAGCGAGTTGTCGGATTCGACGCAGCGGATCTTCAGCCGATGCCGCGTCGGAAGGGTTCCGGTCGCTATCGCGCACGACGTCACGCAGACTCTTCTCAATCTCGTTCAGTCGCCGCAGCAACGAATCGCTAGGATATCGGTCGGCAAAAGACTGCTTTAGATCCTCGATAGCAGCGCGGAGGTTCTGCAGGTCCTGTGGCAGGGACTTGGCTTCGGCGCGGGCAGCAAACGTTAGGTCGATCTTTCCCGTGACGAAAAACTCCATTTCGCCGATCTGAAAGTTGTAATGCGTCGCACCGCCGGACTCGTAGCTGCTGTTTACTCGCAGTCCGATGTAGCGCGTCTTTACCA
>CAZUAH010000269.1:0-18495 GCA_964617665.1 uncultured Pirellulaceae bacterium
GGGGTTTCGGGCTACGCCCTCCAACCCCGGCCACCCCAAAACTAAGCTCTGACGAAGCACTAATGCTCTGTCAACGCTAACTTAGGGTACGACGGGCTTCCTAGTCCGTCAAAAACATATCGCAACGCCCGCGCTACATCCCTCTGTACAACCACATGAAAGATAAAAGTGTCTCGACTTCAAACACTCGCGACGATTATTGCCCCTCTTCTCACATGCGGCCTAATGTCCTCTGCGTACGCGGGAGAATTGCCCCGCCGGACAGCGCTCGACGACTACATCGAGAAGCCGGATGCCAGCTACTCGTGGAAAATCGCCACCAGCAAGACTGTCAACGGCTTGAAGACGGTCGTCGTCGACATGGTCTCGCAGACTTGGCGGACGCAAGACGACGTCAATCGCACCGAATGGAGGCACTGGCTCACTGTGTCGATCCCCGAGAAGGCGACATCAGACATCGGCATGCTTCTCATCGGTGGTGGATACAACGGCCAGGGCCCACGGTCGAACGAACGTGCCGAGGCAATCGCCACAGCGACTGGTACGGTCGTTGCGCAACTTGGCATGGTCCCCAACCAGAGGCTCATGTTTCACAACGATGGTAAGGCGCGTACGGAAGACGATTTGATCGCCTATACGTGGGACCAGTTTCTCAAGACAGGTGACCCGACGTGGCCCGCTCGTAATCCCATGGTCAAGAGTGCCGTGCGCGCCATGGACACGATAACGGCGGTAATGGCTTCCGAAGAAGGGGATCGGCGCGTGGTTGACCGATTCGTGGTCGCTGGTGGGTCGAAGCGAGGTTGGACTACTTGGCTTACCGGAGCGGTCGATGACCGTGTCGTCGGTATCATCCCGATCGTCATCGACGTATTGAACGTCGATGCCTCGATGCAGCATCACTTTGCGGCGTACGGTTTCTGGGCTCCTAGCGTGGGCGACTATGTCAACCATCAGATCATGCATCGGATGGATCATCCGCAGCTGAAGGAACTGTACGAGTTGGTGGATCCGTACTTCTATCGACACCGGCTGACGATGCCCAAACTTATACTCAACGCGGCCGGCGATCAGTTCTTCCTGCCGGATTCGTCAAGATTCTACTGGGACGATCTGAGAGGTGAAAACTACCTGCGTTATGTGCCCAACGCCGATCACGGACTCAACGACAGCGACGCCGTCGAAAGCATGATCGCATTCTATTCGCTGATTCTGTCCGGCAAGAAGCCGCCCACATTCCAGTGGACTGAAGATGAAGACGGCAAGTTGCGCATGCTGGTCAGGGATAAGCCACAGGAGGTCCGTCTGTGGCAGGCCCACAATCCGGAAGCCCGCGATTTCCGTGTCGAAACTCTCGGGCGCAAATACACCAGCACCATCATCACTCCTGACGAAGATGGCTTGTACAGTGCCGACGTGGCAAAATCCGCCAGAGGCTGGACTGCTTACTTCCTCGAACTGACGTACGACGTTGGCGCACCGACGGCACTCAAGCTGACGACGAACGTGAAGGTGGTTCCCGACACACTTCCATTTGCAGGCAAGCCGTCGCACCTTCCGACCTCAGTGACACTCGTATGCAGCGCGCCCAGCGAATCGGCCGCGCACGAAATCGTCAGAGAGACGAAAACGCTTGAGGAGAAGCAGAATTTTGCTGCCGACGGGCTGACTACCCACATCCACGGCAGGCGTTGTTACCTTAACTGGGTGCCGAATGGCAGTTTTGAGTCTGGAGCAAAAACCCTCACCGAATATCTGGCCAAACGACAATGTGACTCAATCGCATATCAATTGGAGTCCGGACCAGGGATCACGCTCCCGCCCGCTGCCACCGATTGAATTGCTGGCGTTAAGCTCCCCGCGGATAAGTCTGACATGTTCCGCAAAAACCCGACGCGTCCGTCGGAGTACACAAGAGGTTTCAAGTGAAGAATAGACTCATTCATATGATGCGTCTTCTGGCCTCTGCTATTTTTCTGGTGTTTGCAACGGCAGAAGGCGACGAGCCTGAGTACCACACCGACACGCATGGGGCTGCTGGCGTTGCGTGGGGTTTTCTGGAACTCTCGGACGTTGCCCCAGAGTATTCGAAGTACTGGCAAGGAGCGCTCGACTGGATCGTGTCCGTGTCGGAGACCGATGAACCCGACCGGCTGATCTGTCCGCTCGTCCCGCTGGCCCCGCCGGACAGCAAACTCAGCAAGCCATCCGGAACCTACATGTGCCACACGGTTTCCATGTTTTTCAGGGCCTACGAGAAACACGGTGACCGGAAATACCTCGACGCGGGTCTGGCCGGCGCACGGGGCGTCGCGGCGATCATGCAGAAGAGGGAAACCCGCGAGGGCCGAGTCTACTTATGGCATGGCGCGCTGGCTGGCTACTCTCACGGACTGGCCGCCTTCCTTGAAGTTTTCCTATCCGCCACTCAGTACTCGGAGGACGAGGAATTCGAAAAGGCGCTCATGGGGGTCCTGCTTAACCTTCGGAAGCGGGGCGAGCTCATCACTTCGGGCGCCGACAGGAGATTCGTGTGGCGCCGAGGCAAGGACGGCCCCATCGAGACGGGATTTTGTTACGGCCAGGCAGGCATTGTGCAATCGCTACTGCATATTGCGGAGGTCCGCCCGGACATCAAGCTCTACGACGGGATGACGCCGCTGTCCATGGCGAACTCGAACCTCCGTTACCTGATGGACTGTGCCCAAAGACATGGCAAGGCGGCCGTGTGGCCCTACATGCGGCACAGCGAACAGAGCAGGAACATCGGGTTCGGTAGCGGAACCGGTGGGATAGGCTTGGCGTTTCTCATGGGGGCACGTGCCAACCGGGAGGAACATCCGGAGTTCGCCGCCGAGTGTATGAAGTACGCCAGGGGAGCTGCCAATAGTGCTGTCTTTCGGCTCCTGAATTTTCCGCAAGGCCGAGTCTTCGAATCTCCGGGCGGCGACGGCGGCTTCGGGTACTGTGGAGGTGCGTTGGGAAGTTGCGATTTCCTCATCCGATTCGCCAGAGAAATTGGCGATAGCGATCCCGAGTTCACGGCAAAGATCAAGGCAGCGCTGAGACGCGTGGCGCAAGGCGTCATCGGCGCGGCAGCCGAAGTAGACGGATGCCTCGCGTGCCCTGACAGGCAAAGGCAGAGGATCGCCATCACACTCGACTACGGCCAGACCGGCGTGGTCTGTGGCCTGGCGCAGATCGCCGAGTACCTCGATGACGGCGAGATTCTCAACGCTGCGAAGAGAGTCGCAGATTTCGTCGCAAAACACGCCGTGCCCGAGGCGGGCGGCTACAAGTTCCCCAAGGCAGTTCCTTTCGCGGCGGACAGGCGAGAGTAAACCTGACGATAGTCTGGTGCGCAGTGCAGGTAGACCATCACATAAGAAACAAGAATCCGGCATGAACATGATGAAAACAGGTGGAGATCACATGGGCAATGCCCAGTTACGGCGATCGGCAGATTCAATTGTCCCCTCGCCCCTGCCCGCGCAGCGGAATAGCAGGGGAGAGGGCAGGGTGAGGGGTGGTAAGTTCTTATCTGCCACTCGCCTAGGATATCTGGCATCGACGACACTTACGGTCCTGCTCATCGCGACGTCGGTTTCGGAGGCCAAGCCCCCGAGAGAAAGCACGTCCGTCAGCGGGCGTTTCGCACCTGCCGTAGACGAGACGATCGAGGTAGGAACATCATTCCAACGAGAAGGGTGGGAAACGCCGACGACCCGCGGCGGCAAAGTCACTTGGCCGATAGGCCGGCCGGGAGAAATGGCTTCAAAGCTTGACGTCGGCTGAGCGTTGAAGACGTCAACCACGTTGGCAAAGGGGCTGCATCACCTTGCCGCCGTGAGTATCTACGGTTGGGATGGCGCAGGCGCCCCGCCGGTAATGCTGTCCACCGAAGACGCCGATGATGTTGTGCTCTACGTCGATGGGAAGGCCGTGTGGGACAATCACCAAGACCGTAGGCGTCGTCCGCGAGGAGGGCAGACTACCGTGACCCTGACACGCGGAAGCCATGCATTCCGCCTCGAACACATCCACGGGAAATCCAAGCCCAGCCTGGGATTCGAGATGGAGTGGTAAGGCTAAGGGGAATGGCAGTGCGATGGTTGTCGCTACGCAACGCCTGCCGCACGAATCACTCTGAATTGACTCGTTTGCCAAATAGCATCTCTTGACGTCCTCACTTCGATACACCGTATCCCGCTTGGTGAGGCAGGTCGATGTGACCGCTGAAGTTCTTGGTTGCAATAAAACGGCCGAGGCGTGTCGGACATCTGCAGTTTTGCGCAATCAAGAACTTCAAAGGTGCAGAGCAACTGCGCGGCTTACTTCCGATGCCAGACTGCGGGGGCGTGCGGCAGCGACGCGGGTTGTCGTGGCCTATTGAGAAGAGAGCAATGTGATGTTCGATCCGAGCCAACCAGCCGGCCGCCGAGAGTTGACTGTAATTTGCGTCTAGAACGGCAACTTGATGGCCGCAGTCGTTTAGGTAGACGGCGAGATGACCGACGATCGTGGACTTCCCACTCCACCCTTGCTATTGGCAACGACGATTATCTTCCCCACGCGATGGCGATAGCTCGGTTTGTCCCAATGTGGCAGGACCAAAAGTCGCCTTCGCGGAAAGGAACGGAGGACCGGTGCTACCTCGTGAGACAATTTGGCGACAAGCTCTGTTCAGCAGTACGCATGAAGCTCGGTTGGGAGGTTCCGAGAAAGCAAGGTTGGTTGGATTGCGGCGAAATCTGCCGGAGAAGACGTTAGGGCGTGGCGGATCTTCAAGTGCAAGCAAGCAACCGATGGAGGGCCACTCGGCAGGGTCCGCCGGGGTGGAAAGCTGCGGGTGTGTTGACGCGGCTGAGATTCTGGCATATCATAAATTGACATGTCAACTGTCCGTTTAAATATCAATTCCTGCAAGCTGAGTCGACTATGAAGAACCCGCCGTCGTCAGCCGGTGTTGGTGACGATACTCGCTATTGGGTGCCGGGCCTCGAGCGGGCACTGCTCATCTTGGAGTTTCTTGACCGCCGTCCGGCGGGGTGCAGCGTCGCAGAGATGGCCGAGCGTCTGGAATTGCCGACGAACAGCGTATTCCGGATTACGTTTACGTTGCATGAACTTGGCTACTTGCGGCGCGACCCCGCCACCAAGCGTTTTACATTGACCCGCAAGGTCTTGACCTTGGGATACGGCCATGTGGAAGACAGCGGCATCATTGGACACGCGTTGGACGTTATGCGCGAACTCCGGGACGCCACTCAAGAGACGGTGGTCATTAGCATTTTGACTGCAGGTGAAGGCTTTGTCCTGGAACAAGTGCCTGGGTCACATCCATTCCGTTTCGTTGCGGATCCGGGTGCTCGTCAACCCCTGCATTCGTCTGCATCGTGCAAAGCAATCTTATCCTTCCTCCCGAGTGAGGAGTTGGAGGCAGTTTTAAGGTCAATGAAGATGCCACGGCTGACGAGTCGTACGATCACGCAGAAAAATGCCTACCGGGAAGAATTGGCTGAAATCAGAGTGTGCGGCTATGCGTTGGATCGGGCAGAGCATCTGGAGGGAGTGCTCTGCGTGGCAGCTCCGGTCTTCAACGCTCACGGCTACCCGGTGGCTTCGATCACCGTTACCGGTCCCACGAGCCGGCATTCTGAAGAAGAACTCCCTGAATTGGGAGAGGCTGTGCGAGAGCACGTCCGACGAGTCTCGGCGCGTTTGGGCTTTCGAGAATCGACGTGAAAGTAACGGAGGTTCTTCTTATACCGCGGAGCGTTTTCAGAGAGGTTGAGGACGATTGATGAGGATCACGCCCAGCATGCTTTGTAGTAACTTGGGGTGTATTACCAGCCCGATTTTGAGCGCGGGATTGACTGGCCCCGGGGCGCATGGCCGTGGGCTGTTGGCGGGAATCGAATGGTCGCCTGATTCCACTTGTTTGCCTGACCTACGTTTCCAACCACATCGCGCCGCAACAGGAATGCAAGTATGAAAACCAAGACGATTCTCGCAGGCGTTCTGCTGTCGTTTATCACACAGGTGAATCCGTGTTGCGGGCAACGGAGTGAAGAAAAGGAATTGACGGAATCCGAGGCTGCCGCTGCCCAAGGGCATGGTGGGCCTTATGCCAAGACGGACCCTCGATTCTGCATCAGAGACCCGCTTGTCCTCAGGAAGCTCGAAGGGTGGCAAGATTTGAAGTTCGGCTTCTTCGTCCATTGGGGGTTGTACAGCCGATGGGGATGCATCGCGTCTTGGCCGCTTTCCCAGGCAAGGGAATGGAAACGTTCCACGCTTCCCGTATGGAGCGAGGTCGGACAGGATATGGATGCATTCCGGGAACGCTATTGGGATTTGAACAAAGAGTTCAATCCCGTGAAGTTCGATCCGCGCCAGTGGGTCGAACTCGCGGAGACAGCCGGGATGAAGTACTTCGTCTTCACGACCAAACACCACGACGGCTTCGCAATGTTCGACACGCAACTGTCGGACTACAAGATCACGGGCGCGTCGTGCCCGTTCGGTTCGAATCCGAAGGCGAACGTGACCAAGGAACTGTTCTCGGCCTTTCGTGAGAAGGGTTTCATGATCGGGGCCTATATCTCCAAGCCGGATTGGCACCACGACGACTTCTGGACCAAAGACCGGCCGGCCCCGGATCGGCACACCAATTATGACGTCGTTGAAGAGCCGGAGCGATGGGAGCGATTCGTCCAGTTCACGCAGGGCCAGATCAACGAGTTAATGAGCGACTACGGCCGGATCGACATTCTCTGGCTCGACGGCGGCTGGGTCCAGCCGAGAACCCGTAACCAGGACATACGAATGGACGAAATCGCAGCAAACTCTCGCAAGAAACAGCCCGGTCTGATTGTGGTGGATCGCACGGTCCACGGGGAGTTTGAGAACTACGTGACCCCAGAACAGAGGATTCCGGAGAAGGCGTTGGATTACCCCTGGGAGACATGCATGACCATGGGGGACGGCTGGGGCTATAACGTGAATCGCAAGTACAAGCCGACTCGCCAGATTGTTCACATGCTCATAGATGTCGTGTCCAAGGGAGGCAACTTCCTGCTGAATCTGGGCGGGTCACCCGAAGGCTATTTCCATCCCACCGGCGTGAAGCAGATGGGAGAGATCGGCGAGTGGATGAAGGTGAACGGATCGGCCATCTACGCGACCCGACCGATCTCGCCCTACAAGTCGGGGAACATCTGTTTCACCATGAGCAAGGACGGCAAGAGGATCAACGCGATCCTCCTGGCCGAAGACGGAGAGAGAATGCCCGGTACGTTGACGATCGAAGGTGTGAATGTTGACGGAGTAGAGAAAGTGGCGCTGCTCGGATTCGAGAACACGCTCCACTTCGAGAAGACCGGCCCTAGCAATCTGACAGTGACCATTCCTGAACAAGCAAGATCAAATCCGCCGTGCGCCTTTGCATGGACGTTCGTGATGCGTCGATAGCGTGCGCGCATACTAGGCCGCCCGCGGTTCACATTCCGCGGTCCCCCGCAGCAGGGAACTGAGCGCCGAGAACATGTTCGGAGGACACGCATGAGACTGCACACTGCAGATGAGGGTACACGAACCCTACGGACAACTCGCCGATTCGAGCACGCCCTGAGCGTGACTCGGCCGGGCGTTCCAATCCGCTGGACGTTGGCCGCGGGGCTCATTCTCTTCGCTGCCTCGGGAGCGACCCCAGCACACTCGGCACAGACGTGGGTTCCGAATTCCGAAATCAAGCCGCTCTGGCAGGACTCGGCGTGGGATCACGGCGGGCCGGAGCTGGCCTATGGGACGCCGCCGTTCAGGCCGGATCATATTACCAAGGGCGGGCAGCTCAGGTACACGAACTTGTTCGACCGCGAACGGGAGATGTACTCCTACAATCCCCGATTCATGCCGACACACGTGGATTTCGACAGTGACAATCTCCCTTGGTTCTTCTTCGGAAACCAGGGTTCGGTGGGATCCGACGGTCGCGGCACGACCCACGTGGCCTGGGGAGGAGACAAGTCCACCGACTATGTCCTGCTGCGGCTGTTTCCCGACGGGCGATGGAGACAGCTTTCGTACAAGGCGCTGATTGGGAAGCTGACCGGTCTCGACGAAAGGCTGTGGATCATCGACCGGTGGTTCGGACAACGACACGTTTACATCGACAACGACGGGGACGTGTTCTTTCTCGCCCCCGGTTATGTGGTGCAGCACTGCCGGGCCAAGGATGCTTGGACTGTCTATAGGGGCGATACGTATCGACGCGCCTTCAACCTGCTTGTGTTCAAGGCAATTCGAAGCGATGGGACGCGCGGCCTGCCGCCGCTTGTTGGAAGCGCCGGCATCGGCCAGTTCCGTCTGTTCTTGTTCGACAAGGACCGCAAGTCCCATGAGCTGTCGGTGGCGGAACGATCTGTACTCGTCCCCGGATACGGACTCGACGGTGGAGTGGCGATTCGAGTTGGCGATCATGTCCATGTCTCGGGTCTCCAGACCAACCCGCGTGAACCGGGAATCACGCCGCAGCTCTACGTGCGATACAACGTCTCAACAGAAGCCGTAGACGGCCCGTACGACATGGTCGGGGCGCCTGGCTTTGGTCCGAATGGAAACCGACGCGGCGACAATCACAACCGTCCGGTGATTGTGCTCGACAGCAGGAATCGGCTGCATTATATCAGCGGGCATCACGACGGACCTGTGTATTACCGGGCAACCAGCGTCCCGGTCAGCGACCGCGAGTTCCGCCCCGCGCCGCCTGACGATATGTCGCGACCCAACGCCAAAGGATGGAGCCGCCGTATCGACCTCGGCGGCAAGGACGAAACACACGCTTACACCTATGTTCACGCCGGTATCGACAAAAATGACGCGATGCATCTATTTCTGAGGAACATGGCAATAGACTCGAGAGCATACACCGAGCATGGCTACAGCTTCCAAACACATACCCTCGACTACCTGCGGGCCACGCCCAATGCGAACGAACCGCACACTTGGGAAGACGTGAACGCACTGGTCGTCAGCGCGCACAGCGGCTACTGCAACTACCAACATCGGACCGCGAGCGTCGATCGAGACGGGAGCCTCTTCGTTCCATTTGGCTACGAATACCACGGCCTGAACTTGGAACACTTCGGTACGCCCCAGGCTCGGCAAGTGAGCGATCGGTTGTGGGGAACGGAGATGTTCACCGACGGCCATAAGCAGAATGGGCTGTTCGATCCCTCGATGCTGCTGAGTACGGACGCCGGTCGCACGTGGCGTTTGGCGACGACCGAAGAGTTCCTCGCAAGGCGAGGCCCTTCCCGGCTCAAAGCATGGGCGACCGCAGCGATCACATCCGGGCCGGCACCACTGAAGGTGCAATTCATCGGCTCGGCGAGCGGCAGTGCCGACGATTGCCAGTACTCTTGGGACTTTGGTGACGGCGACACCTCGGATGAACAGAACCCCGTCCACGTTTACCAACGCAACAGTGTACACGTAGCCACACTGACGGTGCGCGACAGAACTCACATGCCGGTCAAGCGCAGTGTCGTGATCGAGGTGCCCGGAGAGGAAATGGTCTTGCGCTGGGACATGGACCAGTCGTACGGCAACGTACTGCGGGATGCCTCCGGCCACCACAACGACGCCGAATGCGCGCAGCCGAAGCGATGGGCGATCAACGCCGGCGTAGCGGGAAACGCAATCGAAACGCAATGGAGGACGCACCTTCGTCACAACTACCTCGACTATGCCGGCGACTTGATGGATCGTTCGAGATTCACCGTCTCTTTCTGGTACAACCGCAACGGGGCGAGCCGGGGAAACATTGGGCAGTGGAGCGACCTGAGAAGAAAGCCGAATACGCTCTACTTCGGATTCTGGGGCGAAGATATTTCCGTGCATCAAGGCGACCGCAAGCTCACGGCGCGCGGCCAGATTCGCTCGACGCAGTGGCACCACGTTGTCTATACGTTCAAACGGGGTGCCGACCGCCGGGGGTCCGGAATCCTCTACGTTGACGGGGAACTCGTCGCGCGGAGTGAAGATCTGGCCGTCCCCAACGATTGGGTCTCTATGAATATCGGTAGTGGCCCTCACGGAGAAATGGAAGGCGTTCTCGTCGACGAAGTACGGGTCTACAGTAGGGTGCTCGATAACAAAACGATCCTCAGGATGAAGGAGTCGCCCGACTGGGTCCGCGATACCTGCCGACTGACTGTCAACCAAGGCACGGGTAGTGGCGTTTACACGGCGGCCGAGCGGATCTCGATATCGGCCGATACGATCCCAGACGCTTCGTTTGTGAAGTGGGAAGGAGACACGCAGTACCTGGCGGGCAGTGAATCTGCAACAACCACGGTCACCATGGCGTCGTCCGATGTCATGGTGACGCCAATCTACCGCAAGACAGATTCGACACAGCGAGAAGTGAGAAGGAATTGAACAAAGACGATGCAGGACAAATCGAACGGTAAGCCTTATCTTGGAGCCCTTTCAATGAAACGAGCACTCTTGGCTATCACCATACTACTTCTCCTATTCGGCGCCGCCGTGGCCGATTCGCGGCCGATGGTCCTTTGGTATGACCGACCGGCAACAAATTGGGAGAAGGAAGCGCTGCCGATCGGCAATGGGCGGCTGGGAGCCATGGTTTTCGGTGGCACGGAGAATGAGCGGGTCCAGTTCAACGTCGATAGTCTCTGGACCGGCGACCAGAACCCGAGCGGTGTCTACGAGACCGCGGGCATGGGGGCATACCAGAACTTCGGTGATCTGTATGTTGACTTCGAGGGTGACGGCGCGATCGAGGCGTACCGGCGCGAGCTGGACATCGCCAATGCACTCTGCCGCGTGAGTTATGAGAAGAACGGCACACGGTTCACTCGCGAGACGTTTTGTAGTCATCCGGACCAAGTCATCGTCATCAGGCTTTCTGCCAATGCAAAAGGCAAGTACGCCGGTCGCATCCGGCTGAAGGGCGGTCACGGCGAGAAGACCTCCGCCGTTTCGAACAAGCTTACTGTTGCCGGCAAACTGGCAAACGGTCTGGAATACGAAGCGCAGATGATCGCGGTTGCCGACGGTGGGAAGTTGGAGACCAACGGCGACGAGTTGGTGTTCAGCCAATCCGACGGGCTGACCCTCTACCTGACGGCGGGAACCAGCTACGTGATGGACTACTCGAAGAAGTTCGTGGGCGAAAACCCGCACGAACTGGTAACCCGTCAGGTCGACGTGGCGTCGAAGAAATCGCACGACGCCATGCGCGAAGCCAATATCGCGGCACACCGGGCGCTGTTTGACCGCGTTACGATTGATCTCGGGAAAACGGCCGATTCACAGCGCAATCTTCCCATGGACCAGCGGCTCCAAGGTGTGCGTGAAGGTGCTGCCGATCCCGATCTCGAAGAGCTGCTCTTCCAGTACGGTCGATACCTGCTGATCGCTTGTTCGAGGCCGGGTACGTTGCCGGCGAACCTGCAGGGGGTCTGGAATAACCGAAACAATCCGCCGTGGCGTTCGGACTATCACAGCAACATAAACCTCCAGATGAACTACTGGCTGGCCGAGCCGACCAATCTGGCCGAATGTCACAAACCGATGTTCGATCTGCTGCTTGCTTCCCTCGAGCCGTGCAGGAAGGCAACCAGGAAGTCTTTCGGCGAGGACATTCGTGGCTTCACCGTTCGTACATCCCACAATCCATTCGGCGGCATGGGTTGGAAGTGGAACATCCCGGCGAGTGCCTGGTATGCGCAGCACTTCTGGGAGCACTATGCGTTCGGCCGGGATAAGGACTTCCTGCGCAACACGGCCTATCCGTACATGAAGGAGGCCTGCGAGTTCTGGGAGGATCATTTGAAGGAACTCGACGACGGCACGCTCGTCGCCCCGAACGGCTGGTCGCCGGAACACGGTCCCGTCGAGGACGGTGTATCGCACGATCAACAGATCATCTGGGATTTGTTCAGCAACACGATTCTGGCCGCAGAGGCACTAAACGTGGACAAGGCCTATCGCACAAAGCTGACCGACATGCGCGACCGCCTAGCGGGCCCGAAGATTGGAAAATGGGGACAACTCCAAGAGTGGATGGTCGACCGCGACAGTCCCAATAATCACCACCGCCACATTTCCCACATGTTTGCCGCGTTCCCCGGCCGACAAATCTCGCCATGGACCACGCCGGAGCTTGCCAGGGCCGCGAGCGTTTCCGCGGAAGCGCGCGGGCAGGGCGCGGATGTGGGCTGGAGTAACGCATGGAAGATCAACCTGTGGGCGCGCCTCGGCCATCGGGAAAAGGCCTACTGGCATGTCAACCGCTGGATCTCCCGCAACACGTTCGACAACCTGCTGAATGCCTGCTGGCCCGGCAAGGTGTACCAAGTCGAAGGCAATTTCGGCTACACCTCCGGAATCTGTGAGATGCTGTTGCAGTCGCACATGGGCGAGATCCACTTTCTGCCCACCCTGCCTGACGCCTGGCCCGACGGCAGCGTTACCGGCTTGCGAGCCCGCGGCGGTATCCAGATCGACATTGAGTGGAAAGACGGCAAAGCGACGGGCGCCGTCTTGAAGGCAACCGTCGATGGCAAGCATGTTCTGCGTGCTCCGAAAGGCCAACAGATCGACGGCCCGGACACGGTGGAAATGAAAGCCGGGCAAACCCGTGAGGTGCGGTTCAAATGAGTCCTCTCGTCAGGCAGGTTGTTTCAACGAAACAACCGCGAGAAACGTGAATGGCCCCGAGCAGAATCGTGACTCGCTTCCGTTAGGAACGAGTTGCACCCCTGTTTCGAATTGACCATGGAGAGACAAATGATGGGACCAACATTCAACGCATGCACTTGGAGGGAATGGTCGTTCCTTCTTCTGCTTCTGATGCCGAGCGTTGTTGACGGAGGCGAGACGAATGAGAAGAACACGAGCATATCCGAGTGGGCATTTACAGTCGTCCCATCGCTCCCGAAGACTGTCATTGACCCTGAAGAAGTGAAACACCCTGTCGTCACAGGAGAATTCGGCTTCACCCTGGCTTATGCTCCGGACTATGTGGGCGCCGATATCGAACGCCGCTTCTATGTCGAGCTTCAGGAGAGCGGCGGATCGCTGCCGAAACTGAAGATCGGGACCAGCGATAGCATTGCCTATCTGGACAGGAACGCCGACATCTACTTCATAGATGAGTACCAGCCGGGGATGAATCAGCGGATCATTGGAAAGCCGCTCGACATCACGACCGACATGGGACTGAAGTTCACGGTTGTGAAGAGTCGGACAGGTGCCAGGCGATACTATTTCAAGACGGAGCATGTCGATCACGATGCGACGATCACGTTCATCAATCCCGAAACACAAGGGAAGATGGTCGTCTTTCTGAAGATCTACGACATGCATGACATGGCGCGCCCACATATCATTCTCGATCAGGACACGACTTTGATTGGAGGCGGCGCGGGGCAGGAAGTCGTCATCCCTCAGATCTTCCCGATCGGCATGGGCGGGGATGTGCTGCCCTACACCAAGCAGAAAGGCCGTTACGCGAAACCCACGCGTGCGGCGAACAAGGGGCAGACGCACTTGTTGGAATACTCGGCCGAAGATATCTGGGAGGGCATGCCCGATTCTTCCGCTCGGCTCTCAACATCCGCGTCCTTTGTGAAGCCGAATCTGGAGCCCCTTCGCTATATGGGGATAACAGAGGGCGCCGTATCCGAGCATTCCAAAGATCCCCTGCATGGCTACAGGTACTATGTTGATGAAGAAGGAACCCGAATACCCAGTAACGATATCGAAAACGATGATTTTTCGAGCGGCGTCTTTCCGGACGACGGTTTTGTTCCCGTTCGCTACAATCATGCCCGCATGCCACTAGCCCAGAATAGATGGGCGTCGCTCACTCCCAAGAATCAAATCCGCCCGCTCGGCATCCTTACGTTCGAGCGAGAACGCCAACAGGCCCGCCTGGCAGAGCGATATGCCGATCAGTATCAGAAGACCGGCAACCCCGAATATGCCTATCGGGGATTGCTGCTCCTCAGTCGGATCGGGCTCGAAATGAACTTCCGATCCTTCATGCAGCACTATCGCACCAAGGGCGATCAGGACGAGATACGGAAGAGACTGTCAACCAATACGGTCATGAGGCGGCTTTCTCTGTCAGTTCTTTTTGGCGTAGGGCTCGGAGAGTCCCGGACCATTTTTCCGCTGATCGCCGCTTATGAGAAACTCTTCCCGGCCCTCGACGACACGTCTGGCAATCTGGTGGCGTTTCTGAAGAACAAGGGGCTGCCGATCGAAGACACGCGGGACGTCAAATGGCTGATCGAACGCATCTACCTGAGTTGGGTGCAGGCCAACATTCACCGGCAGTCGTGTTTCAACTTTCCCGCCAGTCACGTTCTCGTCACGCAGGTGATTGATTTGCTGGGATATCCCGACGACCAGTTGCTCGACATCCTCTGCGACGGCCACCCGGGGACTCACTACCCGATCTCCAGCGCCCGGCATCTGCTGAACGCGGAATTCACCAAGGACGGAATCAAGAGCGAGAACATCGGCGGCTACAACACAGGCGCGGTGAATGGCGTAGGCGAGGTGCTGCTGAGCATCGAAGACGTTGCCGGCGATTCGGGGAAGAAACCGAATTACGACCGGCTGCACAACGCTCTGCTGTCCAACGTGCATCTGGCACTCGTTCCCTCACGACGAGCGAGGGCAAAGTGGGGGATGGCCGACACGATGTTCTCCTACGAAGGGATGCTCGGTTCGTCCTACCGAATCGACGGCTGGGAGGGACGCGACCCGTTTCCGTGGTATTACGGAGACGTGTATGGAGAGAACAGCGACACGATGTTCCTCAAGGCATTCAGCCTGAGGCCCGATCCCCGCATCGCGTGGGCATTCCTGAACTCGGGGCCGTTCGGGGAACTTGCCACGAAGCAAAACAGCTCCGGCCGGGTGGTCTGGCAAAGTCGAGACTACGAATTCACGTGGGACGACCTGCGAGCCGCTGCGGAAACGCTACCCGGCGACTGGCGGACGGGCGTATTCCCCATTACTGCGTTGAATCTGAACATCCTTCGCCGTGGGAAGGGCTTCTACGAGCGTTCTTGTACGATTGGCGTCGGCGCGACAGGCAGGAGCCTGTATGACCAGATGGAACTCAAGCTGTTCGGATTCCGCAACCATTTGATTACTCGTTCCGATGTTTCCGCTGGTATTGTTGAGAATGCGGGAAGGCAGTATGTCACGGATGGCACTGACCTGATCGGCAAGGCCGTCCTGCATTCCAACGGCGACTACTTCGCCCTCATAGACCACGAAGTCTCGCGTTTTCAACGGAAGGCAAAGATAGATGATACCTTCCAGGAGCCGACCGCTTCCTCTTATCACGTGCTGCCGGATGAGGGCTGGCAGAGGAGAATCAACGCCCTGGTCGATATCGACGAGAAACACTTCTACTTGATTGACCTATATCGTATGAGAGAAGGGGAGGACCATTGGCGACTTCTGTCACTCTTGCCCAAGGCGGAAACGACCTTTGAAGGACTTGAGTTCTCCGCAGGCAATACATCGTTGCGAGGCGGAGACATTTCGGTCCTTCCCACTTACGGCTCCGGCATCGTCGACTTCACCGGTGCTAAGAGAGCAGACGGCCGCGACGGTTGGATCGCCGCTTCCCAAACAACGGGCATGGACGGCCTGTCGATGAGGCTCCATTCGCTGTTTGACGGACAGAGCCAGATCTACGTCGGTTACCCGGAACTGCGGGGCAGCGGAGTCAAGGAGACCCAAAAGGTCCTCGGCCAGGAAATGATACTCTGGAATCACAAAAGGCAGGGTACTGAGAATCAGCCTTATCTCTCCCAACTCCTCAACGTGATGGAATTCTACGGAGGCAACACTTCCGCCCCTCAGATACGAAGCACGCAATACCTGAAAGTCGACGGGAAGGATGAATTCGGATTCAGGCCGTTGGGCTGTGAAATCGAGCTTCCCGACAGAACCGACTATTTCATCTTCAGCGCTTCCCAGCACGCCAAGGAAATGCGACTGCCCAACGGTCATATCATGGGCCTGAAAGGCCGGGTCGCTCATGCGGCGTTCAGTCGCGACAATGAGTTGGTCCACCTGGAGATCATCGGCGGAACCCATCTGACCTGCGCAGGTGAGACCATTCATTCTGCACCGGAACTTCGCGGCGAGATCGCGTCCGCAGATGCCCGGCGGAACCGGATTGTCGTTGCGGCCGAATCTAGAATCCCCGATTTCGTTTCCGATGATTACCTGAAGAAGAAGGAAATCAACCTGCGCCGCGGATCGTTCGAGCAAACCTACCAGATAGACGAAGCCAAGATCTCTGACGACCGGATGCGGATCGAGATGAGACTGCATCTTCCCGTTGTCTCTATTAGGTCGGAAATCACAGACATCAAACCCGACCGCCTGGAATTGGAGTCCCCTTACCTCGACTGGAACATGTCGATCCATGGTTCCAGGGTCCGCGGAGCAAGTGGCCGTATGTATGTGGCGGACGGCAAAGGGCAGCCGGGTTCGGCCGATCTGATCTTCTTCGGCAAGGCACAGACGCATCAATTCGCTAGAAGCACCCTGGGGGAAGAATTCCTTGTTGGAGAATCAATAGACCTCTACGACTACTGGATTGGCGACAAGATCAGGGTACCGATTAACCGGTGTCTGAACGAATTCCGCTGATCTCAATCACTGAAGAACGACGGGAAGAACTACACATCGGATGAATTCAACGGAGGCGGGAAGCAACCGCTATCCCGTTTTGATCGGGGGGGCAGCAAACTCGAGAATGGAACCGTCATGGTGCTCTTAGCCACCGACAAGAACCTTTCCGTCAAGGTGCTGGTTACCAAGGGGCAGACCCTGCATTCGTATGAAACTGGTGCCAACCGCAACGGTGCCGAGTAACTCGAACCACTGTCCGTAGACACCGGCCCTCGGCGTTTCGGCGCGGGAGGATACGGTTGAAACAGGTGCCGGCTGATCGACCCGACGAAGACACTTGACCTGGAGACGGGATGAACCAACAAAGTGTGATTCAACGTACAACCATTCCCAGGCGCACGTTTTTGAAACGCGCAAGCTTGGCTGCCGGAGGTCTCACGATCCTGCCTGCCTGGGTTCACGGCCGGGCTCCCAGCGACCGAGTCAACTTGGCCCAGGTGGGTTCGGGCGGGCAAGGTTGGGCTGATCTCGGCGCGGTCGCCTCTAGTCCGCACGTAAACATCGTCGCCTTGTGCGACGTCGACGCCAAACGTCTCGGCCGCGCTGCCAAGGAGTTTTCCGCGGCAAAGACATTCACGGATTGGCGGGTGATGCTGGAGAAGATGGGCACGGGTATTGACGGGGTCGTCGTCAGCACTCCCGACCACACACACGCTCCGGCTGCCATGTCGGCGTTGAATCTGGGCAAGCACGTCTATTGCCAGAAACCGCTCGCGCACGACATTTTCGAAGCCCGTAAACTTCGCGAAGCTGCCAGGCAAACGGGCGTCGTGACGCAGATGGGTATCCAGGTCCACTCCTCATCGGCGTACGGCGCGGCGACGCAGATGATCCAGTCGGGCGTCATTGGCAAAGTAAGCCGCGTCCATGCCTGGTCGCACAAAAGCTGGGGATACGATGGCAGCAAGACGTATCGCAGCGACGACGTTCCGCAGTGGCTCGACTGGGATCTCTGGTTGGGCACGGCGCCCGAGCGGCCGTATGTCGACGGGCGGTATCATCCGCGCGAATGGCGGCGCTATCTCGATTTCGGCACGGCCACGTTGGGTGACATGGGCGTGCACATCTTCGACACGCCGTTTCGCGCCCTGGAATTGACAGCGCCGCGATGGGGCAAGGCCACGTGCCGCGTTCCCGACGGCGAAGGGCATCCCGCCAAGCTAAAAGTGGAATACGAATTCCCCGGCACTCGGCACACGACCGACACGTTGCGATGGACGTGGTGCGACGGCGCCTTGGCCCCGCCGAGAATCGAAGAGCTGCCGGTCGAGGAAGGCCGGCGGTTGCCGCAGCAGGGATCTCTGTTTGTTGGCCAGAAAGGCTTGTTGCTGCTTCCACACGTCGACCGGCCGCGGCTGCTGCCCAAGGAGAATTTCGCGGAATACGAACCGCCGTATGTCGCTCCCTTCGACCGTGAGCAGTGGGCCAGTCACTATCTTCAATGGGTCGACGCCTGCCGAGGCGTGGCGACGGCCAGCGCACCATTCGATTATGCGGGCCCGTTAACCGAGGCGGTGTTGCTGGGCGTGGTTGCCGCCCGCTATCCAGACCAGCAGCTTGATTGGAACGCTACAGACGTTCGATTCACGAACGACGAGGAGGCCAACATGTATCTCAAACGCACCTATCGCAACGGTTTCGAGGTAGAAGGCTTATGTTAGAACTTCGCACGGTAGCTTTCCAATGTTTGCGCAGGGCGAAGCGTGGGGCGAATGTCGTTGCCCTGATCAATTA